>JBOHWF010000455.1:0-3516 GCA_050736455.1 Binataceae bacterium (SeqCode) | reverse complement strand
GACAAACCCGTCCAGCGAGTTAAAGATGGCCTGCCCCGGATGCGGATGGCGCCGACGCGGTTGATCTTGTGCGGCGCGGCTTGGAGACTCCATCGCAAATGCCCCAGCTTACCCGACTCCATCGTGTTCTGTTGTACGGCGGCGTGGCGGCGCTGGTTTATTTCACTCATCTCGGCCAGCCGGCGCTGTGGGAGCCGGACGAGGGGCGCTACGCGGAAATCGCGCGCGAGATGGCCGCCACTGGCGATTATGTTACGCCGCGCAACGACTGGGTGCGTTATTTCGAGAAGCCGCCGCTGACTTACTGGCTTACCGCGGCGTCGATCAAAGTGCTGGGGCGCAATGAGCTCGCAGTGCGCGCGCCGGCGGCGCTGGCGAGCGCCGGCACCGTGGCGGTGACCGCGGCGCTCGGCGAAGCGATGTTCGGGACAGCCACCGGCTTGCTCGCCGCGATCGCGATTGCCTCGAGTCCGCTGTTCTTCATCTTTGCGCGCTTCGCAACGCCCGATCCGGCGCTGACAGTTTTCTTCACTGCGGCGCTGGCGGCCTTTTTTCTTGCTGCGCGCAAGCGGGATTTTGGCGATGGCGCCGGCCGCAACCTGATGATTGTGGCGTCGGTCGCGCTCGCGCTGGGCACCCTCGCGAAGGGACCCGTAACGCTCTTGCTGGGCGGGGGCATCGGCTTGATTTGGATCCTGGTTGAGCGCCGTGCGAAGGCGATTTCCCGCATCAGATGGCTCGAGTGCGCCACCATTTATCTCGTGATTGTTGCGCCGTGGTTCATCCTCGCGGCGCGGCGAAATTCCGGTTTCCTCAGCTTCTTCTTCGTCCACGAACATCTCCAACGCTTCGTCTCAAGCACTGAACATGGTTGGGGCCCATGGTTCTTTGTCCCGATGGTCGTGGCAGGAAGCTGGCCCTGGTTCTACTTTGCCTTTTACGGCGCGGCTGAGGTGTGGGTCTCGCCCGTGGCGAATGAGGGTCTCGGGCGGCGAGGTGCGGCGCGTTTTCTATTCATCTGGTTCGCCGTCGTTTTCGTTTTTTTTTCGATCCCACGGTCCAAGCTCGGCGAATATATTCTGCCCGCGATGCCGCCGATCGCGATTCTGGCCGGGCTTGGTCTTGAGCGCGTGAGGAGTATGGAGCTAAGCCGCGCACGGCATCTGCTGGGATGGTTCGCCCTCGCAAATCTTGCATGGCTGGCAGGCGCCGGAGCGATCGAGCTCGCCTGGCTGAGCGGCCGCTTGGGTCCCGTAAAGGGCTTCGCGGTACTCGCCAGAGATGCGGTGATGCTGATGGCGGTATGGGGAATCGGCGCCGCGGGCATTTATGTTACGACGCGCCGGACGCGCAGCGCAGGCAGCTTGCCGTGGGGAATCACGCTTGTCGCCGTGATCAGTGCGGCGATTCTAGTCAAGGCCCGGGTCGACGCCACTCCGGCCGTGTCGTATCGCGAACTGGCCAGTACAATCGATCCCTATTTGCGACGCGGGTGCACGCTGGCGTCGTACCATCATTTTGTCCAGGCGCTACCGTTTTACACTGAAACGCGGGAACGGCTGGTCGGCTATCGCGGGGAGCTGGCCCCGTTCGGCGCTTCCGCCGAAGCCGCGCAGAGCTTTATCGCGACTGACGCGCGCTTGCGCGAGCTTTGGTCGGCCCCCGGATGCGTGATCCTGATAGCCAATCGGCAGGATGTGGCAGGACTCGAAGCGCGTTTGCGGCCCTCGCCGTCGCCTGTCGGAGCTGAAGGCAAGAAAGTTGCGCTAATCAATCGACCGGCGGTCTTTGTGTCGAGGCCGCAGAGCCGGGCCGCGCCGCCGGGCCAGCATCCGTCGGAGTGAAAACGAAAAACGCAAACGCCGCGGCTTGGTTCATCGCGGGCATCCGATTAGCATATGAGCGAGGCTGGGGCTGAGGCGGGGAGGCTCGAGCGTGAGAGAAAAGGGCGCGGAACCTGTGCGGGTTTCATCCAGCGACGAAGGGCAGGCGGAGAGCACAACGCCGAGCCTGGGCAGCTTTCTGGCGGGCGCGCGAGAAAGCCGGGGAATGTCGCGCGCCGAGCTGGTCAGAGATGCGCGCATCCCGGATTACTACGTGCGCATGATCGAGAGTAACGACTACTCGATGATCTCCGATCAATTGTACGTCCTGCCGTTTCTGCGCCGCTACGCCAGCTTCCTCGAACTCGACCCGGAAGCGATCGCGATGCGTTTCGTGCGCGAGGTCCAGCGGGCCGACAACACACCGTCAACGCGCGGCCTCGAGCCGATCGAAATGGATCGCCACGCGCGCCGAAATTGGACCGGCCGGGCGCTGGTGACCGCGCTGGTCGCGGTCATCGTCGGTGCGTGGCTGATGCAAACGCATCATCGGCGCGCCGCCGGCGTTGGTTCCGCCGCCAGTGCGGCAGTTGACGAAAAAACCGCGGCACACTAGCAGCGTCGCGCCGGCCGGATCGCGTGTGCGGCGCCGCCGCCTGCGACTACATGACGGCCGGGTGATTGCATTGCCCGCCGTGATGGGCGTGCTCAACGTCACGCCCGACTCGTTTTCGGACGGCGGATGCTTCCTCGAGCCGGAGCGGGCGCTGGCGCAGGCGCTCACGCTGGAGGCGGAAGGTGCGGCCATAATCGATGTCGGCGGCGAATCGACCCGGCCGGTGGGCGCCCACGCTGTGCCGGTTGAAGTCGAGTTGGCGCGCGTCGTACCGGTGCTCGAATTGCTGCGCCGCAAGCTGCGGATTCCCGTCTCTATCGATACCCGCAAAGCTGAAGTGGCGCGCGCGGCGCTGGCGCATGGCGCGGTGATGATCAACGACGTGAGCGCGCTGTCGGCGGACGCCGCGATGGCGCCGCTGGCGGCTCAGGCCGGATGCGCGGTGGTGCTGATGCATATGCGAGGAAGTCCCGAAAATCACATGAGGTATGCGCGCTACCGCGACGTCCTCGAGGAGGTCGTGCGCTTTCTCCGTGCGCGCGCGCGCGTCGCGCGCGCGGCGGGAATCAACCCGCGCCGGATTATCGTTGATCCCGGGCTGGGCTTCGCCAAAATTGCCCGCCACAATCTCGCCCTGCTGGGTGGTCTGTCGCGGCTGTGCGGGCTAGGCTACCCGGTGTTGATTGGCGCGTCGCGCAAGCGCTTCGTGCGGACGATCGCGGGCGACGGCGCCGCCGAAACCCGCGCGGGCAACGCTGCGGTCAACGCGCTGGCGATTGCCGGCGGCGCGGCGCTGATTCGGGTGCATGAGGCGGGCGCGGCGGCGGCGGTGGTGAGGCTGGTCGAGGCCGTACGGCGCGCGCACGACTGACGGAAGCCGGATGCACAACTTCTTCGAAGTGATACCTGTACCGCGCTGGCAGGATACGGTCGACATCCTGATCGTGGCCTACATAATCTATCGGATCGCGCTGCTGATCCGCGGCACGCGGACGATGCAGATGGTGGTCGGACTGGGGTTCATCGTAGCCGCCTTCGTCGGTTCGCAACTGCTGGGCTTGTTCACGCTGAATTGGC
>JBOHWF010000454.1:0-6527 GCA_050736455.1 Binataceae bacterium (SeqCode) | reverse complement strand
GTTATCCGCGAGGTGATCATCGCGACCAACGCCACCGTCGAGGGCGAAGCCACCGCGCTCTACCTCGCCCGCGTTTTGAAATCGTCCGAGGTCAGGATGACGCGGCTGGCGCGCGGACTGCCGGCCGGCGGCGACCTCGAATACAGCGACGCGGCGACGCTTTCGAGCGCAATCTCCGGCCGCCGCGAACTCTAGGCTTTCGCGAAAATTACCAGGAGGCGGCGCGTGTTGGGGACGGAAGCTCAGTTTCGCTGACGGCGCTGTGCTCGGGCCGCACGTGCGGCCGCCTACGCTCAATCGGGCGCGTCAATCGAGGCCGCGCCGCGAGCAGATTTCGTGAGCGCCCGCGCCAGCGTCAGCGGCAGGCAGGTCCGGCAGAGCCGGAGGAGGTTTTTCACGCGCCACGGATTTTCGCGGAGCGCGTTGCGAAAGGCGTAGCGGGCCTCGGCCGACCGCCCTTCAGCGATCGCCGCCAGGCCGGCGCGTCCCCACAGGCTCACGCGGGCGTCGCGCCGCGCGCGAAGCAGCGGCTCGCCGGCGGCGCCGTAGCGATCACGCACGAGGCGCTTGAAGACCGCGAAGCCGGGCCGATAGCGTTCGAGCCGGCTCAGCAGTGGCGCGACCTGATAGTTGACGAGCCGCGCCGGCAGATAGGCGAAGGGCCCCTGCTCGCGCAGAAGCAGCCAGAACCAGGCGTCTTCGAACCCCGAGGCGCCGTGAAACTCCTCGCAAAAGCCGCCGGCGCGCTCCCAGGCGTCGCGCCGAATCACTGCCGAACTCGGCAGAATCTGGAAACGTCCAGCCATCATCTCCTCGCGCGAGGGCGCGTGCGTGAGCTGCGGCGGCATGAAGGGGCCGCGCGCGATCGCGCCGGCCGGGTCGAAGCAGGTCGCATCCGAGAAGAGCATCACAGCGGCGGGATTCGCCGGGATGGCCCGCGCCACCTGCTCGAGCTTGTCTGCCGTCCAGGTATCGTCAGCGTCGAGCAGCGCGAGCCATCGCGAGTGCGCCGCGCGAGCGCCCGCGTTGCGCGCCGCCGACAGGCCGCGATTCTCCTGGCTGACGATTTTGATCCGCGCGGCGTAGCGTTCGAGCACCGCGCGCGTCGAGTCGGTCGAGCCGTCGTCGACGACGATGGTCTCGAAATCGGTGAAGGTCTGGGCGAGTCCGCCGTCGAGCGTGCGCGCGACGGTGGCCGCAGCGTTGAACGCGGGTATGATGATCGAAAATTGCGGCATCGGTCGTGCAAATCATAGCAGCACCCGCCGATTTTCGACGAAGCAAGCGAAGCCGAAACGGCGAAAAATTCGTGAGCAAAGCTAGAACCCTGCGATTACCCGATTTTATCGCGGTCGGCCCGGTGCGCACCGGAACGACCTGGCTCGATAGCATCTTTCGCGGGCACGTCGGGCTGCCGGCGCGGATCAAGGAAACGCAATTTTTCGGGTGGCGCTATGAATTGGGAATCGATTGGTACGCGCGTCATTTTCAAGCTTGCCGAGAGCCGGTCGTAGGTGAATTCGCGCCCACCTATTTTTACGACGCGGGCGCGCGTGCGCGCATCATCGAGCAGATCCCACGATGCAAAATCATCTGCACGCTGCGCGAGCCGGTCGCGCGCATTTATTCGCACTACCAGCTCTGGCGCAAGCTCGCGATCGTCAAGGGGACGTTTGCCGAGGAGCTCGAGCGCAATCCCCAGCTGCTCGCGCGAATCCATTACACGCCACACGTGCGCGCGTGGCAGGAGCGCTTCGGCCGTGAAAATCTGCTGGTCTTGATTTACGAGGACAGCCGGCACGAGCGCCAGGGCTATATTGATCGCATCTGCGGGTTTATCGGCGTCCCGTCGTTGAATCTGGAGACGACCGCAGGCGATCGGCGGATGCTCGCGCATTTCGAGCGCGCACCCCGCAGTAGGCAGCTGGCGCGGCGCGCGCGCCAGCTCAAGGATGCGCTCGAGGTGCGCGGCTGGCTGCGGACCCTCAATCGCATCGAGCCGCTGCTCGAAGCCTGTATGAGCGGCGGCGCGCCGTTCCCGCCCCTCGACGCAGAGCTGGCGATGCGGCTGCGCGCGCGTTGTGCACCCGACCTCGCGGAGCTGGGAAAATTGCTCGGACGCGACCTTTCGATCTGGAGAGCGCCCTGAGGTCAGGCGGCCGCCGCGAGCATCGCCTTTAGGTCGTGGTCGGGCAGCGTCCCGATGCGCTCGAGCGTGAGGTCGGGGATAGGGTATTTCGAGACTTCCTTCTGGTCGAGGGCATAGTGACCCTGACGCGGAAATACGGTCGTCAACCGTGCGTCCCAGGCGCTTTTGACTGCGGCGAGGATGCGCACCTTGTCATCGATCAGCACGTAGTGGTCGGCGGGATAGTGGGCGGCGATGTCATCGAGCTCGAGTTCCTTGTGGATATAGATCAGGAGGTCGCCGTCGAAGGCTTCGGCGAGGCCAGAGCGCTCGATTTTGCGCGGCTGGAAGACGACGTCGCCGTCGCTGAGAATCACGCATTTGCCGAACTGCCGGCAATGCTCGACGGCGTCGAGCGCGTTGGGGAACAGCCGCGTCGCGAACGGGTAATTGATCAAAAAACGTGAGACCGCGAGGATGTGCGCATCGCGCGGATGCTCGACACGGTAGCGCTGCAGCGCGCCGAGATAATCGGCGTAGCCGAGCTGGCCGCGCAACTCCTCGAAAATTTCCCAGTAGCGCTGCTGGCGCTCGGCGCCGACCTCGCGCTCCAGATGACGCATCAGGTCGACGACGATGCGATCGTTATCGAGCAGCGTGTTATCGACATCGAACAAAAACACGACGTTTTCGCTTGCCATCAGCTTTGCTCCGGTTCGCGCGCGCGGTTAATTATCGGATGATGCAGCGCGCCAGACAAACCGAGCGACGCCTTTGACAGAACTGTTAAAGACGCGCAATACAAACTGGAGCGGACCGCGGTCGCCGGGCGAGTCGCGGGAACAAGACACCTCCATGGCGAGTAACAGGTTGGCAGGCTTTACGCTCGACGCGCTTGATGGCGCAGCGCGGACGTTTCCGTCCGGGCGGCCGGCGCTGCTCTGTTTCGTCAAGGAAGACTGTCCGACCTGCGGTCTGTCGATGCCGCTGATCGAAGCGGCATACCGCGCCTTCGGCGGCGCTGCTGACGTGCTGGCGATCGGCCAGGATCGCGAGGGCAATGCGGCTCTGGTCGAACGGCATCAGCTCGCCGTCCCGATGCTCGATGATTCGGCGCTGAAAACTTCCTTCAGGTACGACGTCGAGATCGTCCCGACGATCGTTCTGAGCGACTCCGAGGGCGGCGAGTTGCGCCGCTTCGTCGGGTTCGGCAAGCAGGACTGGCAGGAACTTTATGCGGAGCTGGCGCGCCTCAGTCACAAGGCCGCGCCGCCAATCGATTGGATCATTTACCCGGACTCGCGGCCCGGATGCGGCTCGAAGTCGGTCGAGCCGGGGATCGCCGAGCGCCTGCAGGCGGAGGCGGAGGGTAGTCCGATTCGCGCGCGGCGTATCGAGATTGCCGAGCAGGACGATGTTTTCGAGTTCATGTTCGATCAAGGACTGACCGACGGCCTGCCGGTCGTCCCGCCGACGCCCGAGCGGGTCATCCGGATGTTGCGGGGGACGGCGCGCGACGCGCAGGAAGTGGTCGGCGTCTGTCCGCCGAACTACGCACCGCTCACGATCGAAAAGATCGCGATCAATGCCGTGATGGCGGGCTGCAAGCCCGAGTACCTGCCGGTGGTGATCGCCGCGGCGGAGGTCATCTGCGTCCCGGAATTCTGCATGCACGGGCAGGCGGCAACGACTTACGGGGCGACGCCGATCATCGTGGTCAACGGGCCGATTCGCCACAAAATCGACATGAACATGGGAATCAATGTGCTGGGACAAGGAAATCGCGCGAACGCGACGATCGGGCGCGCGATCAAACTCATCGTGCGCAACGTCGGCGGCGCCCAGCCGGGCGGGGTCGAGCGCGCGACCCTCGGCTCACCCAGCAAATACACCTGCTGCTTCGCGGAGTTCGAGGAGCGGAGTCCGTGGGCGCCGCTGCACGTCGAGCGCGGCTTCGACGCCAACGACAGCGTGGTCACCTGCTTCGGACTCGAAGGCGGACCTCATCAGATCGCCGATCAGACCTCGCGGACGGCGCGGGCGCTGGCCGGCAGCCTCGGGCTCGGGGTCGAATGTTCGTGGCATCCGAAGACGCACAACTTCGGCGATATCCTGCTGGTCGTTTCGCCCGAGCATGTGGATACGCTCTGGCATGATCGTTGGAGCAAGGACGACGTCCGCCGCCAGATTCAGCACGTGACGTCGCGGCCGCTGCGCGAACTGCTGCCGACCGACGATTTTGGCGGCCTGGGCGCGTTGCCCGATCAGGTAAATCAGCAGCCGCGGACCGAAGCGGAACTGGACAAGCGAATTCCGAAGTTCCAAAGCACGAAAAACATCAATATGGTGGTGGCGGGAGGTCCCGCCGGAAAGTTCTCGGTGATGTTCGGCGGATGGGCCAGCGGGATTTACGGCTCAGCCCCCACCAGTCGCAAAATTGAGCAAAATTGAGGAGGCGCCATGACCCAGATTCTTGATCCTACTGATGAGCGCGTGCCAGTCCGCCGATCGTTGGCGCCGCGCAGCGAAGTGATCGCCGGCACGATCGGCCTGCTCGACATCAACAAGGCGCGCGGCGACATCATGATCGATCAACTGATGCGGCGCTTGCCCGAACGCATCCCCGGAATCGAGGTGAAGGCGTATCGCAAGCCCACGCCCGCCAAACCGGCGCCCGACGACGTCCGCCGCAAGATGATGGAGGAATGCGACTTCATCGTCGAAGCCCTCGCCGATTGAGGGTCATGCATAACGTGCAGTATGCACGATTCAATCTGGTTCGAGATCAACGGCAAACCGACAGTAGTGATCGCAACTGACGTTTTCGTCGACGCCGCCGAAGTTCAGTCAAAGGCCCTGGGCTTGCCGGAGGCGCCTCGAGTCTTCGTCACGCATCCGATTCAGGACGCGACCGACGACGAGATTCGCGCCAAAGCCGACGGTATCGTCGATCAAATCGTGGCCGCGCTGACCGTGTCGCCCGCCACGCGTGGCGGCGACGACCGCGCGTAAGTAAAATCAACGCGCGGGCAGGAATCCATTCCGCCCGACGGAGGATAATCATGGCCGAAGCTCAATACGCTGAACGTCTGCTTTCCGCCGATTCGCATATCATGGAGCCGCGCGATCTGTGGGAAACGCGGATGGACGCCAAGTGGCGCGACAAAGCTCCGCGCATCCGTGCGCTGGACGAGTCCGGCGATTACATCGTTATCGAGGGCATCCGGCCGCGGCCGCTGGCCTTCGAGGGACCGATGGCCGACTTGAAGGCCCAGGGTATCGAAATTCCGGTGCCCAAGGGCTATCGCTACGAGCAGAATCGGGAAGGCTCGTGGGAGCCGAACGCGCGCCTGAAAGATCAGGATCTCGACGGCGTTTCCGGCGAAGTGATCTATCCGGGCGTTGGACTGCACATCATCCGTTCGCCCGACGCCGAATATATCTACGCGTCGTGCCGCGCCTACAACGACTGGCTCGCCGAGTACTGCTCGGTTCATCCGGATCGGCTCAAGGGCGCGGCGATGTTGCCGAATCGCGGTCCGGTCGAGTGGGCGGTCAAGGAAGCGCAGCGCGCCGCCAAGCTCGGTCTGGTGACAATCATGCTGCCAGCCTGGGTCGATGATCGCGCCTATAACCTCCCCGATTGGGACGAGTTGTGGGCGGCGCTACAGGATTTGAACATGGTGGCGGGACTTCATCTCAGCGGCCGCGAGCCTTACGGGATCGCGCACGGCCCGGGCGCCGGCGGGATCAATGTCGGCGTCGTCAAGTTCGGGATGTCGGACACCATCATGCGGCTGATCTGGGGCGGCGCGGCGATGCGTTTTCCCAAGCTCAAATGGTCGATGGTCGAAGGCGGCGTCGGCTGGATCGCGTCGGTGCTCAACTTCATGGACCATTGGTGGGACGACCACAAGGGCTGGATGCAACCGAAGTTGCCCGAGACGCCGAGTTACTATTTTCATCGGCAGTTTTTCGCGACCTTCGAGGATGATCGCGCGGGCGTGCTGACGCGCGAATTGATCGGCGTCGATAACCTGATGTGGGGCTCGGACTATCCGCACACCGAAGGCGTCTGGCCGTTCTCGCGCAAGAAGGTGGCTGCGAACTTCGCCGGGATTCCTGCAGCGGATACGCGCAAGATGGTGCACGACAACGTCGGCCGCGTCTTCGGCTTCCCGATGCATTAGTGCGATGTCTTATAGGCAATTTGCATAATCGAGGAGGCCCGGTGAGTGTCTGTTTTGTCATCCTGAGCGAAGTGAGCGACGCGAACGGAGTCGAAGGATCTCGGACAGCTTCACGCGAGTGAAGCCGGTACCGGTTTCTGCGTCCGCGAAGCGGTCTGCCTTTATTCCAGTTATTTGCGGAACCAGACGGTAGAGTGAAGGCGCTCACG
>JBOHWF010000453.1:0-2950 GCA_050736455.1 Binataceae bacterium (SeqCode) | reverse complement strand
GGATCGCTCGCGAAGTCCTCATAGAAGGCTGCGAGGACGTTCGCCTCCCCGAAAATTCGCCGCCACTCCGCCAGATGATAGGCGTAGCGGCTCGATTCCATCAATTCCGGATCGCGCTCAAGCGCGTCCTTGAAATCCCAGGTGATATCCCCGTAGGTCCGCTTCATTTTGTAGAGCGAGAATACCCGCACCACCGGATCGCGAAAGGTGCAAATGATCTTTGGTCGTGGCGAGAGCTGCGCGATCCGCTCGCGCGCCGCGGCCGAGGCAAAGTAGGTCGGACAGATCTCGCCGGTCACCAACTTCGAGCTCTGATCGAAATTCGCGGCGTACCACTCCAGCCCCAGGTCATAATGCCGGTCGAAGAACTTGATCTCCTTGTTGGCCGGCGGCAGATTGGCGCGACCGACCAGCGTCTCGTGCAGCCACGTCGTCCCGGTGCGCGGCGGCCCCACCCCGAGAAAAACCGGGAGTTTCAACGGTTGATCGCGATTCATCGCGGCGGCGTATCTCTCTGCATCGCGCAAACAGCTTACGCCGTCCGGCGACTTGTCGGAACGCTGAAGAATTTGTGCGCCAGCTTAAGAGCGCCCGAGGCGTGGCGCAGTCCTTAAGAAAGTTCGTTGAAACAAAACTAGCCTTTGCGTAAGCTCAAAGCTTGCTTCGCAAATTGAGGGTTTGACTTTAGTGGGAGTAGAACCGCAGCCGCTATTCTTTTCGTCCGCCGGACGCCCGCTCTACGGCTTCTACTGTCCGCCAGCGCAGCCTCGTCCCGACGCGCCGGCGATCGTAGCCTGCCATAGCATCGGGTTGGAACACATGGTGCCAACGCGAATGCTCGCGATGGCGGTGCGCGCAGCGGCGGCGATTGGCTATCCCGCGATGCTCTATCATGCGCGCGGGCACGGCGATTCCTCGGGCGACTTTGCTGACATCACGCTCGAGGGACTGGTCGAGGACGCGCTCAGTGCCGCGGCATGCGTGCGCGAACGATCCGGGGCCAAGCGCGTGATCTTCATGGGCGTGCGCTTCGGCGCGATAGTCGCTGCGGCGGCGCTGAGTCAGTATCCCGAAAGTGCCGGACTGATTTTGTGGGAGCCGGTCCATCGCGGCCAGGACTACTTCCGCCAGTTCGTGCGCGGACTGTTGTTCGCTGCGGCCGCGCGGGGCCAAAAGTTCGGCGAGACTGCCGACGAGATCCTCAACCGCGTCGAACGCGACGGCCGCGCCGATATCCACGCAACCTATCTCCATGCGAAGTTCTATCTGAGTTCGCGCAACGCCAACCTCGCCACCACGATCCAGGGTTGGAACGGACCGACTTTGCTCGCGCAGATTCAGCCACGAGTGAGCATGACCGCGGAGAATCAAACCCTTGCCCATGCGCTCGAAGCGCGTGGCGCCAAGGTCACCTCGGTCCGGATAAGCGAGGAACCGGGCTGGCAATTCTGGCGCATCCCCTGGGTTTCGACCCCATTGCTGCAACAGACCGGAGCGTGGCTCAATGCCCTGGCGTGAAACTCCGCAGGATTTGGCGCGGGCGCGGGCCGAGCGCGCCTTTATGATGGACGGTCCGCGCGGCCAACTCATCGGCATCTATACGCCGCCCGCGCCGGAGGCGGCGCCGGCTGATCTGTGCGTTGTGATGCTTTCGCGGCCGCGTTTCGAGCATCGCCGGATGACCGTACAGGCGGCGCGGCGCCTCGCCGCGGGCGGCTTCGGCTGCATCCGCTTCGACCAGAACGGCTGGGGCGAAAGCGAGGGCGAGGACCTGCCGATCAACCCGGAGAAGCCGCGTCAGTTCGAGACTCTGGCGGCAATCAACTACGCGCGCGAGAATTTCGGCCATCGCCGCTTTGTGATGTGGGGCGCTTGTCTCGACGGGCTCTCCGCGCTCTCAGCCTTCGACGGCGAGGCCGCGGCGATCGAGGGGCTGCTGGTGATGGCTGCGCCGGTCACGCGCCTGCCGTCGTCGGACGTCTATACCTGGCGTAACATGACGGGTTGGGCGCTCGACCCGGAGCGCTGGCGGCAGGTACTGTTTTCGGGTTCGACGCGGAAGCTCGCGTGGCGGGCGATTAAAATCGCCTTGCGCGGCACGCTGGGACGCGCGCTCGGCGACGACCGGCTCGCCGTACGGTTCCAGGAGAATTTCGATCGGCTGGTCAAGTCACGCGCCTGCGCGCTCTTTCTCTACGGCGCCGAGGATTACGAATACACCACGTTCCAGGTCGCCGAAAAACATCTGTTCAGCAAGCTCGACGTCGCCACGCGCCAGCGCCTCAAAATCGAGATTTGGCCCGGCCGTGTGCATTCGGTACTCGACGTTGTGCGGCAGCAGGAAGTGGTCGAGCGCGCGGTGAGCTGGGTTCTGGCGCTGCATCCGAATTACGCCCTCGCGGGCGCGGTCGCAGGCCGCGTTTAGGTCCAACTCCGATTCGTACGAGTCCGGTTTTGGTTTGCGGCGCAGGACGATGACGATCGCAGGAGACCCTTACGACTACCCATTCGACGGCGATTTGCAGCCCACAAACACCGCGCTGATGGTAATCGATATGCAATTCGATTTTTGTGGCGAGGGTGGTTACGTCGATAAGATGGGCTACGACATCTCGCTCACCCGCGCAGCTATCGAACCAATCCGCAAAGCGCTGGCGGCCGCGAGATCGTGGGGATGCCATATTCTCCATACCCGCGAGGGTCATCGCCGCGACCTTTCGGATCTGCCCGCCTACAAGCAATGGCGCAGCCGCCGTATCGGCGCTGGAATCGGCGATCGCGGCCCCAACGGCCGCATCCTGGTGCGCGGCGAACCGGGTTGGCAGATCATCCCGGAACTTTCACCGCGGGAGGACGAGATCATCGTCGACAAGCCTGGCAAAGGCGGCTTCTACTCAACTGACCTCGAATTGATACTTCGCTGCGCCGGCATTAGGAACCTCGTGTTGAC
>JBOHWF010000452.1:0-11045 GCA_050736455.1 Binataceae bacterium (SeqCode) | reverse complement strand
GCATGCGGCCGTCACCGCGGAGGTTGAACCAGGTGACCGCCAGCGTTGCGCCCGCAGCATCTCGGAGCGTCGCCGTCGTCATCCGCCGCCAGCGCATCCCACGCATCGGACGGGCTTGAAGATGCTCCAGCTTCCCCTCGATCACCGCCGTTGCGCCGGGGCGCAGGTCCGCGATTCGATCGCGGCGGCGAAGGTCTTCGTAACGCCGCGGCAGATGACGCAACGCGTCGAGAAATGTGACGAGGCCGCGCGCCTCGAGGATCGCCTGGCGCTTCGGCCCGACTCCTGCGGCTTCGACCAGACTGGCCGTCAGCCCCGGCGCCATGGTCGCCGCCGATTGCCCACGCCGCGGGTCGGCCGACGCACTCAATTCGCGTGATAGTCCTGGAGCGCGCGAACTTCGAGTCCGAACGCTTTGAGAGCGGTCATCGCCTCGACCGCCGCCTCCGCTCCGGCCATCGTCGTGAAAAACGCCAACCGCAGTTCGAGCGCCGTGCGCCGGATCGAGAAAGAGTCGGCGGCGCCCTGTTCGTCGGGCGTGTTGATCACCGCCGCGATCCGATTTGCGCGCATCAGATCGACGATGTGCGGACTGCCCTCGGCGACCTTGTTCACCGTGTCGCACTTCAGACCGAACCGTTCGATATAGCGCGCAGTGCCGCCAGTGGCGATCAATCCGAGCCCGAGCGCCGACAACCCGCGTACGATCGGCTCGAGCATCGGCTTGTCGGCGTCGCGCACACTGATGAAGATCTGGCCCGCGGTCGGAAGCACGGTCCCCGCGGCCAACTGCGCCTTGGCAAAGGCCGCGGCAAACGAAGTATCGATGCCCATCACTTCGCCGGTGGACTTCATCTCCGGACCGAGCAGCGTATCGACGCCCGCAAAGCGCGCGAAGGGAAACACCGATTCCTTCACGGCCACGTGCGCTGGAGTCCGTTCACGCTCGAAGCCCAGATCCGCGAGCTTTGCGCCCGCCATCACGCGCGCCGCGAGCTTGGCCAGCGACACGCCGATCGCCTTGCTGACGAACGGGATCGTGCGCGACGCGCGCGGATTCACCTCGAGAATGTAAATCTCGCTGTGAAAAATCGCGTATTGCATGTTAATCAGCCCGATCACGCCGAGCTCCCGCGCGAGCATCCGGGTCTGCCGCATCAACTCATCCTGCGTCTCCGGGCTAAGCGTGCGCGGGGGAATCACGCAGGCGCTGTCGCCGGAATGGATACCCGCATGCTCAACGTGCTCCATGATGCCGCCAATCACTACCTGATCGGCGTCGGCGATCGCATCGACGTCGACCTCGATCGCGCCATCGAGGTAGCGATCGACCAGCAACGGCCGGGCTTCCGAAGCCTGGAACGCCTGATCGAGATAGCGGCGGAGGCCGCCTTCGTCGGCGACGATCTCCATCGCGCGCCCGCCCAGCACGTATGAAGGCCGAATCAGCACCGGATAGCCGATCGCGGCAGCGCCCGTGATCGCCTGATTCGCGTCGCGCGCAAGCACTCCCCTGGGTTGGCGCAGGCCCAATTTCTCGACCAGCTGATTGAAGCGCTCGCGATCTTCGGCGCGATCAATCGCGTCAGGCGGGGTGCCGAGAATTGGCACACCAGCGTGCGCCAGCGGCATCGCGAGCTTCAGCGGAGTCTGCCCGCCGAACTGGACGATGACCCCCATCGGCCGCTCGCGCTCGACAATCGCCATCACGTCCTCGAAGGTCAGTGGCTCGAAATAGAGCCGGTCCGAAATGTCGTAGTCGGTCGAGACGGTCTCGGGATTGCAATTGACCATGATGGTCTCGAAGCCGGCTTCTTTGAGCGCGAGGCTCGCGTGCACGCAGCAGTAATCGAACTCAATGCCCTGGCCGATGCGGTTGGGCCCGCCGCCCAGGATCATCACCTTGCGGCGTTCATCGGGCGGCGCTTCGTCCTCCGCCGCGTAAGTCGAATACAGATACGGCGTGAAAGCCTCAAACTCAGCGCCGCAAGTATCGACCGTCTTATATACCGGCGTGACGCCGAACTCGCGGCGGCGCCGCGCGACCGCGGTTTCACTCAAGCCGCTCAGCTCTCCGATGCGCCGATCGGAAAACCCCATCGCTTTGGCCTCGCGCAGAAGCTCCGGGCCGAGCGCCTCGGCGGCGATGCGCGATTCGGCGCCGACGATGTCCGCGATCGCGTTGATGAACCAGGGGTCGATCCGAGTGAGGCGGTGAACTTCGGCGGGCGTGACGCCGAGCCGGAGTGCGTCCGCCAGATAATGCAGGCGCGCGCTGTTGGGCACGCGCAGATGATCGCGTACCGCCGCCAGGGCCGATTCCGGCGTGAGCCCCAGCACGCGGCTTTCCAGGCCCCACGCATCGATCTCGAGCGAGCGCAGAGCCTTCTGCAGCGATTCCCTAAAGGTCCCGCCGATCGCCATCACTTCGCCCACCGACTTCATCTGTGGACCGAGCTCATCCAACGCCGCACGGAACTTCTCGAAGGTGAAGCGCGGAATTTTCGTCACCACGTAGTCGATCGTCGGTTCGAAGCAGGCTGGAGTCTTCCGCGTTATGTCGTTGGCGATTTCGTCGAGGCGGTAGCCGACGGCGAGCCGCGCCGCGATCTTCGCGATCGGGAAACCGGTCGCCTTGGAGGCCAGCGCCGAGCTGCGCGAGACGCGCGGGTTCATCTCGATCACCGCCATCCGGCCGTCGAGCGGGTTGATCGCGAACTGGATATTCGAGCCACCGGTATCGACGCCAATCTCGCGGATAATCCGCAGCGCGGCGTCCCGCATGATCTGATATTCCTTGTCGGTCAGCGTCTGCGCCGGCGCGACGGTGATCGAATCGCCGGTGTGCACGCCCATCGGATCGAAGTTCTCGATCGAGCAGACGATCACGACGTTGTCGGCGCGGTCGCGCATCACCTCGAGCTCGAACTCCTTCCAGCCTTCGATCGATTGTTCGAGCAGAACCTCGTGGATCGGCGAGAGCTCGAGGCCCCAGCGCGCCTTTTCGCGCAGGTCCTCCGGGTCCCGCGCGATTGACCCGCCCGTGCCGCCGAGCGTGCGCGAGGGCCGGATGATCAGCGGCAGCCCCAGGCGCGCCGCCGCTTCTTCGGCCTCCGCGATCGAATGCACGATCTCGGAAGCTGGCACCGCCAGTCCGATTTTGACCATCGCCTGCTTGAAGAGATCGCGATCCTCGGCTTTTTTTATCGCCGCGAGATTCGCGCCGATCAGTTCGACCCCGAGTCGATCGAGCACGCCTGACTCGGCCAGCTCGATCGCGAGGTTGAGCGCCGTCTGCCCGCCGACCGTCGGCAGGATGGCGTCCGGACGCTCGCGCTCGAGGATCTGCGCGATGATTTCCGCGCTCATCGGTTCGATATAAGTGCGGTCCGCAAGTTCCGGATCGGTCATGATGGTCGCGGGATTCGAGTTGATCAGGATGAGGCGAAGTCCTTCTTCGCGCAGCGCCTTGAGCGCCTGCGTCCCCGAATAGTCGAACTCGCAAGCCTGGCCAATCACGATCGGGCCAGAACCAATCAGCAGAACGGATTTGAGATCCTTGCGGAGCGGCATCAGCCCGGCGCCGCCTCCTCCGCCGCGATGCGCTCGAGCGCCTCCGCGCCGTAGCGCGGAAAGGTTTCCACGAGCCGGCGAAAACGCGCGAACAGGTAGCCGGAGTCGTGCGGTCCCGGCGAAGCCTCAGGATGATACTGCACGGAGAAAAACGGCGATCCCACGCCGCGCATGCCTTCGACAGTGCGGTCGTTGAGATTGAGATGCGAGAGCTCGGCGCGGCCCGCGATCGACTCGGCTTCGACCGCGAAGCCGTGATTCTGTGACGTGATCTCGACCCGCCGCGTCCGCAAATCCATCACCGGATGATTGGCGCCATGATGGCCGAAGCCGAGCTTGTAGGTCTTGCCGCCGATCGCCAGGCCGAGAAGCTGATGACCCAGACAGATGCCAAAGACCGGCCGCTTGCCGAGGACGCCGCGTAGCGCCTCGTAGGCGTAGGGCACTGCGGCCGGGTCAGCCGGCCCATTCGATAGAAATATCCCGTCCGGATTGGACGCAAGAATCTCCTCCGCAGTGGCGAAGGCGGGCAGCACCTTCACGCGAAAGCCGGTCGCGACCAGCCGGCGCAGAATGTTCCGCTTGATCCCGTAGTCCAGCGCGACCACCAGTGGCGCGTCCCGCAATTGCGGCTGCGTGGACTGCCGATAGCCGCTTCCCAGCTCCCAATCACCAGTCTCCCAGGCATACGGCGCCGCGCACGTAACTTCCTTAACCAGGTCGCGGCCGACGAGTCCGGGGGAAGCCTTGGCCTTCGTAACCAGCGCTTCGACGTCGAAGTTGACGCTGGAAATGACGGCTTCCTGCGCGCCCGCGGTGCGAATGTGGCGAACCAGCGCACGCGTATCGATCCCCTCGATCGCGACGACGCCCGCACGCTCAAGATGTTCGCCGAGAGAAATCTCCGAACGCCAATTCGACGGCCGATCGATATATTCCCGCACCACGAAGCCTTCGACGAAGACCCGGGCCGATTCGTCGTCTTCCGGATTGATCCCGACGTTGCCAATCTCAGGATAGGTCATGCAGACGATCTGTCCTTTGTAAGACGGATCGGTCAGCACTTCCTGGTAGCCGGTCATGGCGGTGTTGAACACCACCTCACCGACTGCCTCGCCCATCGCGCCAAAGGCCCGGCCGCGAAACACCCGTCCGTCCGCCAGCGCGAGGATCGCCTCTCGCGCAGTCATCAGAGGCCGCCTCGTGCGCGGGCGTCATGGACGATCTCGCCTGCGACGATGGTCAGTAGCGCCCTTCCCCTGAGCTTCCTTCCGGCAAATGGCGTGTTGCGGCTGAGCGAAAAAAACTTGTTGGGATCGACCGTCCAGCGCCAATTCGGATCGATCACGGTCACGTCGGCGGGCGCGCCCGACGCGAGCGTGCCCGCACCCTCGAGATGAAGCAAGCGTGCGGGATTCATCGACATCATCTCGACCATCCGCCGCGGGGTGACTGAACCCTCGTGGACGAGCGCGAGCGCAAGCCCAAGCGCAGTTTCAAGGCCGACCACGCCGTTCGCCGCGGCTGCCAGCGCTTCGGCTTCATCGGGCGACAGGGGCCGAGCCGGGCGGTCCGGGCCGAAAAGCGGCCCCAAAAAATCTATTTTCTTTGACGCCGCGTCGTGTGGCGCGTGATCGGTCGCGAGCATGTCGATCGTGCCGTCCGCGATCGCCGCGCGGATCGCGTCACGATCGCTTCGGCTTCTCAGCGGCGGCGACATCCGCGCGTTCGCGCCGCACTCCAGCACCGCCTCATCATCGAGCGTGAAATGATGCGGCGCGACCTCACAGGTCACCTCGAGGCCGCTCTGCCGCGCCTCACATACCGCTTGCACCGACTCCGCAGTCGAAATATGTGCGAGGTGAACCGCCGCCCTCGCGCCCATCGCGATCTTGAGATCGCGCCGCACGCGCGCACTCTCGGCGCTCGACGGGATGCCGCGTAAGCCCAGTTGCCGCGCCGCTCCGCCTTCATTCATCGCGCCATGCGCGGTGAGCGCGCGGTCTTCTTCGTGCAGCGAGATCACAAACCCCGCCGCCGTCACGGCGTGCAGCGCGCGCGCAAGCAAGGCTTCATCGTCAATTGGCAGGCCGTCGTCGGAGAACATTCGCGCCCCTGCCGCAGCCATCGCGCCGACGTCCGTCAGCTCGCGTCCCGCGAGGCGCCGCGTCATCGCCGCGACCGGCACGAGATGCGCGCCGCCTGCCTGCGCGGCCCGCTCGAGCATATAGCGCGTAATCTCCGGAGTGTCGTTGACCGGCGAGGTATTCGCCATCGCGGCGACGGTCGTAAAGCCGCCCGCCGCCGCGGCGCTGAGCCCGCTGAAGATTGTCTCCTTCGCGGGAAAGCCCGGATCGCGCAGATGGACGTGCGGATCGATCAACCCCGGCACCACCCAGCAGCCCGCACAGTCGACCACCGGGTCGCCTTCGCACCCCGACCACTTTGCCAGCGCTGCCGCCGGTGCGATTCGACCATCACGCAACCAGAGATCGGATACATCGTCGAAACCGCGCGCGGGATCGATGACCCGGCCGCCCCTGAGAAGAATCCGGCTCATCGCGCCGCCCGGATTTCGCTAAACGGCTCGACCATCGAGTAAATCACGACGCGGTCGGCCAGCTTGCGGCCGTCGTCGCCGGGACTTTTGAGACGCACCTGTACCCGATCGGTCTGCGCCGTCGGGATGCTCTTGCCGATATAATTCGGCCGAATTGGCACCGTGCGATGGCCGCGATCGATCAGGACGGCGAGCTTCACCGACGCGGGACGCCCATGCCGCCATAACGCCGTCATCGCGCGCTGCACGGTCCAGCCGCTGTTGATCACATCGTCAACCAACACGATCGCGCGGCCGTCTGCGCTGAACTCCGCACCGCCGTCTTCGATTCGGCGCAAACCGACATCTCTCGCATAAACATCCACCGCGGCGCAGGCCGGACGCACGCCGGTGCGGGCCTGAACGAATTCCCGGATTCTCATCGCCAGGATCGCTCCGCGGCTGACCACACCGACGATCGCGAGCAGCGCCGGGTCTGCGAGGTCGGCCACGATCTGATCGGTCATGGCCTGACAGGCTTGCTCAATCTCGGCCGCGTCCATCAGCTCGCGCTGGGGACCGCGCTTGTAAGGCTCGTAACCGCGCTCCTCGGCTTCTTTGACGGTCTCGAAAACCGCGAGCGCGCCCTCTTCGATCCACTGCTGCACATACCCGTAGAGATTCTCGTCGAAATGATAGTAGCGGCGCGTGGTCGCGTGGCCGACGTACTCGGCGCGCAGCTCGCGTTCGCACAGATCGCAGCGGAGCGCCAACACCGAGCGGTCGGTCGCGCGCGCCGGCCGGAAGCGGGGTGCGAGGTAAGCCGGTTCGTGGCGGGAAATACAACCGGCGTTCGCGCAGCGCGGCGCCGCTTCGTGCTTGAACGCGATCAGCCTTCCGTGCGCCGAGGGCCGTTGCTCGCGCTCGGCGCACTCGAGCATCCAGGCGATCAACGCCATCCGCACCGGCACGCCTGCCGCAGCTTGCTCGAAATAGATCGCGCGCGGATCGTCGTCGAGCTCATACGCGAGTTCGTCGGTGCGCGGCAGCGGATGCAGCACGACGGCTTCCTGGGTCCGGCTGCTGCGCAACGCCCGCGCGTCGAAATGGACATAGGCGCCCGCGGCGTCCTCCTTGTCCGCGAGGCGCTCGCGCTGGAGGCGCGTGACGTAGAACGCATCGAGCGCCGATGGTGGCGCGACCGGAACCTTCACCAGCAGATCGTCGCCGGTAAACAGCGCCATCTGATGCGGCCCGCTCGGCGTCAGGTACAAAGCGTCGAGCGCCCCCGATTTTGATCGAAGTTCGTCGATCGTGATCGAGGACAGCGCGTAGTCGTGCTCCGCGGCGACGCGTCCCAGCACATATTCCGGCAGGTCCATGCCGCCGTAAGGCACCGTCACGATATTCGCGCCGAAGCGCGCGAGCGCATAAATCAGCGAGTGAACCGTGCGGCCGAATTTCAGATCACCGCAAATCGCTACGGTCAGGCCCTTGAGATGCCCCTTCTTGCGCCGCAGGACATAGAGATCGCACAGCGTCTGCGTCGGATGCTCGCGGCTGCCATCGCCCGCGTTGATCACCGGCGCCGACGCGTATTCCGCCGCCACCCGCGCCGCGCCATCATTCGGATGGCGCACGACCAGCAGGTCCGCGTATGCGGAAACTACGCGCACCGTGTCCGCCAGGCTCTCGCCCTTGGCCGCCGACGACGAATGCATATCCGCCGAGCTGATTACCGCACCGCCAAGGCGATGCATCGCGGACTCGAAGCTCAGGCGCGTGCGGGTGGACGGCTCGTAAAACAGCGTCGCCATCACGAGGCCGCTCGCCAACGTGAGGGTTTGTCCGCGTTCGAGCGCTTCGGCAAAGGTATCGGCGAGCGCGAAAATGCGCTCGATCTCGCCGAGCGAGAGATCCTCGATCGAGACCAGATCGTATTTGCGAATTCGCGGCATCGGTTACGTCGCCTTCGCTCCGCCGATCACGACGGCGTCCACCCCGTCAATTTCGCTCAGCCTGACGTAAACGCGCTGGCCCGCCGGCGCCGCGATATTCTTGCCGACGTAGTCCGCGCGGATCGGCAGTTCGTGTTCGCCGCGATCAACCAGAACTGCCAGCTCGATCGCTTCGGGGCGTCCCAGTTCACCCAGCGCGGTCAGCGCGGCGCGCGCCGTCCGTCCGGTATAGAGCACGTCGTCGACCAGCACTACGCGCCGCCCTTCGAGCGGAAACGGTACGTCTCGGCCGATCAATCGAGGGTCCCCCGGCGCGCCGCGGCCGTCGTCGCGGTAGGAGGAAATATCCAGGGTGCCGACTGCAATCCGTCCAAGCCCAATCTGAGCGAGGGCCTCGGCGACGCGGTGGGCCAGCTTGGCGCCGCGCCGCACGATTCCGACCAGGACTATCCGCTCCCGATCGGCGTTGCGCTCGGCGATTTCGTGCGCGATCCGCCGGACCGCACGCGCGACTGCCTCCCGGTCCATCGCTAGCGTTGCCGGCGCGCTCACGCCAGAACCCGGTCTGCCGGCATCTTCGTGAAAAAAAGACCGGCGCGCGTATGCGGCCGGCCAACTCTGAACACCAATTTCATCTTTTCCCCTTACCGCCCTCGCAGGGGCGATTTAAAAGGCTATGAGGATTCTAACGCGCGACAGCCGTCAGTCAATTCATGATTTTCACGCGCCTCGCAACTTATTCACAACCCGCCCCCGCCGACACCCCAACCCGATCCAGAATTATCTCAGCGCGCCGCGCTGCGGCGCTCCAGCTTGCGCAGCCGCTGATCCTGATCACGCGTCTGCACCGTCAGGCGATCGTCGAAGCGCTCGAATTTCCGGGTCAGACTGGTCAGCGCCTTGTTGGTCTGCTTGAGCTCGCTGTCGATCTTCTTGACCAGGGCCTCGGACGACGCGGAAATTTCCTCGCGGACGCCTTCGGCCACCGCCGGCAATTCGCGCCCGAGATCCTTGCGCGCCGCCGCCAGCTCCCGGCGCAGGGCCTCGCCGGCCGCGGCGATCTCGCCTTTGAGCTGCGAGTTCGCGGCGGCCGAGCCGCGCGAAAGCTCCTCCGCCACGCGCTCGCGGAGGCGCGCGGCCGAGGCCTCCTCGGTCTGCGTCAGTTCCTGGCGAATTGTGCCGAGCTGCTCGCGGAGCTCAACCCGAGTCGCGCCGAGCATTTCGCCGAGTCGGACCATCTCGGCGCTAAGGTCGGCGCGGGTCAGGGCGTTGGCTTCGCGATTCTCGGCGATCCGGTCGGAGATGAACCGCACCTGGCGGCCGACCTCGGCGAACTGTCCAACCATCTCGCCACGCACCGCGTCGAGCTTGCCGCCGAAGCCCGTCACCGCTTCCAGCACCAAATCGAAACGCGCGCTCAGTTGTTCGAGCAGTGTTCCAATCCGGTTGACCACGTCCTCACCCACCAGAGTCTCCCCTTCCATGATCAATTGGATAACCTATCTGACCGGGTGGAACAACCGTGACCAGCGGACGTCATAGAAGCAAGTAAGCGGCGAGGCGTCGTCGGCACACGACCAGTAGATGAACATCGCGCGCCCCTCGATGGCGTCGCGCGCCACCGGCCCCCAGAAGCGGCTGTCGTAGCTGCGGTCGCGATTATCACCCATCATGAAGTATTGTCCGGGCGGGATTTTGACCGCGTCAAGCGTATCGCGGGGCGACGTTGAGCGTTCGTTGGGCGCGACCTCGAAGCGCGTGTATGACGCGTCAACCCGCGCGCCGTTCAAGATCAGCATCCCGTCCTTGATTTCGACGACATCGCCCGGAATCGCGACGACGCGTTTGATGAAATCTTTGGTCGGATCTTCGGGGTAAACAAAAACCACGACATCGCCGCGATGCACCGGCTCGAGCTGAAACAGATATTTTCCGTAAGGGATCTCGCCGGCCAGCGGCGTCAGGCCGAAAATTGAATCCGGCATGCGCAGGCCAAAGACCAGCTTGTTGACGATGATATGGTCGCCAATCAGCAGCGTCCGCTCCATCGAGCCCGACGGAATCTTGTACGCCTGGATCAGAAAAGTGCGGAGCACGATCGCCAGCGCGAGCGCGACGGCGAAAGCCTCGCCATACTCGCGCAGGGCGGACTTGCGCGATTCGGCGGGCGGCGCCGCCGGCCAGTTGCGCGCCGGTTCACTCACGCCGCGCTTACTCCCCGAGCCTCAGCAGGGCAAGAAACGCCTCCTGCGGAATTTCAACCCGTCCCACCTGTTTCATCCGCTTCTTGCCTTCCTTCTGTTTCTCGAGCAGCTTGCGTTTGCGGGTGATGTCGCCGCCGTAACATTTCGCGGTGACGTTCTTGCGCAGCGCGCTGACGCTTTCGCGCGCGATAATCTTGGCCCCGACCGCAGCCTGAATCGCAATCTCGAACATCTGGCGCGGAATCAGCTCACGCATTTTCTGGCACAGCGCCCGCCCGCGTTCATAGGCGCGGTCGCGATGCACGATCATCGAGAGCGCGTCCAGCACCTCGCCGTTGATCCGGATGTCCAATTTAACCAGATGGCCCGGACGGAAGTCCAGAAACTCATAATCCAGCGAGGCGTAACCACGCGTCCCCGACTTCAATCGATCGTAGAAATCGAAGACGATTTCCGCCAGCGGCATCTCGTAGTGCAGGATGACGTGCTGATGACCGGCGTAGCGGAGGTCGCGCTGGACGCCGCGGCGCTCCTCGCACAGACCCATCACCGCGCCGAGATATTCTTCGGGCACGTGAATCGCCGCCAAGATGAACGGCTCCGCGATCTCCTCGAGCTCGTTTTCGGGCGGCAGCCGCGCCGGGTTGTCAACCGTCAGGACCGCGCCCGCGGTGGTGCGCGCGCGGTAGGCGACGGTTGGAGCGGTGATTACGAGCTCTAGTCCGAACTCGCGCTCGAGCCGCTCCTGCGCAATCTCCATGTGCAGCAGGC
>JBOHWF010000451.1:0-13733 GCA_050736455.1 Binataceae bacterium (SeqCode) | reverse complement strand
GGGCTGACCGCGGCGGAGATCGAGCTGCGCTTTCCGGTGGAGTTCGCGCGCTGGAACCGCGACCGCCTCGCCCCCGACTTCGCCTATCCGCACGGTGAAAGCCGCGCTGGCTTCGCCGCGCGGGTCGCGCGCGGCCTTGCGCAGATGCTCACGCGGCTGGACACGCCAGCAGCCGGAGCTCAGTCGGCTTTGCTGGTGGCGCATCGCGGCGTCATTCGCGTGATCGTGCGCAGCCTGGTTCCGGCCGAGCCGCTAATCGAATTAGGCTCGATTCAGATTCTCGCGCGCGAGGGCGAGTCGCCCTGGCGGGTCGAGCTGCTCGACTTCACGGAGCACCTCGCGCGGCTCGGCTGAGCTGCCCGAACGGTCACCGTGAACCCGGCACTCCAGGAAAACGACGCGGTCCTCTTTATCGATCGCAAGGGCCGCCGCTACCTGAAGATTCTCGAGCGCGGGCGCAAGATCTCGATTCGCGGCGAGATCGCCGCCGATAAGTTGTGGGGGCTCGACGAAGGCTCGCGCGTCAAACTCAGCTCCGGCGAGAGCTTCCTGATCCTGCGTCCGACTTACGCTGACCTGATTCCCCATCTGCCGCGCGCTGCCCAGGTCATCTATCCCAAGGACACCGGCCCGATGCTCATCTGGGGCGACGTTTACGCGGGCGCGACGGTGATCGAAGGCGGGGTTGGGGCGGGCGCGTTTACGCTGGCGCTGCTGCGCGCGGTGGGTCCTCACGGTCGCGTCATTTCGTACGAATTGCGCGAGGATTTCGCGGCGCGCGCGCGGCGCAACGTCGCCACCTTTTTCGGTGCTGCGCCCAACTGGGAACTCAAGCTGCGCGACCTCTACTCCGGCTTCGACGAGACTGCGGTCGATCGCCTCTTCCTCGATCTGCCCGAGCCGGGTCGCGCGCTCGACATCGTCGCGCGGGCCTTGCGCCCCGGCGGGGTCTTCGTCGGTTACGTTCCGACCGCGCTCCAACTCAAGGAGACCGTCGAAGCTCTGCAACTGCATCCGCGGTTCGCCGAGATCGAAAGCTTCGAGACGCTCTTGCGCAACTGGCACGTCAAAGGGATGAGCGTGCGCCCGGTCCATCGGATGGTCGCGCACAGCGCCTTCATCATCGTCGCCCGCCGCCTGGCGGATGCCGCGTCAGCGCCTGTTATCGCAGAAGCCGCGAGCGCACCGGAAACTCTCGAAAACGACGACGAGCTCCCGGATGATCCTGACGACGACGTCGGGACGTAGCCGGCGAAGACCTCGCCGGGGCGCAAGGCCCGCGCGACGACGTCGAGCGCGCGGCCTGTCGGCGTTTTCTGTGTCGATTGCTTTCGTGAAGGATCCTTGCTTCTTTTCGCTGCTGCGAGGTTACTTCGGCGCGGCCATTGCCCGTTCGAGTGTTTCCCGAATGAGGCGCGTGTAAGGGATCCCGCGCGCTTTGGCCCGCGCCTTCACCGCTGCCAGCAACGGCTTGGGCATCCGCATGTTGACCTGCTCGTCTTTTTTCTCGAACTCAAACCGCGCCTCTTTGAACTGTGAAAAATCAAGGTCGGAGAGGTCTTGGGCAAGAAACTCTTCGGCTTGCCGGTCGGTCTTAAGTCGTGGGACTTTCTTTTTCATAGGCTGCAATCTCCTTGGCGTGCATGTAGCGGGCCGTCACCGGGCGGATGAGGTGGCGGCCGTTTTTCGTGCGTATCGTGAAAGCCGCGAAGACGGGTCGCCCGGTGCTGGTTCTTCCCACCGCAATCAAACGGTCCTCGTCCGCCGAATGCTTTGGGTCAGGGGCAATGCGCGGGCTGCGCGCGAACAGTGCCTCAATCTGCGTGAGCGAAACTCCATGCTTGCGGCACTTGTTTCGGTTGCCGTCATCCCAGTCAAAGCCGCTGACTTCTAGCTTCATGAAAACACGAAACTAGATAAATGTATATACATATCTTGTTATCGTTCACTGCGCGTAATTTGTCGCCAGTCAACGTTGATCGCGGTCATCGCCACGCGCTGGCGAGGGCGCCGGCGGCCCCGCCCAGCAGGACCAGCCAGGCCGAATTCACCCGCAAGCGCAGCAGCAGAAGCGCGCTGACCAGCATGAAGACGGCTGTCGTCGCGTCCACGACGGCAGCGCGTCCCAGTTGCCAGGTCACCGCGACCATCAGGGCAAACGAGCCGGCGTTGACCCCGTCGAGGAACGCGCCGGCGGTGGGTGAACGGCGGATACGCGGCAGTATCGGCCCGCTGATCGAGACGAAGAAAAACGCCGGCAGAAAAATCCCGACGGTCGCCAACGCGGCGCCGGCCTTGCCGCCCAGCAGATAGCCGACAAAGGTCGCGGTGCTCAGCACCGGACCCGGGGTGATCTGTCCGATCGCGACCGCGTCGAGCAGTTGCGCCTGCGTGAGCCAGTGCGTCCGATCGACGAGGTCGGCCTGCAAAAAAGCCAGCAGAACATAGCCGCTGCCGAACAAGACCGCTCCGATCTTGAGAAAAATCAAAAAGAGCGCGCCGAGGCTGAACGGCGTGACAGCCGTAGCCGCAACTTTCGAGGCCGTCATCAGCGCGCCAGCCGCGGCCGCCCCGGCGGGACCAGGGCGAAAGCGCGCGGCTGCGATCGTGATCGCGCCGGCCGCAAACAAAATCACCATCTCGTCGACTCCGGCGAAGGCCGCCGCGGTCGCGGCGACGGTCACGGCGATCAGGAATCGCGTCTGCAGAACGGATCGCGCCAATCGCCAAATCGCCTGCACCACTACTGCGATGATCACCGGCTTGACGCCGTACAGCACTCCGGCCATCTGCGGCCGCGCGCCAAACTCGACGTAGGCCCAGGCCAGCGCCGCGGTAATCAGGGCCGCCGGTACGATGAAGCAGGCGCCGGCGACCGCCAGCCCGGCGAACCCGGCCCGCCGATGACCGATATGGATCGCCATCTCAGTCGAGTTCGGCCCCGGAATCAGATTGCAGGCGCTGATCATGTCGAGAAAGCTCTCGTGCGAGAGCCATCCGCGCCGCCGCACCACCTCGTCTTCCATCATCGCGATATGCGCCGCCGGACCGCCAAAGGCGGTCGTGCCGAGTCGCATGAAGAGCAGCGCCAGTTCGCGCAGCTCGAGTCCGCGCTGCGCGCGAGCGAAGGTTTGCGCCGATCGCTTCACGGGCCTGCGGCGTTTCAGTTGGACGCCGGCGGCAACACCAGGATTTGCCCGCTCATCGCCGGCTGATGACGCAGGCATTTGAAGTTGACCACGCCTTCGCGATGAAACGTGAAGACCCACGACCGCTTTTGCAGTGGTGGCAATATCTCGTACATCAGGACCTTCAGGTCGGGGCCGAGCAGCGCGAAGTCGTGCTCGTCATCGGCCTGCAGGTTCCAGAACTCGATTTGCGTGGGCTGGTCGCGATGAACCGCGATAAAGTCCGGACTGAAGACGTAAACCTCGCCGAACTTGGCGATCGTGCTGCGCGGCCCGCGCTCCTTGGTCGCCGCGGCTTCGGTAATGACCGTGAATCCGGCCTCGGCCTCGCCGCTGGGCGTCACCGTCACGATTTTCGCCGCGTCACCCGCGGGCAGAAAGAACGGACCCTTCGCCGCCGGTGGTGACGGTTGTGCGGCGGTCGCGAGCTGCGCCAGAAAAATGATCAAACTGAAGGCTAAGGCAAGGGCGAGCCCACGGCGGACGGAGCGCGTCAGGTCTAGAGTTCGGCCCACATACACAGCTTGCGGATATTCGCGCCCTCACTCAACCCGTGTGCGAAACGATCAAGCGCTCGCGGTCGAGCCGCGGTCGCGGACCTACTTGACGAACGGCTTTGAGAGCTACTTTGTGAGAACTACTTTGCGACCATGGCGTCCGAGTCGGTCGAAACGCGCGCCGGCTCGCGCTCGGCGGCGCTCGCTTGCACGGACCGGACCAGACGGGCGGAACCGAGGACGCGGCTGTAAACGCCCTCGATCTGGGTGCAGAGAATTTCCCAGTCGAACTTGGTCAAAATGGTTCGCCGGGCTTCATCGCCGAGATATTCGGAGAGCGCCGAGTCGCGCAGCAGGGTCAGGATTCCATGGCCCATCGCGTCAAGGTCGTGGTCCGGCACGACGAAGGCGTCGCGCAGATGCGCCACGCCCTTGGCGGCGCCGGCGAAACAGACCGTCGGCTTGCCTGCGGCCATCGCATTCAGGAGCTTGAGCGGATAGCCCGGAATATCGGGCCGCGGGATGACGACTACGTTTGCGGCCGCGAGATAATCCGGCAGATCCGCCAACGCCTGTCCCTCGACCCAGATGATGCTGTCGGAGATGCCCAACGACGACGCGAACGCCTGGTTTCTCACCAGATCCGCCTCTCCGCTGAGCGGACTCACCACCATCAGAACGGCCGCCGGCTCTCGCACCAGGACGGTCTTGAAAACTTTCAGCAGGTAATCGATCCGTTGAAAAACGTTGCTCACACCGGTGTACATCAGGACTTTGCGCACACCCAGCGAAAAATGATCGCGGATGCGCTGCGGGTCCGGATGCGCGAACATCGCGGGAAAGACCCCCGGGGGGATCAGCGCCATGCGATCCGGGCCGAAACCGCGAAGGCGAAAATAGCTCTCGAGCTCCTTCGAGATAACGATGACGAAATCGGGCAGGCGCGGTACCAACTGATCAAGCATCGTCGCCAGCCGGCGCGCGATAAACGCGGGCCGGATGAAGTTGTAGCTCGGCAGTTCGTCGGCCATCAGATTGACCGCCTGATAAACCAGCGGCCGCCCGGTAAAGAGTTTCGCAATCACGCCGATGAGGACGCCCTCGTAGTTGTGGGCGTGAATCACATCGATCTTTTCCCGGCGGATGACCCGGATCAGCTTGAACACCATCAGCAGGTCGAGAATAAGTTTCTGCCAGGCGGGGCCGGTGAACTCCTGCCGCTTCTTGCCCCAGTAGCGCGTGCGCCAGACGTGGGCTTTGCCCACCGGCAGACGGTCGTCACCGGTAGGATAGGTAACGACGTGAACCTCGTAGCCGCGGTCGGCCAAAATTTTCGATAGTTCACGAATCGACGCCGACGAGCCGAAGTTCCCAGGGAACGGGCAAGCTGCCACCATCGCAATTCGGCTCATAGGAAAGCGGTCTCCGCAGTTAAAGCTTAAGAAGAGTAGATATTACGGGTTAGCACTAAAGACAAGATGTTTTGCCGCAGCATCGAACATTTGATCGACCGAAATCGAGTCCATGCAGTGCGGCCTGACATCACAGTCGCGCAGATAGCAGGTTGCGCAGGCAAGCGGCGTCGAGAGCTTTTCGCCCAGGCCGTAAAGATCGATTTCCGCGGCCGAGGTCGGACCAAAAAACGCGACGATTCGCTTCTTCAACGCTGTTGCTAAATGAAGCCCTAATGAATCACTTGTTATCAAGAGATTGCATTGCTCGATAAATGCCGCGAAGCCAAGCAGACTTAGATCAGTCGGCGCCACGCAGACGTTGCGACGCTTTGCTGCGGCGACGATCCGATCGTTGCGCTCGCGCTCCGAAGCGCCCCCAAGGACGACCACATCCGCGTCCAACCGGTCAACGATCATGCGGGCGAGTTCGGCGCTCTGATTCTCGCCCCAGCTCTTGAAACGCCAGCGCGTGCCGGCGCCGGTATTCAGGCCGACGATGGGTCGGACGAGTCCGCGCGGTTTGAACCATTCCTCAGCGGCTTGACGCTCTGCACGAGGGACTTTGATAAAGGGTCGAGCAACCGGCCCGGAAAAGCCAAGACCTCGGTAGATGACTTCACCGTAGGTCTCACGATTGTCCTTCTTCAGCTCGTTTGCACGCTTAAGCCCGCCTTGGCTTGCCGGTCGAAGCAAGCCCATGTCGAACCATGGAGCCAGATCGTCGGTGTACCTGCACTCGTCTCCTGACTTATAAGCCCCCGAAATTCGCGAACTCTTCAGGCTGCTGGCGAGCTCGCAGAGGGCCCGATCGTCGTCGAGACAAATCATCCAATCGTAATCTATGTGATGCCAAGATGCCGATAATGGATCGTCGAACGCTACGGCGCGGGTTACGTCGGGATTTCCGCGAAGGAGCGGGAGAGCCTCCTTGCTGCTAATCCAGGTCAACTCCATATCGGGATAAAGTTGTCTCAAAGCAGGCAGCAATGTTGTCGTCCGGACGACGTCACCCAGAGCGCCAACCTTGATCAAGGCAATCTGTGTACCCAAGCGGCGCAAATCTAGCATTGGCTCGCTTGCATCACAAGAAGGCGCTCGCTCTGATGTTGATTCACTCATACGCGCTGCAAATATCTTTCCATAGTCTTAAAGATGATGAACACACTTTTAATCTTTCAATTTGCTCTCTGGCATCTCTAATCGCCCAAGACCGTCTATGCGGAAAGACATGGATTAGCGTGCGATGGCCAATGACACAGATCATCCGCCAGTGTCAGGATAGCGGCAATAAGATTTCAGTTGGCCAGCCGTGATCAGGCGGTAGATACGCCGGCGAAGCGGAACAAGCAGAAGCTTCAAAAAACCAGCAGAAGTTTTTTAGTAGATGATCACGCTCCGGATCGATTGGCCTGCGTGCATCAAATCGAAGGCGTGATTGATCTGGTCGAGCGGCATCGTATGAGTGATCAGGTCGTCGATGTTGATGCGCCCGTTCATGTACCAATCGACGATCCTGGGAACGTCGCGGCGGCTTCTGGCGCCGCCGAACGCGGTGCCCTTCCAGGTGCGTCCGGTGACGAGCTGAAACGGGCGCGTCGCGATTTCCTCGCCGGCGCCCGCGACGCCGATTATCACGCAGGTACCCCAGCCGCGCTGGCAGCACTCGAGCGCCTGGCGCATCAGCTTGACGTTGCCGACGCACTCGAAGGAGAAATCGGCGCCGCCTTTGGTCAAATCAACCAGATAGGGCACGAGGTCGCCGCGCACTTCGTCAGGATTGACGAAATGGGTGAGGCCGAATTTCTCGGCCATCGCGCGCCGCGCCGGATTGACGTCGACGCCGACGATCATCGAGGCGCCGGCGATGCGCGCGCCCTGGATGACATTGAGCCCGATACCGCCGAGGCCAAAGACCACGACGCGGTCGCCCACCTGAACTTTCGCGGTGTTGATTACCGCGCCGATTCCAGTCGTGACGCCGCAACCGACATAGCAGACCTTGTCGAAGGGGGCGTCTTCGCGGATTTTCGCGACCGCGATCTCGGGCAGCACGGTGAAATTCGCGAAGGTGGAAGTTCCCATGTAGTGATGGATCGGATTGCCGCCGATCGAGAAGCGGCTCGTGCCGTCGGGCATCACGCCGCGCCCCTGGGTCTCGCGAATCGCGGTGCAGAGGTTCGTCCGACCGGAGAGACAGGCGGGACAATGCCGGCACTCCGGAATGTAGAGCGGAATCACATGATCGCCCGCCTTAACCGAAGCGACGCCCGGCCCGACCTCGACGACGACGCCGGCACCCTCGTGCCCCATGATCGACGGGAACAGCCCCTCCGGGTCCTTGCCGGAGAGCGTGTAGGCGTCGGTATGGCAGACCCCGGTCGCCTTGATTTCGACCATGACTTCGCCGGCCTTGGGGCCCTCGAGATCAACTTCGATGATCTCCAGCGGCGCGGCGGGTTGGTATGCGACTGCGGCTCGGGTTTTCATTTTTTCAGGTGAAGATGCGTCTGCAGCACTGGCGGGTTTTCATGTGGTTACCCTCGGATGATGACGACGCCATCACGGATCGTGCGGCCGCCATCGGCGCCGAGCGCCTCGAAGAAGATCGCGTCGCCGCGATCGCACGGTTCGCGGGACTGGATGCGTACTGTCAGCGCGGAGGGCATCAGCACCATCGCACCGAAGCGGCCCGCGACCTCGCGGACGCACGCAGGATTGCCGTGCGCCTCAGCCTCAACGATCGCGGATACAGCCATCGCCAGCGTCGCGGTGCCATGCAGGATCAGTCCGGGCAGCCCGGCGGCGGCAGCCGCTGCGGTGTCAGTATGGATCGGATTCCAGATCCGCGCGCATTCAGTGTAGATGTGAGCGGCGCCGGCCCCGATCCGGATCGGGATCACGGCGCGCGGTTGCGCGGGCGCAGTCGCCGGCGAAAGCGGTCGTGATCGATCGGCCGGACGGTCGGGACCGTTGACCTCGACCTGGCGATAAAGACTCCCGTAGTAGGTTGTGCAGACCGGCGCCCCGGCGTGATCGACGGTCGTGAACTTCACGAGCTCGAAGGCGCCGGCAGAACGCCGCTCGATGCCGAGGACTTCGGCGCTCGTCCGCAAGCGCATCGGCGGCCGCAGTGGCCGATGCAGAATCGTATGGTGGGTCAAGTGGACTCCGCGTGCGGGTTCGTGCGGCGCCATATTCGCGCGCAGTTTGGCGCGAATCGCCGCGGCTGCCGGCCATTCGAAGCAGACCGGAAAAAGCGGATGGGCGATAATGCGCTCCGCGCGCCGCGTGTCGAGATAGCAGTCGGCCGTATCGCCGAGAGCGGCGGCATAGGCCATCGCCCAGCGCGCGTCGACGCCAGCCTCGACCGGCCCCACCTGCGTTCCAACCAACGATGAATCAAGCGCCATGATTAAACTCCACTAACGCTTTCCGACCGGCTTCTGGGCTGTGCGGTCGGCGGTGTATCTGACGAACTTGGGATCGCGCTCATAGCCCAGGTCGCGCCGGGAGTCCCAAAAATCTATCGCCCAACGATGTTCGTGCTCCACCAAGGCCGAGAGTCTCCAGGCGTCTTTGTCGAAAAGCGCCCGGCTCACCTTCGCGACCAACTGGCGCGCGATGCCGCGCCGCCGATATTCGGGCGTCACCGTCAGGCGATAGATGTTGCCTCGCCAGCCATCCCATCCGCCGATCACTGAACCTACGATCCGATCGTCGAGCCACGCCACCAACAGGATCGCCGCCGGCTCCTTAAGCAAGCCGGACAATCCTTCGATCGAATCGGTCGCACTGGGAGGCGTGACGCCAGCTTCTTCCCAAAGCACAAGCACGGCCGAAAGGTCGTCCTCGCGCGCCTGTTGCAAGCCTGCCTGAGGCGACATTCCAAGCTCCCCAGCTCATCCTGTGGCCACCTGCGACGATTTGACTCGCGAATTAGAATCTAGACCTTCGCAACTTCGCGCGCGGCCTGCTCGAGGCCGGCGCGGAGTTTTGCTGGATCCGACGACGGTGGGCTGAAGACGGCGCGCGTGACGCCGACTGCGGCAAGCGCTTTGAGCGACTCGGTGCGCGGCGCCGCCATCGCGGAGAATTCGATCGCGTCAGGATCGCGGCCCGCTTTTTTTGCTTCTTCGCGCACGAGCGCAAATAGTCCTTTGAGCTTGGCCGGGTCGGTGACCGTCGGGAAGAAGCCGTCGCCGTATTTGCCGGCGCGGCGCGCGGCGGCGGCTGAATGGCCGCCGACGTGAATCGGGATGCCGCTTTTCTGAATCGGCTTCGGGAAGCTCTTTACATCGTGAAAATGAAAATGCACCCCGTGGAAGCTCGCGATATCGTCCCGCCACAGCACGCGCATCGCCTGGATCGACTCATCGGTGCGCGCGCCGCGAACATTGTAGCCGCCGCCGAGCGAGGCGAACTCCTCCTTCATCCAGCCGCTGCCAATTCCGACCATCATCCGGCCCTTGGACAAAAGGTCGAGCGTGGCGAGTTGCTTGGCGAGATAGAGCGGATGGCGCTGCGGCAGGATGATCACGCCGGTCGAGAATTTGAGCCGCGTCGTGAGTGCGGCGGCGTAGGCGAGCGGGATCAGCGGATCGGGGATCGGCACTTCGTCGCCGCCGGGCATCGAGCCGTCTTTGGAGCCGGGATAGGGCATATGCGGCTGCGGGATGACGACGTGCTCGACCGTCCAGATCGATTCGAAGCCGAGTTGCTCGCAGTCGCGAGCGAGTTGGGCGAAGAGCTCGGGGCGGCTGAAACGCCCCGAATTGGCGAAGATGATTGCTGCTTTCATGATAGTGCTCGATTGCCTTTAGACCCGGGTGATCAGTTCGTTGCCGAGTCTCTCGAGGCCGCGCGACAGGGCCTCCTTGTCGAAGCCCGGCGGCGCGAGGACCACACGCTGGATGCCAACGTCCTGCAGCGGCTTGATCGCGTCGGGCTTGGCGCTCCCGATGCACGAGAGTTCGATCGTGGCGGCGTCGCGGCCGGCCTTCGCGGCCTCGGCGCGCATCAGCGCGAGCAGCTCCTTGAGTTTGGCCGCGTCGCTGAGGGCCGGGAAAAAACCGTCGCCGAGCCGGCCGGCACGGCGCGCCGCTGCCGACGAATGGCCGCCGACATGAATCGGCACGCCAGACGGCTGCGCGGGTTTGGGAAAGCTCACGACCGGGCCGAAGTTGAAATGCTTGCCGTGAAAGCTCGACGGATTCTCGCGCCACAGGCTGCGCATCGACGCGATCGCCTCGTCGGTGCGCGCGCCACGCGTATGGAAATCGAGCCCGAGCGCGTCGAACTCCTCCTTGAGCCAGCCCGAGCCAATCCCGAGGATCGTGCGCCCGCCCGAGAGCAGGTCGAGCGTCGCCATCTCCTTGGCCACATAGAGCGGATGACGCTGCGGCAGAATCATCACGCCGGTGGCGAGCTTCACCTTTTTCGTCAGGGCCGCGACAAAGCTCAGGGGCAGCAGCGGATCGGGAATCGCGACGTCTTCGCCGCCGGGAATCTTGCCGTCTTTCGAATATGGATAGGGCGTCTGAAAGCCCTTGGGAATGACGACGTGCTCGACCGTCCAGAGCGACTCGAAGCCGCAATTTTCGGCGGTGATCGCCAGATGGGCCAGCAGGTCGGGATTACTGAACGGCCCGGAATTTACGAACATCAGTCCAAACTTCATGAGAACTCCTCGGCGGATCCTCGCTCGACGAATCAGGATTTTTGACGCAGCTCGCAGAGGCCATGCCTTGGCCGCGCCTCGCAGACTCGGCCGCCCCCTGTGCTCGCTGCGCGGGTCTTAAGAATCTGCACGCGGCTCGCAGACTCGCTCGCTCGTTCCGCTTCGCTCCACTGGTGCTGCGCTCCGCTAGTGTTGTTGTTTGGCCCAGCCGGTCTCGTAGGGCGCGACCGTCCGGATGATCGCGCGCAGATGCTGATACTTCCACTCGCCGTTGAGCTTGACGTAATCGTCCTCGTAACGGGCGGCGATCCAGCGCGCGTCGTTCTTCTCGCGGAAGGTGAAGGGGCCGAGGAAGTACCAGCTCCCGTGCGCGCGATCGCCGTTGACGACAATCTGCGGATTGAAGACGTTGTGCTGGGAAAAACTGATGAGCTGCTTGAAGCCCTCGAAGAGCTTGCGGATCGCGGCGTGGCCCTTGGCCTGGCCGAAGTCGCCGCCCTCCCAGATGCCGTCGTCGGCGAAAATCTTCCAGATACGCTCGGGGTTATGGTCGTCGTCGCAGATATCGCAGTAGAGCGCCTTGAGCCGCTTGATCGCTTCGAGGTCTTCGAGCTCGGTGATGCGTTTTTCGAGATCGCTGCCTGCCATGACTGAATCCTCCGGCGGGATGAATCTCTCGCGACCTTAATTCCGTCGCGCGAGCGCCGTCAAACGTTAAGAGAACCTAGATCGTCCGCTAAGACGGGACTAGAGGTGCCAGCGCGCTGTGTACGCTTTGCACAATATTTCTAACATCCTCTCGTATTCTCGCTCAACGTCGATATTGAGGCTTCTCGGATCGTCTCGACTTGGGATAAAGGGCGTATTCACATTATCTATAAACGCAGGGACCAGAAGTACGTAATCGTATCCCACGACGTGGGTATGGCCAGGAGAACGCGTTGGCAGTTGTCGAAATTTGTTGACGGTCTTCGCAGGATCGCCCGGTCTGTTGACGCTAACGGCCCAGCTGAATTGCTCCCACAGAGCTTGATCCCCGGATGACAAGCGGGGGACCACCAGTTGGTCAAAATCTGATCGCCGCCCTCGATACATCGGCTTGATCCGATCGGGTACGTTGAGCACCCGCTCGGCAACGCCAAAAATTATGGTTGCGACTAGTACAGCCTCAGCCTTCGCGCGATGCAGCACCTGTAGAGCTTCGTTGAGGTCATCAAACCTCGCGTAAAGATTGCGGTGCGCCGTGACTACGGATTTGTTTTCGACACATAAACGGAGCTTTTCGAGATCAGCGTTTCCCGCTGAGTCGGGCTCACCCACGAGGAGGTCGATCTTTCGATTGCGGGCGCCTGGAGTGCGGACGTTTCGCCAGGAGGTGATTTTGCTGTCAGTAAAATCAGCTCTGAACGGCGCGCATCGTTGGCGCAAATCTTCTAAAATGCCTTCGCTTACGATATCCGAATGATCCTCGAGTCGATGGTTGTGAAAGCCCCGACCTTTGATTTGCCCGATAACCGCGTCGAACGGCGTGCTCATCGGGAGGCGGCGCTTCCAGAAGCGCTCACCTCCGGGCGCAGTTCGAGCTGTCGGGTTAACGGGCTTCTCCGGTAGCGCAGGGGCGCAAGATCGTCAGGAATTGGGAGCGCTTTCAAGATGTTGCTCTGTAGTCGTAAGAATCCACTCGCCGCTCTCTGGCAATGTCCGATCAGCCATTGGGCCACTCGCGGCGAATTCAAGTACGCGCACAGTGACTCGATTTTGTCTGCGTCTAAGGGCACGATGTAGTAAACCGAATGCCGCGGAACCCATACTCCGGTTTCGTCGATCCAGAAATGCGGGGTTTCCGTGATATCTTTGCAGAGGATTTTCGGTCGAAGAATTTCACGCAACGGCGGGGTCTCGTGAAATGCATACCACGGCTTGTGCCGAACGCAGCTTCGTTTCTCAAGCTGTTCGCGGATATGCGGTTGGCGTAAGTAATTTCCGAGCGCGCCGAGACGTTGCTCAGGCAAGAGCTTGCCATTTTCCGAATATGGCGCCAGGATCGAATACTTCCGCTGATTGCTGATCTGCCCTCCCGATGTTAATTCGCGACCGGCGATTGTGGGTAGTGCGAATTTAGCCAGTCCGGGTTCTAGTGAATTGGTTTGCCGAACGAAAACCTCGTCAGCACCGGTCGCCACGCCACAACTCACCCTTACGCAGATGTCTTTCAATGTGGGCGTTTCGGAGGGGTCCGCTTTAACCCCCCGAATAATCGGCATCCAGGATGCTCCGCCACCAGTGAGCGCGCAGTCCCGGACGGTGCCGTCACGCAAGCGAACTGATGTGGGTTTCGAGCTTGGACGATTGATGATCGTGGTAATCGTCGGGTACGTAATCAGATCACCAAAACTTTCTTCCTCAACCAACTCGATCTCGTCCACTTGAAAAGAGGTCAGTAAGCACCTCAGCGGAGCGGCCGTCGAGACGTAGAGGAATTTCTCAGGTGTGATGAAGACCATCCTCCCGCCAGGTTTGAGGCTTTTGAGAGCGCGCTCAAAAAACAACAGGTAAAGATCGAAGCGGCCTCTCGCGCTCGCAAAAGCCAAACGAAATTCACGTTTTTCATTTTCGGAAAGGCCGTAGATCGCTACATAAGGCGGGTTTCCGACGATGAAGTCAAAATTCTCGATCGGGTCGATCAGAAAGTCCGCGCGACGGATCTCAATGTTCTCGTTCCCGACGAAGGCAGCTTGTGCTTGACTCGCGCGCCTCGGCTCCGACTCGATGCCAACCATCTGCGGAGCTTCGCCGGCGTTTTTCGTACACCAGCGTAAAATCCCAGCGAGGAACGCCCCGGTTCCGCAGCCCGGGTCCAGTAGGGTGTCGTTTTTTTTTGGCGGTCGACCACCGAAAAGGCGGTCCAACATATGAT
>JBOHWF010000450.1:0-5068 GCA_050736455.1 Binataceae bacterium (SeqCode) | reverse complement strand
CGTCAGACCTGATCGTCGCACCCGGCTTCGTCGATCCGCACACCCATTACGACGCGCAGATCTGCTGGGATCCCTACATCACGTCGTCTTCCTGGCACGGCGTCACCACCGTCGTGATGGGCAACTGCGGGGTCGGGATCGCGCCGTGCAAACCCGCCTCGCGCGAGATCGCCGCCTGGGACCTCGTCAATGTCGAAGCCATCCCCTTCGACGTCCTCGGCAAGGGCGTCACCTGGGACTGGGAAACCTTTCCCGAATACCTCAATGCGGCCGAGCGGCGCGGCAGCGGAATCAACCTCGGTTTCCTCGCTGCGCTGACGCCATTCCGTCACTTCGTGATGGGCGAAGCGTCGATGGAGCGCGCGGCGAACGTTGAGGAAACGGCGAAGATCAAAGCGCTGTTGAAAGAGGCCGTCGCGGCCGGCGCGCTGGGCTTCACCACCACCACGATACCTCAGCATATCGGCTACAAGGGGCGCCCGATCGCCTGCCGCAACGCCAGTCGCGACGAATTCAAGGCTTACGCCAATGCTCTTAAGGAACTCGGCAAAGGCTCGATGGAACTCGCGTTGACCAAGTCCGTCGGTGAGATCAGCGACGAGGAATACGAGTTGCTCGACTTCCTGCTGACCGAGAGCGGCCGCCCGATTACCTGGCTGGCCGTGCTGAATCGTGACGACATGCCGGAGGCCGCCCAGAGCACGCTCAGCAAGGCGGAACCTTTAATTCGCCGCGGCGGTATCCCACAGGTCACCTGCCGCCCGCTCATCATCCAGATTAATCTACGTGCGCCATTCATCTTCGCGAATCTGGATTGCTGGAATCCGGTCTTCAATCAAGAACCCGAGTTCCAAAAGAAAGTCTATCGCGACGCGAAATTCCGCGATGCGTTTCGCGAAGCGATGAAGCGGCCTGCGGTCTTCAGCGGGAAATGGGAACGGCTTGAAATCAAGGAAGTGAAAAACCCGGCCTTTGCCCCGCTGATCGGGAAGAGCGTCGCCGACGTCGCGCGCGAGCGCGGCTGCGACGGCGTGGACGCCTTCCTCGACCTCGCGCTCGAGGACGACCTCGGCATGGAGTTCACCATGGAACTCTTCAACGCCACCGAGGAGCGCATCCCCGAACTGATTACCGATCCGCGCGTGATGGTCGGACTTAGCGACGGCGGCGCCCACGTCGATATGCTCTGCGACGCCGGCTACTGCACCTACCTGCTCGGCCGTTGGGTGCGCGAGAAGCAGGTGATGACGCTCGAACATGCGATCAAGCGGATCACATCGGAGCCGGCGGACTTCTTCGGGATCAAAAACCGCGGCCGCCTGCTGCCCGGGATGGCCGCCGATGTCGTCGTCTTCGACTTCAACACGGTCGGCTCGAACAAGCGCGGCGAGATGCGCAACGATCTGCCCGGCAACGGCCGGCGTCTGGTGATGCCGGCGCGGGGAATCGAGCACGTGGTCGTCAACGGCCAGGAGCTCTACCACGAAGGCAAGCTTAGCGGCGCGATGCCGGGGCAGGTCCTGCGTTCCGGCGCCTGCTAGAATTTCGTCCTCAAGGGGAGAGGCGGCGTATCTTGCGCCGCCTCTCTTTAAATGGCCGTGCCGTATAGGCGCGTAAATTCAGTCTGCAAGCCCTAAGACCACAGAGAGCATCCGGTTCAGAACCACCATCGAGTCCTGATCGAGACGACCGATCACTCGGCCGCATTTGCCGCGCGAAACTGCAGCGAGCTTGTCGACCATCACCTGCGAAGTCGCCCGCAAACCATTGTCGGCGCGGGGCTCGACGGTTAGCCGAAAGATCGGAGCGTCGCGCAGCGTACTGGTCAGCAGACTCACCAACACGCTATCGGCCGCCCTCAAAGAGTCAGATTGCACAATAACGGCGGGACGTGGCTTGCCGTAATCGCCCGGCGCCGAGACGGTGACGATATCGCCGCGCCTCAGTCCTCCGGCCATTCCGTGGCCGCCTCAATGAAGCGCAGAGCTTCCGCTTCCTCTGGCGCGCTGCGCAGCCGCGCGGCTTGGAGGCGAACAGCCTCCCTGAATCCTTTTGCGTTCGGGTCGGGCACCCAAACTCGAAGTAGCTTCATTCCCCTTTTCCGTTGCGTCCGACGGTATCGCTGAAACTTGGTCAGACCATCGTCGCGCTTTGCTCTCGCCATGAACTTCACCGAGTAGTGCGCTACTTTATCACGAAACGTAGCGCGCTACCAGTCCACCCTTGACCCGCGCGCGATTACTAGCGAGTTTTGATGGTGCGGCTGGCGCGGAGTTGCGCTGCCTCACAGCAACGCGATAAGAAATCTGCACATCCAGCGCATGGGGAAACCAACGTGGACAAGCAAACGCGATCGCCGTTCAGCGCGATCAAGGTAGTCGAATGCGGCGAGGGGATTTCCGCCGCCTTCGGCGCCAAGATGCTCGCCGATATCGGCGCCGAGGTGGTCAAGGTGGAAGCGCCGGCCGGGGACTTAGCGCGCCGCCGCGGCCCCTTCCCGAACGATGTGCCCGATCCCGAAAAGAGCGGCCTCTTCATCTACCTCAATGCGAACAAGCGCGGCGTCGTCGCCGATCTCAATCGCGCCGAGGGACGCGATTTGCTCGCCAAGCTGCTCGAGCGCGCCGACGTCCTGATCCATAACGTCGCGCCGGGCGCCCGCGCCGCCAATGGACTCGAAGGCGCCGCCCTGTCGGCGAAGTATCCCAAACTGATTGTCGCCGGCATCTCGATGTTCGGCGATTCCGGCCCCTACGCGAATTACAAAGGTTACGAGCTGACCGCCGCTAACGCGTCGGGCTGGGCGAATCTGAGCCCGGGCGCGTCGCCCTACCCCGACCTCCCGCCGCTCAAGGCTTTCGGCAGCCAGTGCGACTTCCAAGCGGGCGCTCACGCCGCAATCACGATCCTTGCCGCGAACTTTCATCGCCTGACCTCGGGCAAGGGCCAGGTGATCGACGTCTCCGAGCAGGAGTGCGTCGCCGCGATGCTCGAGATGAATCTGGTCCACTACACATATGCTGGGCGCGAAACTTCCCGGCTGGGCGCGCGAGTGATCGGACCCTGGTTTATCGCCGACGCCGCCGACGGCAAAATCTTCGTCCTCGCGGTCGAGGAAGATCAGTGGAAGCGCCTGGTCGAGCTGATGGGGAATCCCGAATGGGCGAGCGATGATCTATTCAAAGACCGCATCAGCCGCGGCCAGAATATGGACGCCCTGAAAGCGCTGATGTCCGAATGGATCGCGGGATGGAAGGTGCAGGACCTCTATCAGACGGCGCAAAACGCCCGCGTCCCCTTCGCGCCGATCAATACGATGCGCGACCTCTACGACAACCCGCATCTGAAGGTGCGGGATTTCTTCGTCCAGCTCGATCAACCCGGTGTTGGCAAGTTGACTCTGCCGGGAATGCCCTCGCGCTACGGCGCGACGCCGTGGTCGCTACGCCGTCCGGCGCCCCGGCTCGGCCAGCATAGCGAGGAAGTTTTCTGCGCCGAACTGGGCGTAGCGAAAGATCGGCTCACGGCTTTGCGCCAGGCCGGCGTGGCCTGACCCGGAGGGAAACTGCGATGGCAAAAGCGCCACTCGACGGAATTCGCGTACTCGATTTCACCTGGGCCTGGGCCGGGCCATTCTGCACGCTGCAGCTCGCGCATCTTGGCGCCGAGGTGATTCGCGCGGAATGCACGCTGCGCCCGTGCGTCACGCGCGCCATCCCGCCCTTCGCCGACGACGTCGCCGGACCCAATCGGACGGGCTACTTCAATCAGTACAATCAGGGCAAGAAGAGCATCCTGATGAATCTCGCGCGGCCCGAGGCGGTCGAGCTCGCCGGTGAGATGGTCCGGCACTGCGACATCGTCACCGACAACTTCGCCGCGGGCGTGATGGACAAGCTCGGACTGGGTTACGACAAGCTGCGCAAATTCCGCCCCGACCTGATCATGATTTCGATGTCGGGCTATGGTCAGACCGGTCCCTTCAAGGGCTTCGTCGGCTATGGTCCGCCAGCCTCGGCCGCGGCCGGGCTGTTCTTCGGCACCGGCTATCGCGACCTCGACCCGGCCGAGATCGGCATCTCGTATCCTGACCCGAACGCCGGCGTCTTCGGCGCATTTGCGATCCTCGCCGCGTTGAATCAGCGGGCGATGACCGGCGAGGGGCAGTATATCGATCAATCGCAACTCGAAGCCGTGCTCGCCCTGATGCCCGAGGGGCTGATGCAGTACGAAATGAATAAGCGCGAGCCGGCGCGCGCGGGCAATCGCGACATCCTGATGGCGCCGCACGAATGTTATCGCACGGCTGGCGACGACAAATGGGTCTCGATCGCGGTCGGCACTGAGGAGGAGTGGCGCGCGCTCTGTCGCGTGATGGGCAATCCGGCCCTCGCTGACGACGCCCGCTTCAAGACCGCCGCGCTGCGCAAGCAAAACGAGAATGCGCTCGACGAGCTGATTGCCGCCTGGACGCACACCCAGGATCGCTGGGAAGTCGCGCGCAAGCTGCAGGCCGCCGGCGTGGCGGCGTTCCCCTCGCTCAGCAACAAGGATATCGCCGACGACCCGCATCTGAACGAGCGCGGCTACCTGGTGCAGCTCGACCATCCCGAAGTCGGGAGGCGCAAGCACGCGGGGGTCCCGTGGAAGATGTCGGGGACGCCGTGCGCCGTCCGCGCGCCCGCGCCGATTCGCGGGGCCGATACCGAGGCGGTCTTGAAGTCTTTGCTCGGCTACACCAGCGATCGCGTCGAGCAGTTACGCAAGACCGGCGTGCTGGTTTAGCGTCGTTTCAGTTGTCATTCTGAGCAGAGTCTGCGACGCGAAGAATCCCGGTCTTTGCAACAACTGATCCACGCTCGCTGTCGCTTCGGAAATTTTTCGCTCGGCTCAGAATGACTACGCGACGGCATGTGCGCGCCCAAAGCGATCTGAACCAAATCTGCGGAGGACAATCAAATGGCTGCAGGCGTGCTCAGTCTCGGGATCGAAAAGGTGAGGGATCATCGCATGTGGTTCCTCATCTGGGGCATCGCGCTAATCATTGTGGGAATTATCGCGATCGGCT
>JBOHWF010000449.1:0-15482 GCA_050736455.1 Binataceae bacterium (SeqCode) | reverse complement strand
CCCAGCAACAGGCCGATAATGCCGCCAATCAATGCCAGAATAACCGCCTCGATGAGAAATTGCAGCATGATGTCGCTGCGGCGCGCCCCCAGACTTTTATAGATGCCGATTTCGCGGGTGCGCTCCGTGACCGACACCAGCATGATGTTCATGATGCCGATGCCGCCGACCAGCAGCGAAATCGAGGCGACTGCCGCGAGCAACAAGGTCATCACGCGGCTTGCGCCCGCGGAGGCTTGCGCTAATTCGTTGAGGCTGCGCACGGTGAAGTCGTCGTCCAGGCCGGATTGAATGTGATGCCGCCGATGCAGCACCTGCTCCACCTCGCCCTGCACCTTGGCGACCGCTTCGGCGGTGCTGGCCTGGACATAGATCATGTTGACGGCGCCGGCAATCTTGGGCGGGCTGCCGAAGGGGCTGAACAGCGTGGTCGCGGTTGAATAGACCGCTTTGGTGGTCGGGACGCCAGCATACGGATTCAAAACCGGATTGGAGGAGCCGGTGCCGGTGACCGAGGAGACCACCGCGGTCACGGTCGAGACCCCCAGCACTTTCCGCTCGGCGGTCGGAAACGGCAGGATGATGACGTCGTCCTGATCCTGGCCGAAATTCGACTGCCCTTTGATGCCGAGCACGCCGATTACGCGCACCGGGAAATTTTTGACCCGGATCATCGCGCCGACCGGATTCTCGTTGGCGCTGAAAAGGTTGTTGACGACCGTCTGTCCGAGCAGGCAGACCGGCGCGGCGCTGCGATTTTCTTCGTCAGTAAACGGACGTCCCTGCACCACCGGCCAGTCGCGGATGGTCAGGTAGGCCGGGGTTGCACCGTTGATACTCGTGCTCCAGTTGCGGCTTTCATAGACCACCTGCGCGACCTGGCGATCGGTGTAGCTGGTGTAGCTGGCGTCGTGGACTTCGTGCGCGATCGCGTCGGCGTCGGCCGCAGTCAACGTCGAGTTGCTGCCAAAGCCGGCGCGCACACCGTTCGCAGTAGTTGCGCCCGGCAGCACCACGAGCAGATTGGTGCCGAGACTCTGAATCTGCTGCTGCACCGAATAGCGCGCGCCGTCACCCACTGCGACCATCGCGATCACCGCGGCGACGCCGATGAAGATGCCGAGCATCGTCAGCAGCGCGCGCAGTTTGTTGCGCCGCAGCGCGCGCGCGGCCGCGGTCAGCGCCATGCGGGCGAAGGTCAGCGCTTCCTCGCCGCCGCTCTCCGACGCCGCGGCGGCGAGCGCCGCGGGTTCGGGCGTCTCGGCCGCGAAGCCGCTCACCGCCAGCTCTCTGACCCGTTGGTCAGAAACGATCAGCCCGTCGCGGAAGGTCACCACGCGATCGGTATAGGCGGCGACCTCGGAATCGTGCGTGACGACGATCACGGTCAGGCCGTTCTCGCGGTTGAGCCGCGTGATCAGTTGCATGATTTCGGCCGAGTTGGTCGAGTCGAGGTTGCCGGTTGGCTCGTCGGCCAGAAGAATCGAGGGCTGGTTGATCAGCGCCCGCGCGATCGCGACGCGCTGCTGCTGGCCGCCCGAGAGCTGATTCGGATGATTGCGTTCGCGGCCCTGCAAGCCAACCAGTTCGGCAAGCGCGCGGGCGCGCTCCTCGCCGCCGGCCGCGCGGCCCGAATAGAACAGCGGCAGTTCGATATTCTCGAGCGTGCTGGTGCGCGACAGCAGATTGAAATTCTGGAAGATGAAACCGATCCGCCGGCTGCGGATGGCGGCCAGCTCTTCCTCGCTCAGCGACGCGACGTCCACGCCCTCGAGCAGGTAGCGGCCGTGGCTCGGCCGATCGAGGCAGCCGAGCAGATTCATCAGGGTGGATTTGCCCGAACCCGAGGCCCCCATGATGGCGACGAATTCACCGCGCGCGACCGTCAGGCTGACCTCGCGCAGCGCGCGCACCTCGATTTCGCCGAGCTGATAAGTCTTGCTGAGATCGGAGATCTCGATGACGTTGGCCATTACTCCTGACGCACCTCGCAGACTCGTGACTTTGGCCGCGCGTCGCAGACGCCGCCGCCCCCTGTGCTCGCTCCGCCTGCGGCTCCGCTAGCGCGTTTAATGAATATGCGGCGCGGCAAAGGCCGGCGGCGCCGTCGCCACCGAGGCCGCCGCGCTGCGCGCCTCATCGACGACGACCTCGTCGCCGGGCTTCAGGTCGCCAGTGAGCAACTCGACGTTGTCGCCGTCATCGAGGCCGGTGGTGACCGCGACCGGCGCAAGCTGGTTACCCGCCAAGGTCCAGACGCGTGACTGGCGCGGGCTTCCCGCGCCGCGCTCCGCCGCCTGCACCGAATGATCGGCGCGCTTCGGCGAGTAACGCAGAGCCTGGAGCGGTATCCGCGTGGCGTTATCGCGGCTGGCCGTGACGATCGTGACGTTGGCGGTCATCCCGGGTTTGAGCAGCAGCTCGGGATTCGCGACCGTAATGACGACGTCATAGGTGACCACGTTCTGCACGGTGATCGGCGCCTGCCGCACCTGCGTGACGGCGCCCTGGAAGGTCCGGCGCGGAAAGGCGTCCACCGTGAACTCGCTGGTCGCGCCCTTCTGCACGTTGCCGATGTCCGACTCGCTGACGTTGGTATCGACCTGCATCTGGGTCAAATCTTTGGCGATCAAGAACAGCGTCGGCGTTTGAAAACTCGCCGCGACCGTCTGCCCCACGTCGACATTGCGCGAGACGACGGTGCCGTCCACGGGCGCGACGATGTTGGTGTAGTTGAGCTGAATTTGCGCGTCCTTGACGCTGGCCGTTTGCTGCTCGATGTTGGCGCGGTCGAGCGCCACTTGGGCGACGGCCTGCTGGGCAGCGCTGTCGGCGCTATCGAGCACGTCGCGCGATACCGCGCCGGCGGCGAGGAGCCGCTGATTGCGCTCGAAGGTAACCTTCTTGTAGCTCATATCCGCAAGATCTTTACCAAGTTGCGCCTTAGCGTTGTCAAGCGTGGCCTGGGCTTCTTCGACTTTGACCTCGAAGGGTCGGGGATCGATCTTGGCGATCAATTGGCCGGCCCTAACCGGCGCATTGAAATCTGCGTAAATCGATTGAATCGGGCCAGAAACATAGCTCCCAACCTGGACGGTGACGACCGGATTGACCGTGCCCGTGGCGATTACGGAACGCACGATGGGGCCGCGGGTCACCGATGCGGTGACGTAGCGCGGAGCGCTTTCATTGCTGCGCCGAAGCCAGAAGCCCGCGATCACGATGACCGCAATAGCTGCAAGCACCCATGCCGGACGAAGGGTTTTCGTGAGCGGCAGGTTCATCGGCTTTGCATAAGGGAACGGTTGTTGGGGAGTGCAGTCTCTGATGACATATCGACTATATATGACGTAACCGCGAGCTTCGAGTTTCATTTCCGCGCAGCGCTGCTTACGTTTGAGCCGCAGCAAGCCCTCAGGAGTTAAGCGAAAATGCCCGATTCGCGGCCGCTGGCCGGCCTCACCGTGATCGACCTCACGCGCTACCTTGCCGGTCCCTTTTGCACCCAGATTCTTGGCGACTACGGCGCCGAGATCATCAAGGTTGAACCGGTCGAGGGCGCACGCGCCGAAATGGGCGGCTATAGCGGCCGGGACTCCTACTTCTTCATGAGCACGAACCGCTCGAAGAAAAGCGTGCAAATCGCGACGCGGCGTGCGGAGGGCCGCGCGGTGCTGCAGAAGCTACTCGATTCGGCCGACGTCGTCATCGATAATTTCCGCCCGGGCGTAATGGACGCGATGGGATTCGGCTACGCGGCGCTGGCGTTGCGCAATCCGCGCATCATCGTGTGCAGCGTCTCCGGCTTCGGCCCCAACGGCCCGCTGCGCGACAACCCCGGGTTCGATCAGATTGCGCAGGGTTTCTCCGGCCTGATGAGCGTGACCGGCACGGCGGAGAGCGGGCCGACGCGCGTGGGCATCGCGATCTGCGATTTGCTCGGCGGCATCTTCGCCGCCAACGGCATTCTGCTCGCACTCGCGGCGCGCCATCGGAGCGGACGCGGGCAACAGGTCGAGACCTCGCTGATCGAGGCGATTATCAGCGTGCTGAGCTGGTCCGCCGGAATTTACTTCGATACCGGTCGGACGCCGGCGCCGGCCGGCAATCATCATCCGCTGGGTGCGCCGCACGGCGTGTTCAACGCGGCTGACCGGCCGTTCAATATCGCAGTCGGCAATGAAGTGATGTGGCTCAGCTTCGTCGAGCTTACCGGGCGGCCCGAGCTGGCGCTTGATTCACGTTTCGACCAGCTCGCACGTCGCGTCAAGCATCGCGACGAGTTGACCGCAGAGATCAATCGGACGCTCGCCGCGCATCCCGCCGACTATTGGATCGATCGCCTCAACGCGGGCGGCATTCCGTCCGGCCCGATTCTGACGATCGCCGAGATGTTCGCTCATCCGCAGATTGCCGCGCGCGAGATGCTCCTGCGGCTCGCCCATCCGGTGCATGGCGAAATCAAAACGACCGGGCTTGCGGTGAAATTGTCGGATACCCCCGGAACTGTCGCACGACCGCCGCTCCTCGGCGAACATACCGACGAGGTGCTGCGCGCACACGGCTACACGACCGAGGATTTGGCGCGGTTGCGCGCGGCGGGAGCGATCAAGTAGATCGCGCGCCGGTGTTTTATCCAGTCTGGCGGGCGGCGAGCGCGCGATTGAGATCAGCGCGCATCGCTGCGGCCGCGGCGGCCGCAGCCTCACCGGGACGCAGGTGCGGTTGCTGCAAATAGGCGTACATCAGGCTGCGGCTGGCGTTGACGATGAGGCCGCGGTGGTCGGGCCGCGCCGCGGCGATCGCGTCGTCGGCGCTCGCGCCCTGCGCGCCGTAGCCCGGCACGAGGATCACGCTGGCGGGCATCAGTTCGCGCGCCCGCCGCCCATGCTCGGGCCAGGTCGCGCCCACCACCGCGCCGACCGCGGTTAAGCCGTGCGCGCCGATGAAATCACTGCCCCAGCCATTCACGCGCTCCGCGACCATCTCCCAGAGCGGACGTTCAGGCGCCGCGCGATCTTGAAACTCGCCCGACGAAGGATTCGAGGTTTTCACCAGTACGAATAGTCCGCGGCCGCGGCGCACGCGCGCGATAAAGGGGGCCAGCGCGTCGCTGCCGAGATACGGATTTACCGTGACTGCGTCGCAGCCGAAGTCGCCGTCACCGAGGAAAGCCTCGGCGTAAGCCGCGGAAGTCGAGCCGATATCTCCGCGCTTGGCGTCCGCGATCGTGATCAGCCCGAGGGCTCGCGCGAGGCCGAGCACCTCGACCAGCGCGCGCAGCCCGTCGACGCCGCGGGCCTCGAAAAAGGCGAGCTGCGGCTTGATCGCGACGACGTGGGGCACGCAGGCCTCGACGATTTCGCAGCAGAAACGCGCGAGCGAATAGCCCGGCGGGACGCCGCGCGCCGATGGCGTATCGAGCTGCGGGTCGACGCCGAGCACCGCAATGGTGCCCTTGGCCGCCTGCGCGTCGAGCAGCCGATCGACAAAATCCATCATTTGATTTTAGACGATTTGGCGGTCCGCGGCTTCGATGGCGTCTTTTTGCTGCGCGCCGGCGGCGCTTTCGTCTTTGTAGCATCGGGCGTAACGATCCGCGCGCTCTGCCAGAGATACCAGGCCGCGGCGGTGCGATACGGACGCCAGCGCTCACCCATCTCCCGCAGCGCTTTTTCGGTGACCGGCAATTTGACTCTGTATTCGCGCGTCGCCGCACTGCGCAAGCCGAGATCGCCGACCGCGAGCACGTCGGGCCGCCACAGGTTGAACATCAGAAACATCTCGGCGGTCCAGCGTCCGATCCCGCGCACGCGCGTCAGCTCCGCGATGATCTCCTCGTCGTCCGCCTTGAGGAAACGGCGGAAATTGATCTCACCGTCGCGGACCTTGATCGCCAGATCGCGGATATAGGTCATCTTGCCGCGCGACAAACCGGCCTTACGCAGATCTTCGTCGGCGGCGGCTACCACCTGATCCGGCGAGGGAAAGCGTCCGCCACCGATAATCGTGACGAAGCGATTGAAGATTGCCAGCGCCGCGACCCCCGCGAGCTGCTGGAAAATGATCGCGCGCACCAGCGCCTGAAAATTCTCCGGCCGCCGCGCGATCCGCACCGGCCCGGCTTGTTGGATAATGCGATCCATGACCGGATCGACGCGCCGCAGATGACGCACCGCATCCGCGGCCCACGGCGGCGTATGAGAGGCTTTCTCGATTTTTTTTGCAGTTTTCACTTTACGCTTCACATGAAATCGCGCCGCCGCCGCCGGATGTTCGTGAGGTCAAGCGCAACATGACGAAAATCAACGATCTCGTCAAAGGCGCGATCAGATCGTTCGCGCGAATTGGGCGTCGCCAAGCTTGTTTGCACAGTTTGGCTTGCACTTCGCCATGTGCTGCCAACTGAAGTTGCCAGCAGGCCCCCAGAAGACGCAGCGAACTCGATCGTTCAGCCTGGCTTGTTGCTTGCTTTAAAAGTGAGCTGGACGGTTTGAGGGTGTTATAGAAATCCTAAACCAAAACAGAGGAGAACATTATGGCAGACGAAAAACTCCGTGTCACAACTTTCGACGTTGTCGCGCTTGACGACGGCGATTGGGATGGCCCAACTGCGCAAGGTGAGTTACTCATTTACAAGTCGAGGCACGACCTCGCGTCGATCAAAGTAACGCGCGGCGCGAGTGTGGTCTTCGATCAGGATTACGCTGGAGGCAAAACGATAACCATCGACGGTAACGTTATCCATTTGCCCGAGGGTTTCAAGAGAGAAGTCTGAAGTCTAGGGGTTGTGCTCAAGCCGTTCCCGCAAGGGTGAGGGTTCAAAGGCTCTCACCCTTGCGTGTTCACTCGTGGCGGGCCGCTCCGGTCGCGTGCGCCGACAACCAGATTTTCTCTAACCGCGTCGGGCGCATCGGATTGAGGATGTAATCGTTCACCCACGGCTGGCGGATCACATAGGCCACGCGATGATAGAGCGGGACCCATGGCGCGTCGGCCAAAACCATCTTCTGGGCCCGGTCGTAGAGCTGGTAGCGCGACGCCGAATCGCTGACCGGCGCAGCCTGGTCGAGCAGGGCGTCGACGCGCCGATTGGCGTAAAACGTGTCGTTGTTGTCGCCCCACTGTTTTTTCGAGAAGAGCACCTCGAGGAAATTTGACGGGTCAGGAAAGTCCGCCTCCCAGCCGAGGCTCGCGAGCTCGACGGTGTTGGGCTGGCGCACCGCTTCGAGCAGCGGCGACCAGGCCAGCGGCTTGAGCACGGCATGGACGCCGACGATGGCGAGATCCTGCTGGATCGATTCGGCGAGGATGGTCTCGTTCTGGTCGGCGCGAAACCAGATCTGCGGAGCGAAGTCACGCGCGACGCCGGCCGCTTCGAGCAAGGCGCGGGCCTTGGCCGGGTCGTAAGGATAGCCCGCGACCGAGGGATCATAACCCGGCAGCCCCGGCGGCAGGATTGCGCGGGCGGCGACGCCGCGCCCGTTCAGGATCGCGATTAGTTTGTCCTTGCGGATCGCATAGTTGAAGGCGCGCCGCACGCGCACGTCGTCAAACGGCCTCATCTGGCAGTTCATGCCGAGATAGTCGGTGCTGAGCGTGACGATATGGATCGTCTGCGCCTTGAGTCGCGGCGTCTTCATCACGTAGGGAAACTCGGCCGGCGGAATCGACGAGACGTCGATTTCGCCGGCCTCGAACTTGAGCCACTCGAGTTCTTCGCTGACGCCGATCTGATCGACGATAGCGTCGAGCCGCGGCAGTGCCTTGTCGAAATAATGCGGATTACGAATCAGCACCAGCCGCTGGCCGCCGAGCCATTGGGCGAGCATGAAGGGACCGCTGCCGACGACGTGGCGCGAAAAATCCTCGCCCCAGCGCTCGGCGATCTCGCGCGGGACTGCGGCCGCAAACGGCATCGCCAGCTTGTGGATGAAAATCGGATCGGGCGCGATCAGGCGGAACCTGATGGTCCAGCGGTCGGGCGTCTCGATTCCCGTCACGCTCGTCGCGCGCCGCGCGACAAACTCCTCCGCCCCGACGATCGCGCGATAGTACTCGATACCCTTCGAGCGGGTCGCCGGCGTCAGCACGCGTTCAATCGCGTACTTGAAATCCGCGCTGGTCACCGCGCGGCCATTGGAGAAACGCGCGTCACGCCGCAGATGAAAGGTGAAGCTGGTCGCGTCAGGCGAAACTTCCCATGCGATCGCGAGGTCGGGCACCAGATCGACGCCGCCATCGCTGTAGCGCACCAGCGTATCGAAGATCATCTGCTCGAAGGTCCACGACGCGGTGTCGTAGCCGGCCGCGGGATCGAGCGTCGGGATGTCGTCGAGTTCGGCCAGCCGCAGGACCTTTGCGCTCGCCGGAAAGTCCAGTTCGCCGCCAGCGCCGCGGCATCCACTGAGCAGGAGCGCGGCGACGAGGACGGCCGAGGTGACGTTTGAAAAAGCCTGTCTCATCCTCAACCTTCTATCTGATTTTTGACGCAGCTCCAGGGGGCGGCCGAGTCCGCGAGGCGCGGCAAAAATTCAGCCGCCCCCAATCTGGTTTGGGACGCACTTCGCAGACTCATTTGCTCGTTCCGCTTACGCTCCACTGGCGCTCGCCTGCTCGCTCCGGCGTGCGGCACGCCTCCGCTAGCGTGAGCCGGCGACGCTCGTGCGGGCGTCGCGGCGGCGGAGATAGCCGTAGCCCAACAGGTTGAAGCCCAGGACCGCGTAGAGGATCGCGAGGCCCGGAAACAGCGCGAGCCACGGCGCGGTGCGAAAGTAGATCGTGGCCTCCTCGATCATCCTGCCCCAGCTCGGCGTCGGTGGCGGCACGCCGAGACCGAGGAAGCTCAGCCCGGCGTCGAGCAGCAGCGTGCTCGAGGTTCCCAGCACCGCCATCACGACAATCACCGGAACCACGTTGGGCAGGATATGCGCGACCATCAGGCGCGACGGGGCCGCGCCCAACGCGCGGGCCGCCAGCACGAAGTCTCGCTGCCGGAGGCTCAGCGTCTCCGCGCGCACCACCCGCGCGACTCCCGTCCATGAGACCAGTCCGATCACCAGCAGGATGGTCAGCAGGCTCGGGCGCATCACGGTCACGAACGCCATCGCCAGCAGCAGGGTCGGGAAGGCGAGCATGGTGTCGGTCAGCCGCATCAGCAGGAAATCGATCGCGCCGCCAAAAAAGCCCGAGAGCAAGCCGATCGTGACGCCGATCAGCATCGTCACCGCCATCGCGGCGACGCCGACCTCGAGCGAGATGCGCGCGCCCCAGATGATTCGCGACAGGACGTCGCGTCCAAGCTCGTCGGTGCCGAGCGGAAAAGCGCGCGACGGCGGACCCGGGTCGCCAAACGTCGCCGCCACCGCCCCGGCTGGATCGTGGGGCGCGAGCCTCGGTGCGCCAATCGCGATCGCCGCCAATAGCGCGATCATCGCCGCACCGACGTTGGCCATGGTTGAGCCGGGCAACTTCACAGTATCGTTTATTCCCTGATTAAATTCTTAACGCAGCTCGCAGACTCGCCTGCTCGCTACGCGCGCAACCGCGCTCCGCTAGTGTCCGATCTCGCTCAGGCGAATGCGCGGATCGAGCCAGGCGTACAGCACGTCCACGACGATATTCGCCGCAACGACCACAATCGCCCCGAAGAGCACGGTGCCCATGATCAGCGGAACATCGAGATTCAACACCGCCTCGAAGGCCAGCCGCCCGATACCCGGCCAGTTGAACACGGTCTCGGTCAGCACCACGCCCGAGAGCAGGCCGGCGAGATCGAGGCCGGCGAGGGTCAGCAGCGGAATCAACGCGTTGGCGAGCGCATGACGGGCGATCGCCTGGCGGCGCGAGAGCCCCTTGCCGCGCGCGGTGCGCATATAATCCTGCTCGAGCTGCTCGCTCAGGCTGGTGTGGAGAATGCGCGAGTAGTAGCCGGCCGAGCCCAGCGCCAGCGTCAGCGTCGGCAGGAGCAGGCTGCGCCAGCCGCTCAGCCCGCCGAGCGGGAGCGCCCGCAGATGCGCGGCCGCGCCGATGAGCAGCATCTCGCCCAGCCAAAACACCGGCATCGAGACGAACGCCAGCGCCACGATCAGCAGCAGATGATCCCAGGTGCGATCGCGCCACGCGGCCGAGACCAGCCCCATCGCGACCCCGAGCATCAGCGAGAGCGTGATCGCGCTCACGGCGAGAACTGCCGTTGCGCCAAAACGCCCGAGGATCAAATTCGTCACGCTCTCGCGGCGGATATAGGACCGCCCCAGATCGCCGTGCAGCGCGTGACCGAGGTAGCGGATGTATTGCTCATAGACCGGCTGATCGAGTCCGAGCTGGCTGCGAATCAGCGCGAGGGTTTGCGGATCGGCCTTGGCCCCAGCCATCGCGACCGCCGGGTCAGCCGGCACCACAAAGGCGATCGTAAATGTGATGAGCGAGACGCCGAGCAGAACCCCAACGCTGATCGCGAGCCGGCGCAGAATGAAAGCGATCATCAGTCGGCGCGCGCCGTCACGGCGCTGCGCCGAGCGGCGCGATCGCCAGACCGAGCAAGTAGCCGGCCACCGCCGCGGCGACCGCGATCGTGAGGAAGCGCGCGCCGGCGAGCGACGGATAACGCTGCTCGCCGAGGCGTCCTTCGACAAAATAACCCACCGCGAACAGCACGATCGCGGTCAGCGCAATTCCCGCGATTAGTCCGTTACGCTCTGACGTGATGAAGACGAAGGGCAGCAACGGCACCAAGGCGCCGATCAGGAACGCCAAGCCCATCAGCAAGCCGTCAAGGATCGGATTACCGAAGCTGGCGTCGGCGAGCCCGTAGATTTTCTCCTCGGCCGTCGTGTACAGCGCCTTGGGCGAGGAACTCAGCAGCTTGACCACGCGATAGCTCGCCTCGCGGCTGAGCCCTTCCTTCGCCAGCGCCTCGACCAGGCTCTCCTGCACCATGTAGGGCTGCGCGTGAGTCTCGACGCGCGTGCGCCGCAGTTCACTGCGGATAACCTCGGTCTCCGCGCGCGTGCCCAGATAGGCCCCGGCCCCCATCGAGAGCGCGCCCGCCGCGGTCGACGCCAACGCCGCCAGAATCACCTGCGAGCGGACGGCGACGGCGCCGCTGAGACCGGCGAGCACCCCCGCCGTAGTCAGCACGCCGTCCTGGATCCCGAAGACAATCTCGCGCAGACTGGCGAGCCGTTCGAAGGTCCGGCGTTTTTCCTCGGGCTTAAGCGCAGCCAAGTTTAGTACTTGAGGCCGGTTTCGACGGTGGGCTCGCCGGGCTGCCAGTCCGCCGGGCAGGGATGGCCGCTGCGCAGCGCGCGCACGATCCGCAGAGTCTCGCTGACGCTGCGGCCGACGTTGATCGAGCTGGCCGTCGCATACAGCACCGCGCGCGCACGGTCGAGCACGAAGGTCGCGCGCATCGGCACGCCTTCCTTTTCGTCGAAGACGCCGTATTGGCGGGCGATTTTCCCACCCTCGTCCGCCAGCAACGGGTAGCTCAAGCCGCCGAGTTCCGCGGCCCAGCGCCGATGAGTCTCGGCGTCGTCCGCGCTCACGCCAACGATACTGGCATGCTCGGCCTTAAAGGCGGCCTGCGCCTTGTGGAAGCCGACGACCTCGGTCGGGCAGATGAAGGAAAAGTCGCGGGGGTAAAAAAACAACAGCACCAGCTCGGATTGCAGACCGGCCAGCGCGAGATGGCTGATCCGCCCGTCAAAAGCGCAGGGCAAATCAAACGGCGGCGCGGCGTCACCCGGTTTTAGCATCGATCGCAGCCCAAGCGCGCGAAATTCGCAAGCGTCGCGTCAAGCCTACTGAATCTCATAGGTCAGCGAAACGGTCGCGGGCACCGTCACCTGTCCGGCCTCGACCGGCGTCGCGCCGCGCGCCATCGACGCGGCCTGCATGCGCATCATCGGGATGGGCCGGGCTTGGCCTTCGGTCGTCGCCTTCAGCACCTGGCCCAGCTTGACCCCCAAGGCGGCGGCGAGCGCCTGCGCCTGCACCTGCGCATCCTTCGACGCCTTCGCGATCGCCTCGCCGCGCGCCTTGCTGCTGTCGCGCAGGCCGTAGTCGAGCGAGTTGACCCGATTTGCGCCGGCGGCGATCGCCGCGTCGATTAACGGTCCGACGATTTCCAGCGCCTGGGTCTCGACGGTGATCGAATTTTGCGCGTGGTAGCCGATAATCTTCGCCTCGCCGCCGTTGCGCGGTTCGTTGTAGTCCGGATACAGCGAGTAACCTCCCGTCCACATCGTGCCCTTGTCGGCGAGGCGAGCCTTGAGTACGTCGCGGACCTTTTGCGCCAGCGACCCGTTGAGACTCGCGGCTGCGGCCGCGGTCGCCGCGTGCGTTTCAATCGCCAGCTCGAGCGTCGCCTGATCGGGCGCCGCCTGCACCTCGCCATCGCCGCTCACGACGATCGTGCGCGCCTTGCTCTCGGCCGATTGCGCCATCACACTTCCGCTCCACGGCGTCGTCGCCAGCAAGATCGCGGCAATCAGCAAAATCGTCGTTCGTCGCATCGAACCCTCCCTGGAGTTGATCAGCGCGGAAATGGCTGCGTAAGCTTGGTCGCAGCCCGACTCGCATAGGGCATTCAAGCGCCCGGTTGAATTGAAGCTTTCGCCGATCGCCGGGTCAAGGACCCGAGCGCCCGCACTATCGTGCTAGGATTGTCCAAAGGAATTTCCGCCTCGACGGAACCAATTGTCCCCTGATGCCCGAAAAAACTGACGACAAGAAGGTCACTCCACGCGGGGAGGATTTCGCCGCGTGGTACAACGACATCATTTTGCGCGCCGAACTCGCCGACTACTCGCCGGTGCGCGGCTGCATTGTTTTCCGTCCCGACGGCTTCGCCATCTGGGAGAATCTGCGCGACGAGCTCGATCGCCGAATCAAACGCACCGGTGCGCGCAACGCCTACTTCCCGCTCTTTATCCCGCTGAGCTTCCTGCGGAAGGAAGCGCAGCACGTCGAGGGTTTCGCCCCCGAAGTCGCCGTCGTCACCCACGGCGGCGGCAAGGAGCTCGAAGAGCCGCTGGTGGTGCGTCCGACCTCCGAGACCATCATCAATCACATGTTTGCGCAGTGGATACATTCCCATCGCGACCTGCCCCTGATGGTCAATCAGTGGTGCAACGTGGTGCGCTGGGAGCTGCGCACCCGCCCGTTTTTGCGCACCAGCGAATTCCTCTGGCAGGAGGGGCATACCGCGCACGCGACGCGCGCCGAGGCCGAGCGCGAAACTCTAACGATGCTCGAAGTCTATCGCGGCTTCGTCGAGGATTTTCTCGCCGTCCCGCTGATTCACGGCCGCAAGAGCGCCGCCGAGCGCTTTCCCGGCGCCGAGGATACCTACACGATCGAGAGCCTGATGCCTGACGGGCGCGCCCTGCAGTGCGGCACCTCGCACTACCTCGGACAGAATTTCGCGCGCGCCTTCGAGATCAAATTTCTCGACGAAGCCAACCAGCTCCAGCATCCGCATCAGACCAGTTGGGGCGTTTCGACCCGCCTGCTGGGCGCGATCATCATGGCCCACGGCGACGATCAAGGGTTGCGCCTGCCGCCGGCCGTCGCCGGCATCCAGGTCGTAATCGTGCCGATTTGGCGCAAGGCCGAAGAGGGTGAAAAGGTCCTGGCCGCAGCGCGCGCAATCCGCGACGCGCTCGAGCAGGCCGGACTTCGCGTCAAGCTTGACGAGCGCGACGGCCTTACGCCCGGCTTCAAGTTCAACGACTGGGAGATGCGCGGCGTCCCGCTGCGCGTCGAAATCGGGCCGCGCGACCTGGCGACGAACGAAGTCGTGGTGGCGCGGCGCGACGTCCTGGGCGCTGCCGGCAAAACCAAGGTGGCGCTGGACCAGCTCGCCCCACGCGCCGCGCAACTGCTCGGCGAGATTCAAAAGAATCTCTACCAGCAGGCGCGCGCCGCGATGGCGGCCAACACCCGCCGCTTCGACTCATACGGCGATTTGCGCGCGCGGATGGAGGGCGAGGGCGGCGGCGGCCTCGCCGAGATCTACTGGTGCGGCAACGCCGCCTGTGAGACGAAAATTCGCGACGAAACCCGCGCGACCTGCCGCGCGATCCCACTCGATCAAACCGGCCCGAGCGGTCGCTGCATCGTGTGCGGGGAGTCTGCGTCCGAACACGCCTTCTTTGCGAAAGCCTACTGATCCACCTCGCGCCAGCCTGGGAGGCTAATGCGCCGCCGCGGCGGCGCTCTTGCCCCTTGGCCGGCGCATGAAAAACACCAGCGGCGCCAACGCGAAGAAAAGGTATGAGAGTATGCGAAAGTCGTCGAGGTATGCCAGCACCAACGCCTGTTGCTGCACCTCAAGGTAAATCATCCCGAGGAAGTGCGCGGAGCCGCCGCGCAGAATCGGCGCGCCCAACATCGCAGAGCTATGGGTCAGCGCGCTCAGCCGGAAGGCGTCGACATGGCTCGACAGGTAGTTCTGATGGACCTGCGAATTGATCGACAGCATCGCGACCAGGATCGCGATCCCGACGCTGCCGCCGACCGTCCGCACCATGTTGAATAGTCCTGACGCCGCGCCCATCTGCTCTTTGCGCACGGCGCCCAGACTCAAGGTGGTTAATGGGATGAAGATGAAACCCGAGCCGATCCCGCGCAGCAGCCCAGGTATCGCGATGCCCCAGAAATCAATCTCCAGGTAGAAATTCGCCATATAGGTAGTGCCGACACCCGCGAAAATGCAGCCGATCGCGACGATCCAGCGGGGGTCGAACCGATTAAACAGGCGCCCCGCGAGCAGGATCGAGAGAAAAGTACCGAGGCTCTGAATCGACAGCACCTCGCCCGCCAAAATCGGCGTGTAGCCGGAGATCTGCTGGCAATAAAGCGGAATCAGGACGAAGGTCGCGTACATCGCGAACATCACGATCGTCGTGAAGAACGTGCCAGCCGCAAAATCGCGATTGCTGAGCACGTGCAAATCCACGATCGGTTCATGGACGTGCAGCTCGCGCACGACAAAAAGAATCAGGGCGATCACACCGATTACCGTCAGCGCCACGATTACGTGCGAGCTGAACCAGTCGAGCCGCTCGCCGCGATCGAGCATGATCTGGAGCGCGGCGATCCCCAGAATCAGGTAGCCAAGACCCCACCAATCGATGCGTTTGATGCCCCGCCGAATGTAGGCCGGATCGTGGACGAACAGCGCGACCATGATCGCCGCGACGATGCCGGTCGGAACGTTGATGTAGAAAATCCAGCGCCAGCTATAGTTGTCGGTAATCCACCCACCCAAAATCGGACCCATTACCGGCGCGACCATCATTCCCAGGCCCCAGGTGGACATCGCGGTCGCCTGCTCTTCAGGCGGGAAGGTCTCCATCAGGATCGCCTGCGACAACGGCGTCATCGCGCCGCCCCCCAACCCCTGCAGGACACGGAAAAAAACCAGGGTGCCCAGATTGGGCGACGCCCCCGCCGCCAGCGAGCTGCCGACGAAC
>JBOHWF010000448.1:0-10659 GCA_050736455.1 Binataceae bacterium (SeqCode) | reverse complement strand
ACACTGACCGGTTTGTCATTCTGAGCCTAGTGAGCAACGCGAACGCAGCCGAAGAATCTCGGACAGCTTCTCGCGTTAGCGAGAAGCCGGTACCGGTTTCCGGGTCGGCGCAGCCCTCCACTCTTATGAAAATTACTTGCGGGACGCCACACCAGCTCTTTGCAAACAGGCGGTGTCGCGCTAGGAATCCCGGATTCCAGGACCCTCTCACACCGCGCCTCGCAGACTCGGCCGCCCGCGGTCGCGCGCCAGCCCGATTCACACCACGCCTCGCAGACTCGGCCGCCCCCTGGCGCGAGGGTGACAACAAAGCGTTGCATTGCATCAAATTCAAACTGACCCACTACTGGTGGGTGGCGGCGGCCAGAATTGGAAACCGGTGGCGAACCCTGACTGCGGCGGGCTACCGCCGCGGCGAGCGGGCTTCGGCCGGTGAGCCGATGCCGGCGATGCGGACGCGCCAGCGGGCGCGGCGTGCGGCGGCGCCGGGCGGCCCGAGGCGCTCGAGCTCACGTTCGAGCAGGGCCTTGAGCTCGCGATTGAGCCGCTCGAGTTCGGCCTCCTCGGCGAGCTTGGGCCGCTCCTGGCTGTCGTGGAGACCGCGGCGGCGGCGGCCGTAGAGCTCCTGGAGGCGCAGTTCGGCTTTGGCCAGCGCGCCGCGGTAACGATAGTCGAGCCGGCGCAGGGATTCGTTCATCTCGGCGACGGCGCGGAAGCGGCTGCGCAACAGCCACCATTCGATCAGCGCGAGCAGCATCGCACCGACGGTCAGAATCGCCAGACCGCCGAAGAGGTAGGCGGCGCCGCGCCACCAGTTGAGAAAGCGCAGATCGCGCCTGGCCTGACTCACGAACATTTGCAGATCGCTGACGCGAGCCCCGGCCGCGGCCAGTTGCCGGTCCGCGGTTCGCGCGCGATTCGCCGCGTCCTCCGTTGCACGCTCGAGCCGAGTGATCTCGGCGGTCAGCTCGCGCTCGCGCGCGATCGCTGGATTGGGGATGCGTAGCACGCGCCCGACGTCGAGCTCGGTCTCCGCGCTGACGTGATTGACGCGGGTCAAGTCGGCGACGGAGAGGCCGAAGCGGCTCGCGATAGCGCCGAGCGTGTCGCCCTCGCGAATCGCATAGGGAAAGGTCGCGCGGGGCGGCGGCAGGGGCGTCGTCTCCGGCGCCTCGTCGCGCGCCGCCGGCTGTGACGCAGAGACGGCCGCCGGTGGTGAAGCTGAGGCGGTCGCCGGCGACGAATCGATTGACTGTTCGGACAATGCGGTGGCCGTTGAGCGACCCACCACGAGCGCGAGCACGATCGCGGCAACGGTCGTTATTGCGTAGCGCGGTAGGTAGGCCGGAGCGCGGAGCTGGGTAGTTATCGAGGCCAATAGATTAAGCCTAGTAGAATCACGGAGCGATGCAAACGTAAAATCCGCGGCCTGGCAACCGGCAGAGCTTGACTCAACGCGCGGCGAAGTGCGCCAGAATCTCACGATTGCCCGCCGCGCCGGTGATGGGCGAGTCGATTGAGCCGCCGAAGTCAAGGCCGAGCGCCGCGGCGCAGGCGGCGACCTCACGCAGGGCGGCTGCGCGCAGGGCGGGATCGCGCACGATCCCGCCTTTGCCGACCTTGCCGCGGCCGACCTCAAATTGCGGCTTCACCAGGGCGAGAATTTCGCCAGGACGCGCCAGCAACCCGACCACCGGCGGCAGTATCAGGCGCAGTGAGATGAAGCTCGCGTCGATCACGACCAGCTCGGGAGGCCAGGGCAAATCCGCAGGCTGGACGCCGCGGATATTGGTGCGGTCCATCACGGTAACGCGCGGATCGGTGCGCAGATGCTCGGCGAGCTGGCCGTAGCCGACGTCGAGGGCGATCACGTGGGCGGCGCCGCGGCGCAGGAGCACGTCGGTGAAGCCGCCGCTCGAAGCGCCGACATCAAGCGCGCGACGGCCGGCGACAGGCGTGGCAAAGTGCTCGAGCGCGGCGAGCAATTTGTAAGCGCCGCGGCTCGCGTACTCGCGCGGGCCGCCGATCAGCTCGATCGGGGCAGCGTCGTCCACCCGCAGGTCCGCTTTGGCCGCCGGGCGCGAATTGACGCGGACGCGGCCGGCCATGATCAGGCGTTGCGCCGCCTCGCGACTTTCAGCGAGTCCCCGCCGCGTCATCTCGAGGTCCAAGCGTGAGCGCATGAGGCCGGATCGCGCGCGCGGCGCGATCAGCGGGAAGGATTCTGCCGGCCACCCAGCTCGACGTCATCGACGTCGGCGTGGAAGAAGACGATCTTCTCGTGCTGGATTTTCCACTCACCGTTGACGCGCGCATATTGCTCGTCGTAGCGGGCGATTATCCGCAGCGGACGCAGCTCCTTTGGCCGGATAATGCAGTCGAGGAGGTACCACTTGCCGCTGGCGCGATCGCCGGTGACGTGAATCAGCGGATTGGTGACGGCGTGGATCGCGAGCGGCGCGTCCGCTGGACGGTCGCCTTCGACCTCGTGGAACTTTTCCCGGATTGCAGCGCGGCCGCGCGCAATCCCGAAGTACGGTTGAAAGTCGCAGCCCGCGTCTTCGGCAAAAAGATTGGCGAGGTCGTCCAGGCGGTTTTCGTCCAGCGCGTAGCAGTACTCCGCCTTGAGCCGCTTGATAGCCTCGATATCTTCGAGCACGCTCATCCCGCGGTCTCCGGCTCAAACGGGGACATCGTTTCCGGAACGCAGCTCGCAGAGGCTTGATTTTGGCCGCTCGTCGCCGACTCCGCCGCCCCCTCTGCTCGGTTCCGCGGCACTCCACCTAGTCGTCATCTTTTGGCCCGGGCTGGTCGGCCTGCGGCGGCCGGCCGTTCGCCGCGTCCGCTGGCGCGTCGTCGCCCGCGAACGGCGCACTTTTCAGCTCGCCGCGCGGGCCGCGCGTGAGGATCTCGACGCGCCGGTCCACCTCGTCGAGCTTCTGATTGAGTGAGCGCACGAGCGCGACCCCGCGCTCGAAGGCGCTGATCGAGTCCTCGAGCGCGAGCTCGCCGGAATCAATCCGCGTGACGACCGCCTCGAGGTCAGCCAGCTCGTCTTCGAATTTTCGTTCGCTCTTGGTCGCCATGCCCCAACTCCTCAGGGATCTCGTGTTGTGACTGCGGCGCGCAGCCGCCCGCGCGCGAGGCGGATCGCGAGCTCGTCGCCGGGCGCGACGGCGCGGGCGTCGGTTACGACGCGGCCGTCGCGCGGATCAGTGACCATCGCGTAGCCGCGCTCGAGTACGCGGAGCGGCGAGACCGCGTCGAGGCGGCGGGCCTCCGCGGCGAGACGCGCGCGGCCGGCGTCGAGACGGACTCTCAGCGCGGTGGCGAGCCGCTCATCCAGCGTCGCGACGCGAAGTCGCTGCGCGCGGGCCAGGGCTGCGGGATTCCGGAGCCGCGCCAGCAGCTCACGCAGGCGGCCGCGGCTCGCCGCGATCTGCAACCCGAGGGCGCGGCTGAGCTCTGCCGCGGCCTCATCGACGCGCTGGCGCGTCTGGCGGATCACGCTTTGCGGATCGCGCAGGCGCGCGGCGAGCTGGCCCAGATGGCGGCGATGGGCCTCGAGCGCCACGCGCATCGAGACCGCCATCGCGCCGCCGAGCTCGTCCAGCCGGCGGCGCAAGTCGGCCTTGACCGGCACCACGAACTGCGCCGCCGCGGTGGGCGTCGGCGCGCGCAGGTCGGCGGCAAAATCGGCGATAGTGTAATCGATTTCGTGGCCGACCGCCGAGATCACCGGAATCGCCGAGCGCCGAATCGCGCGCGCGACTACCTCCTCGTTGAACGGCGACAGATCTTCGAGCGAACCGCCGCCGCGTCCGACGATGACGACTTCGGCGCGCGCGTCGCGATTGAGATCATCGAGCGCCGCCGCGACTTCCGCGGCGGCGCCGGGACCCTGTACCGGCGCGGGCCGCACGATAACGTGGAGATTGGGATAGCGGTCAAAGAGCACGCGCAACATATCGCGCAGCGCGGCCCCGCCGAGCGCGGTAACGATACCGACGGTGCGCGGCAAGAGCGGAAACGCGCGCTTGCGCGCAGGGTCGAACAGCCCTTCGCGGCTAAGCCGCTGCTTGAGCTGCTCGAAAGCCGCCTGGAGCGCGCCGACGCCCCGCGGCTCGAGCTCTTCGGCGTAAAGCTGGAGCGTGCCGCGCGCCTCATACAGATTGACCCGCCCGCGCACAATCACCTGCATCCCATCCTCGAGGCGGAAGCGCAGGCGGCGCGCGGCCGCGCTGAACATCACGACGCTGACCGCGCTGCGCGAGTCCTTGAGCGTGAAATAGAGATGGTTCGAGGGTGCCACCCGGGCGTTCGAGACTTCGCCGGCCACCCAGTATTCGCCGAGATTGGCCTCGAGCGTCTCGCGCACCACGCGGACGAGTTGAGTGACGTTGAGCGCGACTGGATTCTTGACCCAGCTGGCAGACTCTCGATCTTGGCCGCGCGTCGCAGACTCCGCCGCCCCCTGTGCCCGGCTCGCCCCGGGAACGGCGCTCTGCCTGGCTGGAGGCGTCTCGCGGAGCTCGAATTCGAGTTGCCCGGCCATCGCTCAGCAGCCTAGCACGCGCGGCCGTCGAAGCGGAGTGTTCGGCTCTGCGCTGCTTGACTAGACCCGGAACGCAGCTCGCCGACTCGCCCGCTCGGCTCTGCTCACGGACTCGCTCCGCCTAGTGGCGCACCAGTTGGGTGACGTTGAGCGCGACTGGATTCTTGACGCAGCTCGCCGTCCGCCGTCCGATAAGCCGCCTTCGATCAGCGTTCAGGGCGGCACCACCACCATCAACGTGACCGTTCCGGCGGCCGCGACGCCGCGCGAGATCGCGGAGCAGATCAAATCCGCGCTCGCACTCCACGATACCGAGCTGGCGCGCAAAATCGCCGACAAGGCCGCTGAAGGCGCACCTCGCAACGCGCGCGCCTCGTTCAGCCCGCGCCTCACGGACTTGGGCTACTGACGCGATGCTGCTTCGCCGCCAAAGGATTGATGTGAGCGAGCGCCGCTTTCGCTCCATACAGCGGCCACATTGCGAGCCGTGCGCCCGCCGCGAACCCAAGCACTATCGGAATGTTCTCGGCCCAGACGAACGCCAATGGCCCGACGCCGGAGACGACCCAAAAGCCGAACACCACGAACGCCGCGACGAGCATCCCCAGTGCGCCGATCAGCGCCAGTCCCCAGCGTCGGAGATCGTACTCGTAGAACGTGAAAACCAGCGTCAGCCCGAAGAGCGCGCCCAACCCGAACAGCGGAACCGCTTCCGACAAGTCCATGTGCGACCTGTTAGCGCAGGTGCGCGTCGGCTCGCAAGCACTTTTGCGCATCGGCTCGCAACTGCTCGGCTAGGCTCGATTCAAGATTTTCGGTCCGTCGATAACCTGAAAAATTCGGCGCTCGATCATCACGACACCGCGCTCGCGCGCGCAAAATCGCCGACGCCGCGCGACTCGGTCTGTAACGCGCGCATTTCTTTCGATTCTGGGCGGGTTCCTTGATGACGCTTCGCCGCAATCAAAGCCCGCTTCCGCGCTTTCAGGCGCTCACGCCAGCCGAGCCACCAATCGAGCATGACAAAGCTGGACGCCACGTCGGCCGCCGCGCTCACGTATCGGCGCTGCTTCGCGTCGTCCTCGGTCGCGACAATCATCGCCGGAACCATCACGATCGCCAGCGTCCAGCTCAGCGCCAGCAAGCAGCGAACGCGAAACCGCGGCATGAAAATCAGCGCAGCAATAAACAACCCGACCGCGCCGCCCCATTCGAGCACGCTGATCGCGTCGGCTCCCGCCGAAACGATCATCGCAACCAAAATTGCCGCGAACAACAGAGACAGGATCGCGCCGAGCGCCGCGAATCCGCGCCGCGCCCGTCGATACTCGAAAATCGTAAACCAGAGCATGAAGCCCAGCGCGCAAACGAACATCACGCACGTCGTTACAGCCCCGCCTACATCGGTCTGGTCCATTCACGACCTCTTAGCGCACGTGCGCATCCTGCTCGGCTCTGCTCGCGGACTTGCTCCGCCTAGTGGCGGACGAGCTGAGTGACGTTGAGTGCGACTGGATTCTTGACGGAGATCGCGGACTCGCGATCTTGGCCGCGCGTCGCAGACTCCGCCGCCCCCTGTGCCCGGCTCGCCCCGGGAACGGCGCTCTGCCTGGCTGGAGGCGTCTCGCGGAGCTCGAATTCGAGTTGCCCGGCCATCACTCAGCAGGCTAGCACGCGCGGAGGTCGAAGCGGAGCCGAAGCGTTAGCGTTTGGCGAGCTGGACTTTGTATTGGCCCCAATTCTCGAGAATGCTGATCGCTTTGTCGAGCTGGACGTCCTTTTCGGGTTGCGCCTTTTTCGACGCATCGCTGGGCTTGGTCGCCGAGCCATGCGGGATGGCGCCGCCGCCATTTGGGCCGACTGATTTGTCGGTCGCGTCGGGGGCGTGCTGATTGTTCTGGAAATGATGCGGCAGGTCGCTCTCGTGGATCTCGTCTTCGCTGTTGACCTCGATATCCGGCGTCTCGAGTGCGGCGAGCGTCGGTTTGGGCGGCTCGACGATAACGTCGGGCGTGATGCCGACGGCCTGAATCGAGCGTCCGTTGGGAGTGTAGTAGCGCGCGGTGGTCAGGCGCAGAGCGGACTCGTCGTCGAGCGGCAGGATAGTCTGCACGGAGCCTTTGCCAAAGCTCAGCGTGCCGACGACGATCACCCGGCGCTGGTCCTGCAGCGCGCCGGCGACGATTTCGCTGGCGCTGGCGCTGCCGCCGTTCACCAGCACGACCATCGGATAATCCTTGTAGCTGCGCTTCTTGTGCGCGAAATACTTCTGCTGTTGATTTTCCGCGCGGCCCTGGGTGTATACGATCAGCCCGCCGTCGAGGAAATTATCAGAGACCGAGACCGCCTGGTTCAGCAGACCGCCCGGATTGTCGCGCAGATCAAGCACCAGGCCCCGGATCGGCCCATGTTTGGCGAACTTGCCCAGCGCCTTCTCGAGGTCGGCGTTGGTGCCGTCCTCAAAGGTCGAGATGCGGACGTAGCCGTAGCCCCCTTTGAGTTCCTTCGACTTGACCGACTGGATCCGAATGACGTCGCGTTCGACTGACACCGTGAAGAGATCGGGTATGCCTTCGCGATGCAGCGTCAGGCGAATCTTGCTGCCCTTGGGACCGCGCATCATTTTGACCGCGTCGGTCAGGGTCATGCCCTTGGTGAAATCGTCGTTGATCTTGATGATCTGATCGCCGGATTTGACCCCGGCCTTGGCCGCCGGCGTGTCCTCGATCGGCGAGACCACCGTCAGCATGTCGTTCTTGATCGTGATTTCGATCCCGAGACCGCCAAAACTGCCGCGCGTTTCGACTTCCAGGTCGTGATAGAGATCGGGTGTGAGGTAGGCGCTGTGCGGGTCGAGCGACGCCAGCATCCCGATAATCGCGCCGTTGACCAGGCGCTTGGTCGAGACCGGCTCGACGTAGTTTTTCTGCACGATCGCCAGCACGTTGGCGAAAGTTTGCAGCTCCTTGTAGGTGTCGTCCGGCAGCGCCTGCGCGCGCCGCACGGCAAGGTCGCCGACCACCACCAGGCAAACCACCAGCGCCATGCCCATGGCGACGACCCATCGGTTCCGCTTATTTCCTGCCATCGCAAATCCGTCCGTAATTGCCAGCCATCCTCAGGCGCGCCGCGCAGCCTATGTCATTCCTTCGCCCAAGTCATCCTTTGGCCTTGATCAGGTCCTGCAGCGCTTCACGCAGGTCTGCGCTGGCCCAGTCATAGGGGCCGACATGATGGGCGACGATGCGGCCGTCGCGGCCGATCACGAAAGACTCGGGCAAGCCGCTGACCTCGTACGCCTCACCAACCAGGTTGCGCGGGTCAAGCAGCACCGGGAAGCCCAGATGGTTTTGCTTGACGTACCCCGGTACCGGCTTGACGTCGGTGTCCTCGCTGACCGCGAGGACCACGAAGTCGCCATTACTCTGGAAATCGCGATAGAGCGCCTGAATCGAGGGCATCTCGCGGCGGCAGGGCGGGCACCAGGTCGCCCACAGATTGAGAAAGACGATTTTGCCGCGCAGCGCGGCGAGCGAATGCGACTTGCCGTCGAGATCGGCCAGGGTGAAATCGGGCGCGAGCTTGCCGGCGGCTACCGGCGACGCTCCAGCGCCGAAAGTCGAGCTGGCCGACGCTCGCGGCCCGTGAGCGGCCAGCGCGTTGAGCACGATCAAGCCGAGCGCCGCGAGCATCGCGAGCCCGGCCAGCGCGGACAGAATTTTACCGTCGCGACTCATGCCTCAGGCGCTCAGCGCCGCTCGCGCCTCGAGCGCTTGCGGCCGATGTGAGAGCCAGGCCCATCCGATCAACCCCGCCGTGATCATCGGGATAGAGATCAGTTGCGCTTCGCTCAGACCCCATAGGATGCGCGGATTGATCCGGATGAATTCGACCATCAGGCGCGCGACGCCCGCCAGGATCAGGTAAAGGCAGAGCAACTCGCCCTCGAAACGTGCGCGCCTGCGCATCGCCCAGATTACTCCGAAGATCGCCAGATAGAGAAGCACCTCGTAAATCGGCGCCGGATGGACTCGCACGCCGGGGAAGAAGCCGTCGACCAGCGCGCCGCTGGCATCGAGTTTGAGCACCGTCGCCGGAATCAAGCCGCCGGCGGCCAGATGCAAGTCGCCGTGCCATCCGACGATCGCGCGGGGAAACGCCATCGCCCACGGCAGCGTCGAGGGCAGCCCCCAATCGCCGTCGCCCGAGAGCAGGCAGCCCATCCGGCCAAACGCCATCCCCAGGGCCAGAGGGGCCGCGCACATGTCAGCGATCGTCAGGAAGGGGATTTTACGATAACGCGCGATTACCCAGGTCGAGAGCAGGCCGGCGAGCAGTCCCCCGTACCAGACGAAACCGGCGCCCGAGAGCACAATCGATGACGGATGGGTCATGTACTCCGACCAGTTGTCGAAGACGTCATAGATGCGCGAGCCGGCGAAACCGGCGATCGCGCCCCACACCACAATCGAGTCAGCCAGGCCCGCGTCGTAGCCGCGGCGGCGGCACTCGAGGCTCAAGGCGAAGTTCCCGCCGAGGAAGCCGAGCGCGACCATCACGCCAAAGCTGTAGATGGGAATCGGCCCGAGGTGGAGCAGAATCGGAATCATCGCAGTCTTCGAGCCTATCGTACCGCAACCCCTCGCGCGACCTTCAGGCGCGAAGCCCGAGACGCGCGGCTTGCGCACCTTTGCCCGCCTCATATACGACGCTCCCATGCGCGCGATTGTTCAGCGGGTCAGCCGCGCCTCCGTTAGAATCGGGGCGCTAGCGGAGGCGCCACCAGTGGAGCGAAGCGGAACGAGCGAGCGAGTCTGCGAGCCGCGTTCAGACTCTGAAGACGCGCCGGAGCGAGCAGGCGAGTCTTGTCTCAATCCGCGCCTCGCGGACTCGGCCGCCCCCTGGAGCTGCGTCAAGAATCGAGTCGTGGCCGCAATCGGCGGCGGATTCGTGGTCCTGCTCGGCGTCGGCCGCGACGACAGCGAAGCCGACGCAGATTTCCTCGTCGATCGCATACTCGGCTTGCGGGTCTTCGCCGACACGGCGGCGACGCTAGCGGAGCGCGGTTTCCGCGCGCAGCGAGCAGGCGAGTCTGCGAGCTGCGTCAAGATTCCTGATCAACCCGCGAGGACTCAGTGGAAAAACCTGAAAGCCGTCGATGGCGAGTTACTGGTTGTCTCGCAATTCACCCTGTACGCGGATACCAGCCAGCGTCGGCCGTCGTTCAGCGCGGCCGCGCCGCCCGAGCAGGCGTGCCGGCTCTATGACTATTTTTTGTCGCAGGCGCGGAAACGCGGTGTTAAAGTTGAGTGCGGTGAGTTCGGCGCTCACATGGAGATCGACCTGGTCAACGACGGGCCGGTGACGATCATCCTCGACAGCGCGTCGCGGTGAAGGACGGCCAAGCCGACGCAAAGCTCAAGAGCCCAACGCGACTTCGATCGGATGTTCCTTGAGAGCGCTCACATTGAGCATCGAGAATCCGATCACGTTGCCATCCGCATCGACCTTTTCCATCACTCGATCGTTGTTGGTTTCCCGGAAATACCCCTCCTTACGCTCGAAGATAACCTCAAGATAGTCGCCCTCGGCGTCATACCAGACCTTTACGTGCTTGCGCTCCACAGGATGGTTCCTCTCTTTGGTTTGTTCGTCAGATTGATGATCGACCATCATCCCCTACGGCCTCTCGCCCCACCGTTCGCCTACTAAGCGCCTCGCCGACGCTGGGTTCAGCAGTCGGTACCGATTCAATTTGACCCGCTTCTTACATGCGGTACCCCCCTGTTTCTGTCACCCTCGCGCGTGGCTGCCGCGCGAAGGGTCCCGGATTTCGATAACGCGGCGCTGACCGTGGCGACGATGCCGGGGCAGCCGCGTCAATCAAAAGATCGGGATTCTTCGCGCCGCGGCCACGCGCGAGAATGACAGAAAAACGCTTCATTACTTCAAGCTGAGCCACTACCCCGCAGTCCCTATACTTAATCGTAGCTGGCGCGCATGTTAAGGTTGGAGCTCGGTGACCTATGGCGAAGGCGGGCTTTTACACGGTCGAGTCGGGCAAGATTTCGTTCCGGCGCGACGGCCACTGGTACACCGACGAC
>JBOHWF010000447.1:0-6312 GCA_050736455.1 Binataceae bacterium (SeqCode) | reverse complement strand
GTCGCCGAAGGCGACGACGCGATCGCAATGCGCACTCATCGCCGCGGTCAAATCGCCGCGGTCGCGGCGCCAGTTGAAGACCGCGATCCGCGCGCCGAGCGCCGGCTCCAGCGCGGCCAGCGCGCGCGCGAATTCGCCGAAGAAGATTGGTTCGGCTGCCGCGGTTTTGGCGATTACGGCGCAGCCTGCGAGCAGGGCCGCGGCGAGTTCATGCAGGCCCGCGCCGGGTAGATTGGCGGGCATGACGAAGCCGATAAGCTCGCGCCGCGGTTGCAGGGTTCTCGCGAAAGCGCGGACTTGATCAAGCTCGGTCCACGGCGCGCAGACCAGATGGAGCGGCAGCGACGACTCCAGCCAGCCCCAGCGCGCGGCGATCGCCGCGACCGTCGCGCGCCCGCGCGGATGCTCGACCGATCCGAGTTGCCGGCAAGTTTCGGCGAGCGCGGCGGCGACGCGCTCGATGGGAGGAAAGCTCAGCGCGAGCGCCGCCCGCTGTCGGCGCGCCGCGGCGACGACCTCCTCGGTTTCCGGCGCGTGGTTTTGCGCGCTCAAGCTTGCGGTTGCGCGAACTCCGCGATCGCGAGGGCGCAGCCGCGCGCCTCGGCAGTGGCCGCAGGCCCGAGGATCCGGACGCCGCCGTCGCCGACCACCCCGAGGTCTTCCGTCAACAGCATCGAGACCGAACCGACGTTGGCGAGGTCGAAGAACGCGAGCAGGCCGGGCGCGCCGTCGGCGACCGGCCGCAACGACGCGGGATCCAGCGCGAACGGGCGGAGCCACGGCGGCGCGAGTTTTACGCGCGCCTCGGCCGTCTCGCGGCGATCGGAGTTGAACGGGGTCGCGTCGTAGAGCTGCGAGCACATTTCCGTCATGCCGTATTCGTTGATCACGCGTGCGGGAGCGAGTCCGAGGCCGCGGGCTGCGGCGGCGATCACCGCTTCCCCGCTGAGCGGCGCAAGCTGGCCTTTAGCGCCGCCGGTATCCATCAGGCGCGACCCGGCGGGCAGCGCGAGTGGCAGCTTCGACTCCGCGATCGCGGCGAACAATTTGGCGCAGGCTGCAGTCGTCGCGAGGATACAGACCGGCGCGCCGGTGCGCACACACCCGCGCAGAAAATCGATCGCGCTCGCGATGTCGATCGCCTCACGGGTCGCCACGCAGACGGTGTCCGCCGTCCCGAACTCCTCGCAGCACCAGCTGATCATCTGCGAGAGCGACGACTCGGGCAGGAGATCGGCGGTCGGATGAAGCGCCAGCATCGCCAGGCGGCGTCCGTCAGGGAATAGCATCTGGCGCAGGTGGCCGAGAGCCGAAGCGCGATAGATCTCCGGACGCAGGACCAGATGGCGGCCGCGCTCCTCGACCCCGATCGTGGTGCCGCTGGTCAGGAAGAGCCTAGCTTCCGCAGTCGGCAGCGCCTCGACGCTCTCCATCTGTGCGTATTTGAAGGCGAGCGTGCTGACCGCAGGAATTTGATCAATGCGCTGCACGGCGGCGGGTTCGACGCCGAGTGACACGGCGAAGCTCCGATAGGCCGGAACGTTCTCGACCTGATAGCGGAAGACGCGGAGCGCCAGTTGCTCGAAGCGTTCGGCTGGCGCCGGCCGTCGGATGAAGTCCCGGACCTCGTCAAAAATCGACATCGAAGAAACGTTTCGCAGGTCGCATCGTAGATTGCCGAAATGATGGCACTGCGGTGGCGTACGCTTCAACGGCGCGGTTGACTTCCGCGGCAATAAATCTCTTCACGATTACGGCTATGTTTAATTTCGACCTGCGGTTTGTTAAACAGTATTGGGTCGAAAATTCGGTGGATGGTGGGGCTATAGGGCACTGAAAAAAATGAAAAAATTCTGTGCGGGCGTGGTGTTGGGTTTTATGGTGAGTTGGGGGGTGGGTTTCGCGGCGCCGAATTTCAATCACGACGGAAGCTTTTGGACCAAGCTCAATGAGACGGCGAAGACCGGCTATATCAACGGCTATGGCGACGCGATGCAGGTGAGTGTCGGCAAGCTCGAGAGCCTCTCGATCGCGGCCGATCTCTTTCACTGGAAGGGCGCCGATAAAATCATTCGCCAACTTGCCGAGGAGCTGTCAACTTCCGAGCTGACGCCGGCCGAAGCCGTGCACAAGCTCGACACGCTTTACGCGAATCCCAAGTACAGCGAGCTCGATCTCGGTCAGGCCCTGCAATTGCTGACGGTCAAGCCGCCGATGGATACGGCGCCGGATTCGGCCGACGAGCCCGCGGCCCGCTAACGTTTCGAGCTCTGAAGGGTTTTTTGGGAGCCGGAATTCCTCCCGGCGCGCGCGCCGCGTTTAGGGCAGATGGCCGGTAAGTTTCCCGGACGTGTCAAACGTCTCGATGGTCATGACGCCACCGACGAGAAACGCCCCGAGTTGCTCGATATTGTTACTCGTATCGAAGACGTCGAAGCCGGAGAGCGACCCATCGGCGAGCGCGAACATTCCTACGTTGTCATTTCCGCTAGCGTCACGAATCCCGAAGCCGTTGCCTGCATGGTCATTCTTGTCCACAGTGGTCAGCGCCGCTTGATTCGCGAAGACACGAGGGACGCCATTCGGATCTGCCAAGCTCAAATCATTAAAAGTTCCATCAAGAGATAATCCGCCGAATTGGCGGCCAACCGGGGTCGAATCATCGACGAAGTAGCCGGCAAAATTAATCGCACCGAACGTGCCGATGCCGGTAGAAAATCCGTTCGCGTCGACGGCAAAGAAGTCGGCGACAGTGAGATCTGAGGAGACGCCAAAGCCGGCGCGCGCCGTGGCGCCGGTGGCGTCGAAGATTACTGTCAAGCCTGAGAGATGGCCATCAAATGGAAGCTGAACTGCAAGATTTACGTTAGAGCGGTAGGTGATGTAACGATTGGCTGGATGGCCTCCATCAGGACTGGTTACGGCGGTAGTCCCTGCGAGCGGGACCTACCCCTCTGCGTCAAGCTCTGACGCCCGAACGGATCCGAATGGAGGCTCAGACCCGGAGCAGTGACGCGAGGTTGCCGCTATCCGCTGGACGATTGGGGAAGACACGCGCGAGTTGCGCGGCGGAAAGTCCGAGATGCGCCGCCAGCACGCGATGGATCGGCTCGCGGAAATCGGTCGTGACTGCGAGGTCGCGCTCCTCATAGAGGTTGGCGGTCGCCAACCCGGGCCAGCGGCCATACACGCGGCCGCCGCGGATCGGCCCGCCCATCACCCACATCACATTGCCGTGGCCGTGGTCGGTGCCGCCGTTGCCATTCTCGCGGATCGTGCGGCCGAACTCAGAGATCACGAGGATCACGGTTTCGCCGTAGGCGGCGCCGAGTTGCTGCGCGAAGCTGCCGAGGCCGTCGCCGAGTTGCTTGAGATGGTTCGCGAGCTGCCCTTTGAGCGGACCTTCATTGACGTGCGTATCCCATCCGCCCAGCGCCATGAAGGCGAGTTTGATGGTCGGATCGCGCTGAATCAGATGAGCCAGCCGGGCGGTGTCCTGGCTGAAGCCGTCCGGCGTCGGCGCGCCATTGTCGGCTGCGACCATGTCTTTGTTCTGGACGCAGCTCGCAGACTCGCCTGCTCGCTCCGCGCCGCAACTGCGCTCCGCTAGTGCATTCAGCTCGCCGAGAAGTTGTTTGCGGGCAGCGCGGCCCTGCTGGTAAGCGGCGCTGAGTGCGTCGCGGCCGTCGTAGAGCCGATCGAAGGCCTCCTCGATGCGCGGATTGTCGAGCGGCAGCGGCCGCGCGGCGCCGCGCCCGAGCGCAATATTGGCGACCGGCGCGCGGCCCGAGAGGATGCGCGGGACGACCGGACCGAGGCTCACCGCGCCAGTCGGACTATGGCCCGGCAACGCCGCAAGGACGCGATTCATCCAGCCGTCGGCCGTGGTCTTGACCCCGGGCGTGCCACTTTCCATGTAGTCCTGCGCGTCGAAATGCGAGCGCGTCGGATCAGGCGAGCCGCAGGCCTGGACGAAGGCGAGCGTGCCGTCACGCCATTGGGGGATCAGCGCGTCGAGCGCGGGATTCAGCCCGAAGTGGCCGTCGAGATTCAACGCGGCACCGTCGCCTTTGCGCGGGATCGCGATCGTCGGACGCGCGGCGTAGTACTCGCTCTCGCCGTAAGGGACGACGACGTTGAGGCCGTCCACCGCGCCGCGTAGAAAGACCACCACCAGCCGACGGCGGCCGGCGGCCTCGCTGGCCAGGGCGCGCGCCGCCCACGAATGAGTGCCCAGCAGGATCACGCCTTTGGCCGACGCCGCGGCGGCCGCTCGAAGGAACTGCCGGCGGTTCATGAACTGCGGGAGTGGCTTGAGGTTATCGTCCTTGAACATCGACCGCGTTCCTTATCGCATCATGAATTCGGGGCTGCCGAGGAGCAGCGGTGCGCGCAGGCCGTTGGGCGCCGATTCGATCGCAGCTTGAGTGCGCGGGGAGAAGCGATCGCCGAGGGTCATCGCGAGTGCGATCGGATCAGGCGGCGCGGTTTTTTCATTTTCACCGTCAACCATGGCGATCCGCCGCAGGCCGCCACCCCCGCGGTTTCCCGCAGGCCCGTCGGCGAAATCTGAGAACGGACGGCTGAGCGGCAGCCGGCCGGCGCCGAGCGCGGTCGCGAAGGCCAGCCGGATCATCATGGCGTCGGGATTCAGCCAGGCCGCCTGCGTGTTTTTGTAGCCGTCGGGGGTCTGGCAACCGTAGAGCGGCATCCCGAGCCCGGCCATCGTATTGAGCAGCGGCCGCACATTGCGAACCGGGGTGCCGGTGGCGCGCACCGCCGAGATCGCGAATTCATACGGAGTCTTGAATTTCGCCGCATAGTTGCGCCGGTCCCAGAATTCGGGACTCACGAATAGCGTCTCGAGCACCTCGCGCAGGTTGCCGTCGCTGGCGAGATAGCGACGCGCCATGCGATCGACCAGTTCGGGCGGCGGCGTGTCGGCGACGAAATACTGCGCGAGTTGCGTGCTGAGGTGGCGGGCGGTCGCCGGATGGCGCGCGAGCAGATCGAGCGCTTGCTCGCCCTCGGCGATGCCGCCGGCGCCGATCGATTGTCCGAGCAGGGTTTTGTCGCTGAAATCGTGGCGCGACGGATCGAAGAAGAAACCCTCACGCGTGCGCACCGCGGCGGCCTGCTGCTCGCCGAAGTGGCGGCGCCAGAAGCCGCCAGCGCCCATCGGCGGTTGGCGGCGCACGATACCCCATCCGGTGAGGATGTGGGCCAGCGCGATGACGTCAGCCTGCGAGTAGCCACCGTTGACGCCGAGCGTATGCAGCTCCATCAGTTCGCGCGCGTAATTCTCGTTGATTCCCTCGAGCTTGCCGCGGGCGCCCGGTGAGGCGGGCGCGGTGTTTTGCCAGTTGTCGAGGTAAAAGAGCATCGCGGGATGCTTGGCCGTCGCACCGAGCAGATCGCGAAAGCGGCCCATCACGTGCGGGCGAATCGCATTCTCCTCGTAAGCGCCGATCCACAGATAGCAAAGACCCTTGCCATCGAAGACGTTGAAGTGGTTGAACCAGAAGGCGGTCATGACTTCTTCGAGCTGGCGCGGACTGGCGACGGCACGCAGCAGCCGCGCCTGCATCGCCTGCTCGACGACGATTCGGGCCTGCTGGCGCGCCTGCTTTTGCGCTTCAGGATCAGGATTGGGAGTTTGCCGTCCGCGGCGTCCGTCGATGGGCGGGCCGTAGCGGAGAAACAGCTCGACCGGCGTCATCCGCAAGGTCTCGAGCGAAGCGATTTGCGCCGAAAGTTCCGCCGGCTCGGCGAGCGCTTGCGGATTGATCTGTTGCGTAATCCAGCGCTCGATGCCCGTCCGCTTCACCGTCTCGAGGTCGCCCGCAGTCGGGCCAAAGGCGAGCCGATTCAGCGCATGCAGCGGTCGCAGCTCAGCCGGGATATCCCCCATTGAAATCATAGGGGATTACCGGCTACGTCCAGCGAGTGAGAATAAGAAACGGCCTCCGCCATAAGGATATGACGGAGGCCGCTGCGCGAACGTTTACGGCTGGCCGAGCGCGTTCCCGGATGATCCCTGCGCCTTATGCACGCGCTGGAGGAACAGTCTGGGATGGCTCTTGAATTTCTCCCTGACGGCCGGATGGTGCTCCAGATATTCCTTCAGATCGGGATGGGCTTTCATATAGGCCGGATCATCAACCAAGCGCGGGTTGTGGCTCAGTTGGCCTTCCATGCCAGGATGCTCGTCGAGAAAGTCGCCGAATTTATTCGCATACTGGTGGCGCTTCTCGTAGCGCGACTCTGCAGGTGGCGGAGCCGATGCTCCACTCACTGAGGGCGCGGCCGGTG
>JBOHWF010000446.1:0-10663 GCA_050736455.1 Binataceae bacterium (SeqCode) | reverse complement strand
GCTCTGCAGCGCGCGATATGGCGGGTTGGCGACGACATAGTCAAACGAGGCCGCCGCGGCCCCGGTGATCTTGCGCGCGCGCAGGTCGGCCGCGATCGCGGTCGCGCGAAGCAGCCGGTTGCTCGCGAAGTTACGCCGGGCAAGCGCGGCGAGATCCGCTTGCAGTTCGATCGCGACGACCGCACTAGGTTGCCGTATCTTCGCGAGTATCGCGGCGATCACACCGCATCCGGCGCCGAGCTCGAGCAGGCGATCGCAGCGACGCGGACGCGCGAATCTGGCGAGCAGGATCGAGTCGATCGAAAAGCGGTAGCCAGCGCGCGGCTGGACCATCCGGAGCTCGCCATCTAGGATTGGGTCGAGCGTTTCTGTGCGCGGGTCAAATTCCATGGAAGCGGCCGAAAAGGGCGCCCGTTACGCCAAGATTTTTCGCAAAGCCGGAGCGCTGCTCGGCCGCAGTAGAGTAGCGCGCGCGATCGCCGCGCTTGAAGAGGGCCGCGCCCTCGCCGAGCAGCTCGGCGACCAAGGGATGGCGCGGCGGTTCGCGGCCGAAATCGAGCGCGCGAATCTACTCAGCAATACTGCCGGCGAATAGTTACTTTAGCTCTGACGTTGCTTCATCCGACCGATGATCGGCGTCTTGCCCCTTGACGCCGGGCAATCCGTACTTACCTTTCACTCAGAAGCTGCGACGAACGTGAAAGGCGCCTTGTCGCCAGCTTGAAGCTAAATACTATCGGCATGACCGACGGAGGTTTTGGGATGGAACTCAGATACGAAAACGGATTGCCGGCGAACGGCTGGCTCTTCAACCGCATGAACGGATTGTTTGCCGAATTGAACACGCCCCAGCGCATCACTCTCGCGGCAGATGTCATCGAAGAGAAGGAGAGCTACCACTTCTACTTCGAAATCCCCGGTCTCAAGAATGACTCATTCGATGTGCGCGTGGAGAACGGCAACCTGATCATTTCCGCCGAGCGCAAGCGGCCCGAATGGACGAGCGACGCACGGGTCCATGTCGCCGAGCGCGGCTACGGACGGATTCATCGCGCCTTCGAGCTGCCCGAAGATGCGAGCACCGAGAAGGTCAACGCATCCTACAAAGATGGCGTACTCGAAATCACGGTCGAGAAGCGGCCGGAGCTAAAGCCGGTCAAGATCCAGATCAACTAAACCAGATCAACTGAACCGCAATTGACTGCGCAGGGGCGCGTCATCGATGACGCGCCCCTTTTTGTGTATGGAATAGCCACTAACGGCTGGCGATCTTTTCAGCCACCACGACCGTCATCTTCATGCCGCCATGGCCGAGCCCGCAGTAGTGATCGCAAATCGCCTTGAAGGTGCCGGCCGTGTCGGGCGTGACAGTAACCTCAGTCGTCTTGCCGGGCTCGATCGTCGAGTCGATTTTCAACGCGCGGAGCAAAAAGCCGTGCGTGCGGTCCGTGCTGGTCAATTGGATCGTGACCGGCTGCCCTTTTATCAGACTGATGTGATCGGGTGTGAACTGAAATTTGCTAGCCGTGATCTTCACGACTTGCGGGGTTTCCTCAGCGCGTGCCGGCGCAGCCGTGGCGTAGCCGATCAAACCCATCGTCAATCCCAAAACTGCAAATTTCCTAGTCAGCGTCATTGGCCGAGCTCCCACCATTTGAATTGTTGCCCTTGATCAACTGTTGCATCCCCGACAGGCCGGCGAACTCGGTCTTGGCCATGACCACGTCCGTAATCTCGAGTGGCGTGGCCGGATCACCGGGCCCCTGCGATCCGACCAGCCGGATGCCCAGTTCCTTGAAGGGATCGTCCTTGTCGAACGGAAGCTGCTTCTTGTCGTCATTCGTCGCCGGATCGTTGAAGGCGAAAATGAGCGATCGGGCCGCATAGTGTCCGACCTTGCCGCTCTGATGAACGTCGTGGCGATGGATATGGCCGTAGAGCACGGTGACGTTCTCGTAAGGCGCAAGCGCATTCATCACGTCGTCGCCGTCGGCGGTGAACCATTCCCACTCGGGCTTGAGGTCGAAGAGCGGGCGATGGGTGAAGACGACGATCGGCGCCGTCTTGGGAAAGCGCGCGAGGTCGCTCTTGAGCCAGGCGAGCTGTTCCGGCCCGACTTCCGGATGGCCGCGCGAAACGTTGTCGAGCGCGACGAAATGGACGCCCTTGTGATCGAAGGAATAGTGGCTCTCGCCGAAATGTTCGCGATAGAGCGTCCCGCCGTCGAGCGCCGCGTCATTCTCGCCGGGGACCGTGTGGACCGCCTCGGTCTTGATTCGGCCGGCGATGGACTTGAACAATTGCATCCGCCCGGCATGAGCGTCGCGATTATCGGTGTCATGCGTCAGGTCGCCGGTGAACAGGACGAAATCGGGACGCCGGGAGCCGCGGTTGATCAACTCGACGGCATTTTCGAAAGCCTTGGTCCCGAGCGGGTCGGGCGGCCCCTGAAAGCCAACATGCGGATCGCTGAATTGCGCGAAGCTGAAGCTCGTCGGGGCTTCGCCGTTCACTCGCTTGTAGAAATCCGTGATCGGATCGGCGTTCGCGCCGTGCGCGAGGAATGGAGCGAATTCGTACAACACGCCCACTCCGATCGTAGTTCCGGCGATGCGCAGAAACGCGCGCCGGTCCATCTTTTCCTTCATCTTCTGCCTCCGTTGATGCGCGAAGCGTGGCCGACCACCTGCGCGGCGCCTTTTCCTGACGCCGGGCCGCGAGTAAAGTCAGACCGCTTTCATCGGGTAATACCGCCGCGTGCGCGATAAATTCCCGCGCACTCGATATTTTCAAGCTCGGGAATAAAATCCCGGCGCCACGGGTCTGATCGACGTGGCAGTGTAGGATGAGAGCCGGAAAGCGCATCGATTGGCCCGACACGACCAACGCTTTGAAGAGGCTGTACTGCCTCATCTGGACGCCGCCTACAATCTGGCGCGCTGGATCATGCGCAACGACGCCGACGCCGAGGATGTCGTGCAGGACGCCTGCCTCCGCGCGCTGCGGTTCATCGGCGGCCTTCGCGGCACTGACGGCAAGGTCTGGCTGCTCAAGATTGTCCGCAACACCTGTTATTCACGTTTCGCGCGCGACCGCCGGCGCGACCATCAGACCGAATTCGATGAGGAGCTGCACTCGCCGCAAATCGAAACCCTCGACCCGGAGGCGATTCTGCTCAAGAGCCGCGACGGCGCCACGATCAATCGGGCGCTCGACGAACTGCCGGACGAGTTTCGCGAGGCGATCGTGATGCGTGAGCTGGAAGGGCTGAGCTACAAGGAGATTGCCGAGGTGGCCGGCGTCCCGCTCGGCACGGTGATGTCGCGCCTGGCGCGCGCGCGGAGACGGCTGCAGCGGGTGCTGAGCGCCGAACCGCGCAAGGAGCCCTGAGGATGACCTGCGCCGAGGCTCGCCTGCTGATCTATCCGTACGTCGACGGCGAGCTCGATTTGTCGCGCAGCCTCGAAATCGAGGAACATCTCAATGGCTGCGCAGCGTGCGCCTCGGAAGCGGCAGCGGTGCGGGCGCTGAGCGCGGGAATTGGCGAGGGCGCGCATCACTACCAGGCGCCGGCGCGCCTCGAAAACCGGATCCTCGCGATGGTGCGGGCAAAAAGCGGCGCTGCACAGCAGCGGCGGTTTTCCTCGCCGCGCGTTGAATGGGGCCTGATCGCAGCCGCCGCAGCCGTCGCCTTCGTGGTCATGTTGTTTAAGGGCAGCTTCCTTTCCGGTGGCCCCGGCGCCGACCAAATCGCCCGCGAGGTCGTGGCCGACCACGTCCGCTCGCTGATGGTCGATCATCTGACCGACGTGATTTCGTCGAATCAGCATACGGTCAAGCCGTGGTTCGAGGGCAAGCTCGATTTTTCTCCGGTGGTCGAAGATCTGACGCCGCAGGGCTTCAAGCTGGTCGGCGGCCGGCTCGACTATCTTGGCGGACGGCCGGTGGCGGCGATCGTCTATAAGCGGCGCGCGCACGTGATCAATGTTTTTGTCTGGCCGCAACACGAGGCCGTCGAGGCGCCGGTAACCATTGAAACGCGCGATGGCTATAACGTCGCGCACTGGACCGCGGCTGGGATGACCTACTGGGCCGCCTCGAGTCTGAATATTCAGGAACTCAAGGAATTCGTCGCCGACCTGCGCCGGCCGCTTCCATCTGAGAGCCCGCCGCCGGCAAACCCGCCTTCGTCGCCAGGTGGATCGTCTGGCTAGCGACTGCGCGTCTTGAGCGCGCGCTGGATTTCGCGTTGCATCGATTTGCGCGCGATCGACTCGCGTTTGTCGTAGAGCCGCTTGCCCTTGGCCAATGCTAGCTCAACCTTCGCGTGGCCGTTTTTGAAGTAGAGCTTGAGCGGGACGAGCGAATAGCCACGTTCGCGCACGCGGCCCCACAAGCGTTCGATCTCCCGCCGATGCATCAGCAGTTTGCGCGGCCGCGTCTCCTGATGGCTAAACTGGCCCGCCGGCGCGTACGCGCCGATATGCACGCCGTGCAGAAACATCTCGCCGTTTTTGACGCGGGCATAGCTGTCGCGCAAATTCGCCCGATGCCCGCGCAGTGATTTGACTTCGGTGCCGGTGAGCGCCATCCCGGCCTCGAGCGCTTCCTCGATAAAAAAGTCGTGCCGCGCCTTGCGGTTATCGACAATCAAATCGTAGCCGTCGGCGGACGGCCGCGGGGTTTTTTTTTCGCGCGCCATCGGTCCACCGAGTCTATCACCGAGCCGGGCAGCCACGCTCGCATCAACTGACGCGCGTTCGGCCGAAGTGGCGCGGAGGATTAGCGCGCGGCGACCACCTCAATTCTCTCGACGCGAGTTTCGCCCCGTCCGCCCATCGTGTGCCGTTTCCGGATTCTACCCGTCGCCTCAACGCTCACGAAAACCTCGACCGCAACTCACTGAGCTTGACGCTTTTCCACTTTTCGACGAAACTCCTCGTCGTTGTGCGTAAACGCTCGGGGAAATGGCAGTGAACTCGAAGGCTTGAAACCACATTCTTGCTAGGGGGTTCTTCGCAATGAGCAACGGTCCCTTTCAACCTGGTACTTGGATTAGCCTCCCTTCCAATTGCACCTCAAGTTACACGCTGACGTATCTTCGCTGTGCCGAATGGGGCCTGCAGGTGTTAGTGCAATGCCTCAATTGGACCTTGACCACCACGGTCCAGTGCATTCTGTGGGGGTGGCAGCAGACCACCAAGTGCAGTTGGTGGTCGTGGTTCTTCTGCGTGTTGTTTGCGATCATCCTCACTTTCGTCTGCCTCGCTTTTGGGTTGGTGGTAAGCATTGTTTGCTCCGCCTTCACGATCGTTGAGCTCGTGGTTTGCCTCCTCTGGAGCCTCATCTCGATCATTTTCTGTCTTTCATACGCCAACGGCGGAACCGCGTTTTTGCTGAACGACGGGACCGTGATGATGCAGGAGTCCAAATCCGCAGATCTGTACTTTCTCGGCATCCCCAGAATCGCCTGGGGGACGAGTCGATGGTGGAAGCTCACGCCCGACGCGTTTGGCAGTTATGCAGCCGGGACCTGGAGTAGATTGGCCGACTCGAACGTAGCCCGAACGTTCTATGCATCTGGAGTCCTGGCCGACGGGCGGGTCGTAGTCTGTGGCGGAGAATACTCCGCCGATCCATTCGGCATGATCCAAAATGACTGGAATAACAGCTGCGAGATCTACGACCCGGTCGCCAACACCTGGACGAACTTCGCTTCGCCGACAACCGCCGGCGCTAACCCGGTGACCTGGCCCGAAATCGGCGACGCTCCCTGTGCCGTCCTACCCGATGGCACTTTCCTTATGGGCTCTGATTTCGACTCGAACGTGGCAAAGCTCGATCCATCCACATCCCCGCTCTCCTGGACCCCGATGAGCCAGCGCCCGGGCGTAGGCTCCAGTGATGAAGACTCGTGGGTCCTGATGCCTGATAACACAGTTGTCGGGCCGAGCTGTCAGGTCCCTCCCTCGACCTGGGTTTATCAGGTGGCGTCCGACCAGTGGGTTCAAGGCAATCCTTTGCCCACAAGCATCGTGGACCCGAGTGACCAGGAAATCGGTCCCGGCCTCCTGCTCTATGACGGCACTGCGTTCTTCCTTGGCGCCAATGAACACACCGCAATTTACTCGGCAAGCGCCAACCCGCAATGGTCGAACGGCCCCGACCTACCGGGAATAGTAAACGGCCAGCCGGCCAAGCTTGGTATTCACGATGGCCCAGGCGCCATTATGGTCAACGGAAATGTACTCTTTGCCGCAGGCGAGAAAACCGCCGACGCGCAAAGCTCCCCTTGTTGGTTTTTCGAATACGGCGGCAATACCTTCAATCGCACCAGTGATCCACCCAATAACGATTCCTATAACTATGCCAGTCGCCTGCTACTGCTTCCCAACGGCGATATCCTGTTTTGCCGGGAGGACGATTCGTCGTTTTACGCGTATCATTCGGATGCCGCTACTCCACAAGATAGCTTTCGCCCGGTAATCCAAACCTGCCCGGCGGCTCTGACGAGCGGCAGCACGATCCAAATTTTAGGAATGCAATTCAACGGGCTCTCGCAGGCGGTTGGCTACGGCGACGACTCCACGACGGCAACCAATTATCCCCTGGTGAGGATAGTCAACAACCAGAGCAATCGCGTCCGCTATTGCCGCACCTACAATCACACCACGGTCGACAGCAACGGCAATACGGTAACCTCCATGGGGGTTGCGACCGGGGCCGCCGTAATTACAACTACTGTCGATATTCCGGGCGATATCGACCTGGGCGACGCTTCGCTTTACGTTGTCGCCAACGGTATACCCTCAAAACCATTTGCCGTCACAATCTCTACTGGATTGTTTTGAGCCGGATTGCTTGCTGGTGCCAGGAAAAGCGCACGAGGCCCACGACCTTTCCGACGCACGCGGCGAGAAACGACCAGAGCAGGATACGCAGGGAGACCGCGCCAATTGACAGGGTCGAAGGATGCCACGCGTACCAGCTGACGGATACGAGGAGTCCGATTGCCAGAAACGTTGCCCCCATGCCGCAACCGCACGAGTCACCTCCATTGGCTCGCGAAACGACACGGCGGAACGCTCGTTGAGTCCTGTGCAATCTCCGAGCCCGAGAGCGATCGACTAACGCCCGCCTCATCGCCGACGATCTTCCCCCAAGATTAAGCACGGCCGGCCGGATTACTCCGGCCCTTCTTGAGCATTTTTTCTCCGGCGCCCTGGCCCGGTTTCAGCGAGTAGTTACCACAATTCCTTCGACGCCAGTTTAGCCCCCTCCGCCATCGCCCGGAATTTGGCCCAGGTGATCTTGGGATCGACCGAATGGAGGCCCACAAAGGTCGCGAAGCCACAATCAGTGCCGGCGATCACGTTCTCCCGTCCGACTAGCCGCGCGACGTTGCAGATGCGCTGGGCGACCAGCTCCGGATGCTCGATGAAGTTGCTGACCGAGTCGATCACACCCGGGATCAGGACCTTGCCCGCCGGCAGCTTGACGTCCTTGAAGACCGCCCATTCGTGCTCGTGGCGCGGATTCGATGCTTCGTAGGAGATGCCGGCGGCGCTGGCCTTCAACACGATATCGAGGATGTCGCGCAGCGGGACGTCGCGATGATGCGGTCCCTCGTAATTGCCCCAGCACAGATGGAGGCGGACGCGATCTTCGGGGATGCCGCTCAAGGCGTGATTCAGCGCCTCGACGTGCAATGCGATATTCTTGCGAAACTCGGCGAGCGTGGCGTCGGGAAACTGGATATGGCGGCCCATCGCCAGATCCGGACAATCGACCTGCAGCACGAATCCCGCCTGATGGATCGCCTGATACTCGACCTTCATCGCGTCGGCGAGCGCGCTCAGATAGGCCTCGTGCGTCTTGTAGTGACGATTGGGCAGAAAGATCGAGATCACGCCAGGCGACGCCGCGCTCATGAAGGCTTCGGCGGGCTTGGCCTGCGCGACGGCCGCCTTTAGATTGCCGATCTCGGTTTCGAGTCCTGCGCGATCGCGGTAGCTGACGGGGCCATCGCAGGCCGCGCGTTTAAGGGTGCCGACCGAGGCGCCCGCGCCTGCGAAGAACTTTTCGCCGTACTCAGGATAGTCAGTGAGATCCCCGATTGAGAAAAAGCCCTCGACCACGCCGCCAAAGCCGCTCAAGCGATCTTTCGGGTAGGTTGCATACGACGGCTTGTCAACTTCGCCGTCGTTGACAATATCGACGCCGCTCGCGGTTTGTTGACGCACGATCGCGCCTACCGCGGACTTCACCGCGTCGTCGAAGGCGGCTTTGTCGGTCAGCGTGCCGGCGTCTTTCCGCATGATGAGGGGGATCAGCGCGTCGGGACGCGGCAGGCTGCCGGTGTGGGTCGTGAGAATGCGCTCGGTGCTGCGTTTCATAACGGGTTCCTTTCTCCTTCAGCGAGATCGAATCGCGCGGCTAGCCCCACAATTCTGTTGAGGCGAGCCGCGCACCTTCGGTCAGCGACTTCATTTTGGCCCAGGCCACTTCGCCGTCAACCGCCGACGCTCCCGCGATCGTCCCGAATCCACAGTCGCTGCCGGCGATCACATTCTCGCGGCCGACCACGCGGGCGATATTGCCGATTCGCTGGGCCACCACCTCGGGATGCTCGACGAAGTTGGTCACCGAATCGATCACGCCGGGGATCAGGATTTTGCCGTCGGGCAGCTTGAAGCTCTTGAAAACGGTCCATTCATGCTCGTGGCGGGGGTTCGAGGCCTCGTAGGAGATCGCCTGCGCCCGCGTCTTGAAGACAATGTCGATAATATCGCGCAGCGGCACGTCATGATTGTGCGGCCCCTGGTAATTCCCCCAGCACAGATGGACCCGCACGCGGTCGGGCGGGACGTTGGCGAGCGCGTGATTGAGCGCGTCAACGTGGAGTTCGATCGTCTTGCGGAATTCGGCGAGGCTCAAATCCTTGTAATGGACGTGGCGGCTCATCGCGAAGTCCGGGCAATCGACCTGAAGCACGAAGCCGGCCGCGCAGATCGCCTCGTACTCAGTGCGCATCGCCTCGGCGATCGCGCGCAGGTAGGCTTCGTGCGAGGGATAATACTTGTTGCTCAGAAAGAAGGTGACGACGCCGGGTGAGGCCGCGCTGACGAAGCTCTCGGCGACGGATGCGCCGCCAAGCGCGGCTCTGAGATTCTCGAGATCGGCGCGCAGGGCGTCCTTGTCACGATAGGCGATCGGTCCAGTGCAGGCGGGGCGCTTCATATGGACGCCAGCCGTACCCATCCCGCCCGCGCTGGCACGCGCGAAGTCGGGAAACTCAAGGAAGTCGGCGCCGCGAATCGGCGCGCTCTTCTCGCTGCCGTCGAAACCGCTCATGCGGTCCTTGACGTAGGTCGCGTACGACGGCTTGCTCATCTCGCCGTCGTTGACGATGTCGAGGCCGGCGTCGAGCTGCCGGCGCACGGTCTCCGCGACCGCCGTTTTGACACACGCCGCGAGCGCCGCGGCGTCGTACGCTTCGCCATAGTCTTTCCGGTGCAGAATCGGCAGCAGGTCGGCGGGCCGTGGCAGGCTGCCGGTGTGAGTCGTAAGGATGCGATCGGTGCTGCGCTTCATCAGCCGGACTCCTCCTTCTGGAACCGCCCGACCTTAGCGCGTTGCGGGCCTCGCCGGCAAAGGTTGAGCGATGCTGTCCCCGCCTCCACTTCGATCGGCCCGTGCTAGCGCTCATACCGTCGGCTTGATGTTTTGGTTCATCCGGAAAAGTTAGTTGGGTCGTATTTGTTCTTGAGCGCGACGAGGCGATCATAGTTAGGGCCGTGGGCGGCCTTGGCCCGCTCCTCGCCTTCGTCGCCCAGATTGTTCACGTAGACTGCGCCCGTCGTGAAGGGCCGCATTCTCGTCGCCGAGCTCACCCGCTGGGGCCGCTCGATGCTGGATCTGTTCCACACGCTGCAGGATCTACAGGCTTGGGACGTCTCCCGCGTAGCCCAGACCGGTCCGCAGTTCGATCCGCGCAGCGCTCAAGGTAAGTTGATCGCCTCGCTCATGGCGGCCCTGGCGGAGTTCGAGCAGGATTTATTGCGTGAGCGAGTGCGCTCAGGCATCGCGGCCTTCACCTCTCCTAGGGCCCGTAAATCTCCTGCATGTCGTCCTCAAAGCCGGCCCTGTTGGTCCCGAAGTCTGAAATATACGGACCGTTATAGAAGTACACGACCGGAGCGGGAAACAGCGGCAGGTCCTGCACCGTTAGGTTGTAGCGATTCTCGATCGCTTGCAGCGTCGTCGGATTCGGGATGTACCGGAACGCGCACCCGCCAGAGAGGACAAATACGCGTTCGTCGCCAACGAATCGTATGAGCGTGCCGATGGGCAGCTGGAGCGAGACGCATTTTGCGCCGTAAATGTCGTCCATGGCCAGCGTGAACTGGTGTGCGTTGGTCGTCAAATCCGGGATATCCGGATCGCGATGCAGGTCGTTGAACTGACCGGGCGTCACGACACGCACGACAGACGCCCACGAGTACTTGATCCCTTCGAGGGTCGCCGGATTCGGGATCGGACGCCGCCGACACTCGGGGCCTATCACGTCGATCTCGGCGCCGTCCTGGGTCTTGATGAGTTGTCCCACCCCCCACGGACGGCAGGGCAACCCCTCTAAGTGACTGCTGGGGACCGTCAGACT
>JBOHWF010000445.1:0-2474 GCA_050736455.1 Binataceae bacterium (SeqCode) | reverse complement strand
GACGTGCTCGGCCTCTTGCTTCTCAGCGGGTTGATGGGGATGGTGGGACAGGGCGCGCGCACCATTGTCGGACTGAAGAAGCTCTCGGATTGGTCGAATACCGCTCCGAGCGAGGCGGACACCTTTGCCGCATCGCGAATCTTCATCGGTCTGATGATCGGTTTTGTCGCCGGCGTCGCGGGCGGTTTGACGCCCAAGATCTTCGACGCGAACGCCATGAGCGGCGATTTGCTGTTTTATCTAGCGAGCCTCGGTTACATCGGCGTCGATGTGATCGAAGGGTTCGCGCAGACCTTGGCGGGCGGCAGGATGCCGCCGGCACCGGCCGGCGAGGACGGTGGCGACGAACGCAAGATGCCGCCGCCGGAACATCCACCGGGGCCACTTGTGCTCCCCGCTCACCCTGATTTGAAACCGGTGGAGATATTTAGAAGTAAGGCGCCCAAGATCATGGCGGACTTGAAGAAAGATTTCGATCTCGACGATGATCAAGCCGCAGGCATCCTTGGTAATCTCGGTGCAGAATGCAATGGGTTCACGGAACTGCAGGAACGCCATCCGCTCGTCCAGGGAAGCCAAGGCGGTTATGGATGGGCGCAATGGACTGGACCCCGGCGTAGGCTGTTCGAGCAGTTCTGCAGGGACAATGGGCTCCCTAAGGATTCCGACGAAGCGAATTACGGCTTTCTGAAAGTGGAACTGCAGGGGAGTCATAAATACGCGCTCGATGAACTGAAGGCCGAGACGACTCTGCCGGGAGCGGTAGAGTCATTCATGGAATCCTTCGAGGGGCCGGCCATTCCTAACCCCGGGCCGCGAATACGATGGGCGCAGCGCGCTCTCGCCGCATTTCAGCAAAGCCTAAGCATCGCATGATCTCGAGCGCCGCGGCCGGACGGATTAGAATGCGCCCTGACGTTGGGACGTTTCGACGCCGTCGGGCCGCGCTGCCAAGAATGCCAAAGCGAGCCAATTTGACCATCCAAACCCCGATCGTCCGAGAAGCGTCGGCGAGACCAGATAGCGAATTGGAGATAGTGCAGATGAAATCGAACCACATCGTCTTCGTGCCGGGAATTTTTGGCTGGGGGCCGGGAGAGCTGGGGGATTTTTCCTATTGGGGCGGCGCGCTGCAGCAATTCGATCGGACCCGCTTTACGACCCATTGGGCGAAATGCGGTCCAATCAGCTCCTTCCATGACCGCGCATGCGAAGTCTTTGCTCAGATCAGGGGAACCCAGGTCAATTATGGCTCCGCGCACAGCACTGCCGAGGGCCATGAGCAAACCTCGCGCGATTACACGGGTCATGGCTTCATTACCGAACCGGATTGGTCGGCCGATAACCCCGTCATTCTGATCGGCCACAGCGCCGGAGCGCAAACATGCCTTCAGTTGCAACAGCTGCTGGCGGAAGATTTTTGGGGAGCAGGGTCAAATGAGAATTGGGTGGAAGCGGTCATCTGCGTGGCCGGAGTCCTTAATGGCTCGACGCTGACTTACATGTTTTGCGACGATAAGACCGGTCGGCTGAAACGCGCGCCGGGCTTTTTGATACGATCGGCTCTCGATGCCATCCAGGCGATAAGAATAGCCGCGCGTCCTGTCCATGATTTCGGCGGGGATTACGACCTTTATCTGGATCAGTGGATCGGCAAGACGAACGCGACGAGCGAGGAGGTGCTGGCCTTCTTCGAAAACAGCCCAAGGTTCACGAATGGGGCCGACAATCTCGCCTTCGATCTCAGCTTACAAGGTTGTCTTGCGGCCAATCAAACGTTCCAAACGCAGAAAGAAACCTACTATTTTTCCCTGGTGACGCGTGCGACGCATGAAGCGGGTTTCCTTGGCCTGCCATTTGGACCGAAGACGCAGCAGCCGGACAAATCAATGAATTTGCTGCTCAAAGGCGCCGCGCAATTTCAGGCGCTCAAGCCAGAATTCGCGGAGCCGCCGATCCCGGCTTGGGGAACAGGCGATCTTGCGATCGGCAAATGGCGCGAAAACGACGGCGCGGTAAGTTCGATTTCGCAGCGTTTTCCCTTCACGGCCGGCGCTCAACCCGTGCGCGGCGAGGGAATTTTCGGGCGCGAACCGAAAGAGATCGAAAAGGGGCAATGGTATTTCGAGGATATCGCATCGATTACCGGCGCGCGGTTCGATCACTTGGACCCGGTATTCGGCGCAAAACTAAAGGGTTTAGGGATCGAGACCGCGCAAGCGACGCTCTATAGCAAGTTGAGCGTGCTGTTGCAAAGGCTTTAGAGCATGAATTGTCGAAGAACTCTGCAACTTTTCCGGAATCATGCGCAAGCCTTCAACGCGCTGCGTCCCGCATAGCGGGCTTGGCTCGCAAGTTCCTCCTCGATCCTGATCAGCTGATTATATTTCGCGAGGCGGTCGGAGCGCGCGAGCGAGCCGGTTTTGATCTGACCGCAATTGGTTGCAACCGCTAGATCGCTGATCGTTGAATCC
>JBOHWF010000444.1:0-2865 GCA_050736455.1 Binataceae bacterium (SeqCode) | reverse complement strand
TGGTATACGGCGTCGTGCAGCAGCAATCCGCGATGCTCGCGTTCGCGGACCTCTATCGCATCCTCGCGCTGATGGCGATCGTGATGATCCCGTCGTTTCTGCTCTTCCGCGGCGCGACGATGACCGGCGCGGGTCCCGCGGCGCATTAGTGCCAATTTCTTGAGTGAGATTTAGGCCGAGCGGTCTGGCGCCGCAACTTGAGCTAACTCTCCGCCGCGCTGCCCTCATGCGAAGTTCGTGATAGATCCTGGGCGTTGGAATCATCAGATCCAAGCGATCGGAGTGTCAACGAGGGCAGGGTATGGAACTGGGGTTAGAGGGTAAAGTCGCGATCGTCAGTGGCGGCAGCAAGGGGATCGGGCGGGCGACGGTATTGGGCTTGCTCGGCGAGGGCGCGTCGGTGCTTGCCTGTGCGCGGGGCCAGGCGGCGCTCGACGAGACGGTCGCTGCCGCGGGACACGCCGGGCGGGAGCGGATCGACACGATCGCTGCGGACCTCACCGACGGCGGCGCGATCAAGCGCGTAGTTGCACGATGCCTCGAGCGCTTCGGACGGGTCGATATCCTGATCAACAACGCCGGCAGCGCGCGTACCGGTCCCTTCATGGAGTTGTCCGACGAAGCCTGGCTAGCCGACTGGACGCTTAAATTTTTCGGCTACGTGCGGATGGCGCGCGAGGCGCTCGCGCCGATGCGGCGCGCGAGCGGCGGCGTGATCATCAACGTGATCGGCGCGGCGGCGCTGAATCCGCGCGCCAGCTATACGATCGGCGGAGCGGCCAACGCGGCACTGAACCACTTCACCAAGGCCTTGGCCGAGGAAGGGGCGCCAGACGTCCGCGTCGTTGGGATCAATCCCGGACCGATCCTGACCGAGCGATTGCTCAAGATGCGCGGAGGCCTCATTCCCTCCAGCGCGGGCCAATCAACTGAAGAGGCGTTCCGCACGATGACCCCGCTGGGACGGATCGGCCAGCCCGAGGAAGTCGCGGATTTGATTTTGTTTCTGGCGTCTGCACGCGCGGGATTTATTCACGGCGCTAACATCACGATCGACGGCGGCCTGACCAAAGGTCTGATGGGCTGAGTGTTTCACTTTTTCACTTTTCACTTTTCACCGCCCGGGCAGCACGCCGGGGTGCGTCACTTTTTGAACCACTCGGCGGCGCGCGCGAGGGTCGGATAGCCCGAGCCGATTTGAATCAGGACGCCGTGGCTGCCGCGCGGGGAGATGAAGGCTTCGCATGAGTCCGGCGAAAACTCGCGTTCGTCGGCCATCTTGATACCGCGGCTTTTGAGCTCGGCAATTTTTGTCTTCGCGTCGGGCACGTCCAACGTCAGATGGTGCATCCCCTCGCCGCGCCGCGCGAGAAAGCCATGCAGGAAGGAATCGTCGCCGAGCGGCTCGAGCAATTCGAGCACGAAGCCGTTGAAATCGAGTTCGGCGATCTTGTAGCCGGCCTCCGGGTTCTCGTGTTCGTAGAGCAGGTTCGCGCCGAGCACGCCCTCGAAGAATTTGCGCGCCTCGGCGATGTTCTTGACCGCGATGCCGATGTGATCGATTTTGCCGATCGGCTGATTAGCCATCTGATGACGCCCCGTGCCGGATTGCCTCTGATGTTCGCACAGGAGACAGGATAAGTATGCCCGCTGAGGCGTGGAAGATGCCGCCGCTCATCAAGGTGTACGAGGCGCTCGGCGCGATCGGCGACGGCCGCGTCCAGCTCGTCGAGGCGGAGCGGGCGACGGTCGCGTCGTCTGATGGCCTCAAGACCTACGATGTAGAAATCGACGGCCGCACTGTCTCGGCGAACGACAACGCATCGTACTGGCAGGGCTATCTCGGCTATCCGGCGATCGCGGTGCTGCTGGCGCGCGGCGCGGTGAGTTTCGCGCGGGAGACCGCGGACGCGCTGCGCGGGATTCCCTGGAAGGAGCTGAATCGCCGCGTGCGCAACGATTACGCGCGCACGCTGGCCGAGGTCGCGCGGATTCTCGACGCACGCGGCGCGGATCCGACACTCGTGCACGCCGAGTGCGAAACAATTCTCGCAGCCTTGCGCGAGCTCGCGCCGCTACAAGGCGCACGGCGCCGTCCGGCGCGCTCGCGCTAGAGCGAACTACGATTTGAAGCGTCTGCTCTAATCGGTCTTGCGGGCGCGCCAGACGCCGCGTTCGAGCGGCGCACCGCCCGAGGAGGCAGTATAGCCGCCGTTGACGACGTCGCCGGAAGTCCGGCCGGTGAAGATATAGCCGGTGCCGTCCGGGAGCATCACGCGCATTGTGATCAACGCGCCGTTAATCGTGGCGGAGACTACCTTGCCGGTCGCCTGCTCATGGAAGCAGTCCTGGTTGTCGTAGGCGCACTTGTAAAAGCCCTTGAGCTTGCCATCGACGCCCTGGATAACGGTCATCTCGACCTTCTGCTCGGCGTTGCAGCGATCGGGCAGCAGACTGGCCGAGCAACTAGCGAGTGTGATGCCCTTCCATACGCCGACGATCTTCTCTCCGGGGTTCGTTGCGGCGTTGGCGGCGGCGGCGGGCGGCAGTGGGGCGGCCTCCTGGGCCAGTGCGGCGCTGTGCGCAACGCCGATCATCAACGCGGTCGCTGTGGCAAAGACAATTAATGCGGCACGGGTTTTCAGGTCGATCATCGAGGAGCTCAAGTAGTTATTTGGCAGTCGCGACTCAGTAGTTACGCTCGGTACGAAACGCGCCGCGCTCAACTACTCCGCCGCCCTGCAGGCAGGAGTAGCGCCCCTCGATTACATCATTGAGCGGCATGCCGGTGAAGAAGCACATCGAGCCGTCTTCGAGCATCACGCGCATCGTCAGGCGTCGCCCGTTCATCAGGCCGTTGCGAAT
>JBOHWF010000443.1:0-4779 GCA_050736455.1 Binataceae bacterium (SeqCode) | reverse complement strand
CGCCGCCCGCGCCGGACTCGACGGACTGCTGGTCGTCGACCTGCCGCCGGAAGAGAGCGCCGAGCTGGCCAAGCCCGCGCGCGCTGCCGGTCTCGATCTGATTTATCTGCTCGCGCCGACCACCCCGCTCGCGCGCGCCCGCACGATCGCCGCGAGCGCCAGCGGATTTCTCTACTACGTCGCCGTGACCGGCGTGACCGGCGCGCGCGCTGCGCTTTCCGCCGAGCTCGAAGGCAGCGTGAGGGCGCTGCGCGGCGTCACGCGGTTGCCGATCGGAGTTGGCTTCGGCATTTCGACCCCGGCGCAGGCCCGCGAGGTCGCTGGATTCGCCGACGCCGTCGTTGTCGGCAGCGCAATTTCTCAGCTCATCGAAAGCCACGTTGCTTCCGATCGACTCGTCCAGGTGGTTGGTGATTTCGCTGCCACTCTGAAGGACGCGATTCGCCCGGACCGGCCGATCGCGGCGGTGCAGGCCTGAGCCTATGGCGCAAAAGCTCCAAACCACCGTCCACGCCCAACCCCCCCAGGCCGCAGACGATATCTGGCTCAAGTGTCCCGGATGCCGCGAAATCGCCTTCCGCAAGGAAGTCGAACGCAATCTCAACGTCTGCCTGAAATGCGGCTGGCATCTGCGGCTCACCGTCGAGCAGCGCCTTGCAGTCACGATCGATCGCGGCGACTGGCGCGAGTTGTTTGCCGAAATCGCCGGCGGCGACCCGCTCGGCTTCGTCGATTCAAGGCCTTATTCCGCGCGTCTCGACGCCGCGCGCCGCACGACCGGCCGCAACGATGCGGTCGTCACCGGACTCGGCAAGATCGAAGGTCACCCGGCAGCCGTCGCGATCATGGACTTCAATTTCATGGGCGGCAGCATGGGGGTCGTGGTCGGCGAGAAAATCGCGCGCCTGATGGATTACGCGCGGGTCCGACGCCTGCCGGTCATCGTTTTTTCCGCCTCGGGCGGCGCGCGGATGCAGGAGGGCGCGCTCTCCCTGATGCAGATGGCCAAGGTCTGCGCGGCGATCGCGCGCCTGCGCGACGCCCGCATCCCCTATCTGTCGGTGCTCTGCGATCCCACCACCGGCGGCGTCGCCGCCTCGTTTTCGAGTCTCGGCGATCTCAACTTCGCCGAACCCGGCGCCGTGATCGGCTTTGCCGGGCGCCGCGTGATCGAGCAGACCACCAGCCAGCAACTGCCGGAGAATTTTCAAACCGCGGAGTTCCTGCTGGCCCACGGCATGCTCGACGCGATCGTGCCGCGCCACAAGCTGCGCTACACGCTGGCGCAAGCGCTCGCGATGCTCAAGCCGCCGCGGCCGGCGCGTCGCGAATCAAAAGCCCCTGGCCGATCCAGTCGCCCCAACGGGGTCGGTCGAGACCGAAGACGGAATCCCTGAACGTCGACTCGGTTCCGACCTCAACCGACGACGATCCGTGGTAGGGAGAGGCATGGAACTCAAGTCGCTCATCGGTCCGGCTGTCGTGGCAGCCGTAATCTCCAGCGTCATCGCCGTCATTGGGTTTGTGCTGAATCGGTCCACGACTCTTAAGACGCATGCGGAGAAACTTGCCTTCGATCGCGAGCTGGCCGAAAAGAAGGTCGCAGCGGATATAGCACTTGCCGAGAGAAAGCTCGCTCTCGACTAGGCGCTTGTTATCTGGCGCCGGCGGTACGAAATTGCTGAGCAAATCCTTAGCGCCGCGTATGAAGCCCGCGATGCCCTGAACTGGGCTCGCGCGCCGGTAGTTATGTCCGGTGAAGGTGAAACCCGAAAGCCCGATGAACAGGAGAGCGACAAACTCTGTGAACGGCGCAATTCCTACTTTGTCCCGATGGAGCGACTTGCTCGGCAGGCGCAGCCTTTCGCGAGACTACAGACACTGAGATATGCCGGCGCCGCGCATTTCGGACAGGAGGCGATTAAGCCGATTGACGCGATCTCCCAGGTCCACGCCGGGATAATGAGCACCGTCGGAATTTTGATCGAGATCGCCAAATTTGCAGATGACCCAACTGCTAGCCATCAACTGATTCCACATAGACAATCATTAGGCTGGGGGCCGCGCTCCGACCAACCCGATCCGACCGAGCGTAAAATCCAAGAGGCAGTTACGGCCATTGAAACTGTTTGCAAACCCGCTCTGTCTGAAAGGCCTCCAATAAGCTCTATGACCGGACTAAGGAACGCCTGACCCTCGACGAAATCGAGCGCATCAGGTTGTAAATATATCTGCCGCCAACCCGGCCTGGGAACCTGTTTGGAATGGACCGGTCCATATCAATGCAGATCCCCTGCTGTTTATGCTGAATCAGCTCGATGATTTATTAAAATAGGGGCAGGCCAGAGCAGCCACGAAAGGACTGATTATGACATTTTACGAACAGCTTACGACAACAGTTCTAGACAAATTACTAATAGCAATCCTTCTACTTATGGCTGGCTTCTGGCTCAACACAAAACTTGAGCGGCTCAAAACGGATCTAAATCTAAGGTCCGACGTGGCAAAGGAGCAGCGCCAAGAGCTGGGTCAAGAACTATCGCAATTCTACTATCCGATTTATCTGCGACTGGAGAAGGACAACACGGTATGGAAGCGGTTTCTCGGTTCGGAACAAAAACCAGGAGAAGAAAAGATAGAAGTTGAACTAGAGAGGTCTTTCATTCTCCCTAACCACGATCAAATCGTAAAAATCATCGATGAGCACATCGATCTCGTAAAAGACGATCAAGAGCTGTGGACGCAGATTCTTAAATATGAACGGCACGTCGCCGTTTATAAGGCACTTCGCGCTACCGGCGACCGGCGCGTACCTTTAGAGTTGGGTGAACCTTGGCCGGAGAAGTTTTTCCCCCTGATCAAAGAACGCACGGAACAGATCCAGGCAAAATACGATGGGCTGCTTCGACAACAAAGCGGCGAGAGTGTCGAGAAGCCTGGCGCCGGCGCGATATCTCTAACGCGATAATGTATTTTATCAGGTTAGAAACGCCGGGGAAAATTTCTTCACACTTCGAAAATGAAGGTTGGCAGGCAACACGCTACCATCAGGCTTTGGCGGTCGCGTCGAGGATCAAAAGCCCTTGGCCGATCCAGACGCCGAGCAGCCGGCTGATGCGCGCAGCCGGCGACGCGTCGCCGGTCTCCTCGGCCACCGCCTCACAGATCGCTGCGAAAGTCGTGGCCTCTTCCGCGATCGTCAACGCCAGGCGCTCGCCGGGCTCGAGCTCCCGGTAAAACACCCGCGCCTGCCGCCGCCATACCAGCAGGTTAACCGCCTCGCGAGCGGGGACGCTCCACTGCTCCTGCTGTTCGACCGCTCGCAACACCCGCTCGACCCGCCAGCCGACTTCGAGGATGCGCGAGGCCGGATGCCGCCGCATCCTGAGCGACGGCCAATCCGCGGGCGCGATCGCGTTCATCGCCGCGGCCTCGAGCGGGACCGCGTCCGCCGCGTGAAAGATCTCGACCAGCGCGCGCTCGAGCGCCGCCAGATCAGCGACAAAGGGCGTCCGCTCGGTCAATGCATTCGCGCGCAGAAACGTCGGCAGGTCCCTGCCGGCGTACATAATCGAAGGTTCGCTTGGCGGATAGTCAATCAAATAGCCAGTAATGAGATTGTGGAACTGTGCGTCGCCGAGCACCGCCAGCGTCGCCGGATAGTCCTCTTTGAAAACCTCGAGCAGCCGGTAAAAATAGGCGTCGGCGTAAATCGCGACGCGCTCCGGCGGCGACAGCCGTTCGTCCCCGCAGATTATTGCGGCCAGTCCGTCTGACCCGAGCGACGATTCTGCCGCCAGCCCCTCGTCCACCCCACTCGGCGCCGTGATCAACCGATAGAGCAGGCTCTGGAGGCGCGCGAGCTCCATCGCTTATTGCCCCGGGACGCTGGGCGCCGCAGGCAGCGCAATCGCGCTTCGCCGGCGCGCCTCCGTCGCCTCCGCCTGCAGCTCGGCGAATTCCGGAATATTGTCGTCGCGCTCGATCAGCGTCGAGACCGCGCCAAAGCGCTGCACCGCGTACTCATAGAGCGCCCACACTTCCGGGCGAATCGGATGGTCATGCGTATCGAGCAGATACTTTCCGTGATCGCTGTGGCCCGCCAGATGGAATTGCACAACCCGATCAACTTGGATTCCTTCGATGAACTGTTTAGCGTCGAAGCGATGATTGAAGGCACTCACAAAAATATTGTTTATATCCAGTAAGATCCCGCAATCAGCTTCGGTCGCGATCGCCGAGACGAATTCCCATTCCGTCATTGTCGAGTGAGTATAGGAAAGGTAACTCGAGACGTTCTCAATCAGGATGTGGCGCCCGAGCAGCTCCTGCACCTGACGGATGCGCCCGGCGACGTGCCTCACGGTTTCTTCGGTGTAGGGCAGTGGCAAAAGATCGTGAAGGTTACGCCCGCCGACTCCCGTCCAGCACAAATGATCGGAAATCCACGCGGGCTCGCAGCGCCGCGCCAGCTCAGCGACGCCGTTCAGATGATCGCGATTCAAGCGATCGGTGGAACCAAGTGACATCGAAACGCCGTGCAGCACGATCGGATAATTCGCGCGCACCTGCTCCAGCACCTCAAGCGGCCGGCCGCCCGCGACCATAAAATTTTCCGTGATGACCTCGAACCACTCCATCGCCGGCCGCTCGCCGATCACCTGCCCATAATGCGGACGCCGCAGCCCAACCCCGGTGCCAAGCGTAGGCAGGCCGAAACGGTTCATTGGAATGCTGAGTGGAAAACGACCGGTGGCATGCGCGTCCGCTCGAACGCGC
>JBOHWF010000442.1:0-18321 GCA_050736455.1 Binataceae bacterium (SeqCode) | reverse complement strand
CGGTATACTGCGAAAGTGTCGGGAATCCCGCCGGGAATATCTGCGACATTGAAGCATTGGCGAACGTCGCGCATAAACACGGCATTCCCCTGATCGTGGACAACACGGTCGCAACTCCGATACTGCTGCGCGCGATCGATTATGGGGCCGACATTGTCGTACACTCGCTGACCAAATTCCTCGGCGGACATGGCACCACGCTCGGGGGAGCGATTGTCGACAGCGGCAAGTTCCCGTGGGCAAAGCACGCTGAGCGCTTTCCGATGTTTTGCGCACCCGATCCGTCTTATCACGATCTCGTCTACACCCAACATTACGGGGCGGCGGCCTACATCGCGCGCTGTCGCAGCGTTTGCCAGCGGACCATGGGCTCGGTGTTGGCGCCGATGAGTGCGTTCCTGCTGCTCCAGGGTATCGAGACCGTCGCGCTGCGCGTTGAGCGTCACGTTGAAAATGCGCGTCGCGTGGCCGAGTTCCTGCGCGCCAGCCCCCAGGTAGAATGGATCAATTACGTCGGTTTCCCGGACAACCCCTATCATGCTCTAGCGCAAAAATATTTCGGCGGGCGGGCGTGTTCGTTGCTGACCTTCGGTGTTCGTGGCGGCTTCAATGGGGGAACCCGATTCTACAATGCACTGAACCTGGTCAGGCGCTTAGTCAATCTGGGCGATGCGAAGTCGCTGGCATGTCATCCCGCTTCCACTACTCATCGTCAGATGTCACCAACTGAGCAGCGGCAGGCTGGCGTGACGCCCGAGACGATCCGCCTCAGCATCGGAATCGAGCACGTCGAGGACATCATCGCCGATTTGGCTCAGGCCCTGGACGCGGCGAACGCCGATCACGTCGTGGGATTGGGGTCCGATGCGGCTAATCAGTCCATTCGGGGCGGCCGATGACAATGCCCATATCCGATCTGCCCTCGCCAGAACCGCCAGCCTTAGCCTCCCAGGACCCTATCGTCATCGGGTTGGTCAACAACATGCCCGACGCGGCGCTGCGCACCACCGAGCGCCAATTCAGTGAACTGATTGCTGCCGCGTCGGGCCGTCGCGCGGTCCGCCTGCGCTTCTTCGCCTTGCCTCAAGTCCCTCGCGCAGAAGCCGGTCAGTGGCACGTCACTCAGCATTATGAAGACATCAGCCAACTCTGGGCCCGCCCGGTCGACGGCTTGATTGTGACTGGAACGGAACCGCGCGCGGCGGCCTTGCAGAACGAGCCCTACTGGCCCGCCTTTACGGACCTCGTCGATTGGGTGGAAGAGCACGCGGTTTCCACCGTCTGGTCATGTCTTGCAGCCCACGCCGCGGTCTTTCATCTAGACGGAATCGATCGACAGCAGCTGACAGCAAAGCTCTCCGGCGTCTTCGAATGTGAAAAGGCGTGGGAGCATCCAGTCGTAGCCGGTATTCCGTCGCGATGGTGCATCCCGCATTCGCGTCACAATGGGCTGGCCGAAGAAGCCCTGGTTTCCAAGGGTTATCGCATCGTCGCGCGATCCCGCGAGGCCGGTGTTGACACGTTTATCCGGGAACAGAAGAGCCTCTACATTTTCCTGCAAGGCCATCCTGAATACGATCGTGCCGCCCTGCTGCGCGAATATCGGCGGGATGTCGGTCGCTTCCTTAGCCGGGAACGCGATAGCTATCCCGAAATGCCCCAGCGCTACTTCGATGAAGCCGCTGCGTCAGTGTTTTCAAGCTTCCAGCGACGCGCGCAGCATGATCGGAGCATCGCTTTGCACGCGAGCTTTCCGGCGGCAGTTGCGGAAGGAAAACTGGCCTATGAGTGGTATCGGCCGGCCGTCCACCTATATTCGAACTGGCTGGCATATCTTTCCGATCGGAAGACCCTAAACATATAGCCGAAAATTCTCGCAACCCACCGATCTCCTCACAGCCTGTGAGTTCGCCGAGCGCTCCTTTCGAAACCAATGACAAGCTCTTACGAAAGTCGATCGATTTCGCCGCTGTTTCCGAACCGTGAAGATCGCGAGCACTGGGACGACCTTCTGACGCGGGAACTGGCATCTGCCGCCGAGCGCGTGGCTCAGGGCGCCGTGGTCCCGGCGCTGGACCTGGCTTCCTTCAAAAGCGATCTGGCGGCCTTCGATTTCGAAGCCCCGCGCCCGCTGGAAGCGCTCTTGCGGTGGACGATCGGCCAGATGGAGCATGGCCTGGTGCACGTAACGCATCCGCGCTACTTCGGACTTTTCAATCCCGCCCCAACTTTTCCAGCGCAGTGCGCGGATCGCATCGTCGCCGTCTTCAACCCGCAGCTTGCGACTTCGACCACCTCTCCGGCGGCGGTAGCGATTGAGCGCCACGTCATCAGCTCGGTTGCGCGCCGCGCCGGGTTTCCGCCGGACGCTGCGGGCCACTTCACCACCGCCGGATCGGAGGCCAACTACACTGCGACAATCTGTGCCTTGACGCGGGCAAACTCCGGATTTGCGCAGGACGGCGCGCGCGCTTTCTCCGGCCCGCCAATTTTCTATGTCTCGCGGGAAAGCCATCTGGCCTGGCTCAAAATCGCGCACCAGGCCGGTCTCGGCCGTTCCGCCGCCCGCCTTGTGGCAACCGACGGGTCCGGGCGGATGGACGCGAATGCCTTAGCGGAAGCTATCGCCGCCGATCGCGCGCGCGGCTGCATTCCCTTCATGATCGCAGCTACTGCCGGCACAACTAATGCCGGGATGATCGATCCGCTCAGCGCCTGCGCGGCGATCGCGCAAAAGCACGGCCTGTGGTACCACGTGGACGCGGCCTGGGGTGGCGCGGTGATCGCGTCGGAAAAGCTCCGGCCGGTACTCGCAGGCATCGAGTGCGCCGATTCGATGACTATCGACGCACACAAGTGGTTCGCGACCACGATGGGGTGCGGCATGTTCATTACGCAACATCCGAGCGTGCTGCCGGCGGCGTTCCACGTCTCTACAGGTTTCATGCCCTCGAACATTCCCAGCCTCGACCCTTACGTCACGACCGCTCAATGGTCACGCCGCTTTCTCGGGCTCCGTCTGTTTTTATCGCTCGCGGTCGCCGGATGGAGTGGCTACGGCGCGCACGTTGAGCGTTCAGTCGAGTTGATTGATCTGCTCAGAAAAAAGCTCGTCGAGCGAGAGTGGTCGGTGGTTAATGCTTCGCCGCTGGCCGTCCTCTGCCTCACGCCCCCTGAGGGTGGCGGGCGAGCAAGGGCGATCGTTGAGCGGGTCCTGGCCTCGGGCCGCGCTTGGGTGGCGACGGCGCTGTTTGAAGGGCGCGAAATAGTTCGTGCGTGTGTTACGCATGGCGAAACGACGGCCGACGATGTCGATGAGCTGGTAGATGCACTCCAAAGTGCGTCGGCAGCGACTGCGAGGCGCTAATTTGTGATGGCGAGCAGTCTCAGAAGATTCGCGCGAATTTCGCTCGGATTCGGAGCGTTCCAGCTTTAGCGGGGGACAAAAAACTCGATGTAAGATGCGATCCGCCCGTTACGGACTTCTATCAAATCGATCAGCTCGGTAAGCACCACCGTTCCGGTGATTCGGGAGTGCACTTTGGCCCTCCAGTGGACCACCCCCCTGAAGTCGTCGATGACCATCGCGAGGATGGTCTGATCAGTGAGCTTGAACGCCCGGATCATTAGCGCAAGTAACGGCCGGAACTTGTCGATGCCGACCGCCGCCACGTCGACCGGGCTCGATCGGCTTGCGCCGGCAATCTGAAATTTCGCGTCGTCGCAAAACAGCCGGCAAATGCCGTCGAGATCGCCTCGCACTCTGCCAGCGTAAAGCTCGCGCAGCAGGCGTTCGATCGCGAGGCGATCGGTCATCGTGTCCTCCTATCCGCGATCCCGTGGAGTTCGATAGCCTGGCGCCACCCGCGCTTCACCGACACCGACGAAAGGGTGATGACAGAACGGTGTTTGCCCGCAGCCAACTACCATGCGGTCTTCCCCAGCAAGCGATCAATCAGGGCGCTGATCGTCGAAATCGATCGGAAGTTCGCCGGAGTAATATGACTGACAGGTATCGTGAGATCGAACTCGGCTTCGACCGAAAGCACCAGATTGACCATATCTAACGAAGTGAGGCCGGCTTCAGTCAGTTTATCGTCGGGTCTCAGCACTCTTGGGAGGGAACATTCCCCGAGTAGTCTCTCGATAACTATGACGACGCGATCTTCGTAGCGAACCGCCGTTCCCATCGAGGAATCACATCATTAGCGCCATTGAAGGTCAATACAGAGCAGTTGGCCTTAGTCTTAGCGGTCTAAACCAACTGTCACGAAAAGCAGCTCGATGTTGCTCGCGTAAAATTACGACTGTACGGTGTAGTGAAGATGTGCTAAGTCTTAGCTACCCTACGCTGCGATGTTACGGGCGACTCCAATCTTGTGGGATCCGAGTCGCGCGCCAACGGGCGAGCTGCCATGCTTACGAAAGATCTGACATCGCGCGCTGAGAGGACGGCGGCGGCCGCCGCCGAAAATGCGGACGCCGTCGACCGCGAGGCGCGATTTCCCGTAGAGGCTTTCGCTGCAGCGCGAGCCCAGCGCCTGCTGGGCATCCTGGTGCCGCGCGACCTTGGGGGCGAGGGAGCCAGCCTCGGTGACGCGGTCGAGATCTGCTACGCGCTGGGACGGGCTTGCGCCTCCAGCGGCATGATCTACGCGATGCATCAGATCATGGTCGCGATTCTGGTGCGTCACGCCCGCGGTAGCAGATGGCATCAGCGGCTGCTGCAACGCCTGTCCGATGACCAACTGCTGATCGCCTCCTCCACGACCGAAGCCCAAGGTGGGGGCGACCTCCGGGCGAGTGCTTGTGCCGTAGAGCGCAACGCTTCCCGCATCGCCCTCGCAAAGAGCGCGACGGTAGTCTCGTACGGCGAACACGCTCAGGCGATCCTCACGACCGCTCGACGCGCCAGCGATGCCTTACCGTCGGACCAGGTGCTCGTGGCATTTGTCAAAGATGATTATCAACTCGAGCGGATCAGTGATTGGAATACTCTCGGCATGCGGGGCACCTGCAGTCCGGGATTCGAACTCAGGGGCCAAGGGGTAGTCGAGCAGATCCTGCCTGAGCCTTATCAGAAGATTCAGGCATTTACGATGATGCCCGTGGCCCACTTGACCTGGAGCGCGGTATGGTCGGGATTGGCTGCAGGAGCGGTCGAGTGCACGAGGCGCTTTGTTCGTGCGGCCGCTCGTCAGGCCGGCGGGCGGCTGCCGCCAGGTGCTGCTCATCTCACGCGGGCGAGTATGTCGCTACGGACACTCAGGGGGCTGGTGGGGTCAGCACTTCAGCGCTTCGAGGCCACCACCGCGGACGACGTGATTGAGTCGCTCGACTTCCAAACCGCGTTTAATCTGCTGAAGGTGAGCGCGTCTGAATTGGCTATCTCAACAGTAATGAGCTGCGCGCAAGCGTGTGGATTGGCAGGCTATCGCAATGATGGTGAGTTCAGTATCTCCCGTTATCTGCGCGACGTCCTATCCTCCTCAATCATGATAAGCAATGATCGCATACTGGCTAGCGCCGCCGCCGCATCGACGCTCGTCGAAGCGCCGACTGTTTTGGTCGAATAGATGTCGCTCGTGTCCGAGGGGTGGGAAGTCGCCGTAGCTGTGCTGCCTTTGCAACCAAGAGGACATTCTTACCGGTGAGCAACTTTGCCCAGAGCCGGATCGAATCGATCGGTCCCGCGCTGCTTCAAAGTGGCGGCTGCGACGGAGTATACGCCCGCACTGCCCTGTTCGAACAAGTGATGGAGAGCTTGTTGGCGCTTATCTCACGGCTCCGTGAACCTGGTGTCGAGATTCTAACCTTTCCGCCCGTAATGAGCCGTCAGCAGCTCGAGCAGTCGGGCTACCTGCACAGTTTCCCTCATCTCCTTGGCTGCGTTAGCGCCCTTCAGGGTGGGGAATCTGAAGTTCGCGCCACGGTCGCAGGTAGCAACGGTCGATGGATCAACTCGTTGTCAGCGACCGAGATGGTTTTGTCGCCGGCTGCCTGCTACCCGATTTACCCGATGGTGGCGGCCCGCCAGGCTGGGTCGGCCGACGGCCTGCTCTTCGATGTCACTTCCTACTGCTTTCGCCATGAAGCCACCTACGAACTCGATCGTCTGCAGGCATTCCGCATGCGCGAATACGTCTTTATCGGTACTGGCGATGAGGCGCTCAGATTTCGCACACGCTGGATGCCTCGCGCCGAGGAGTTGGCCCAGTGTCTCGGGTTGCCCTATAAGCTGGTCACGGCAAGCGATCCATTTTTCGGTCGGGCAGGCCAGATGGCGGCACTGATGCAGCTTGAGCAGGAATTAAAATTCGAATTGCTCATTCCAGTCCACTCGCAGGAACGGCCAACCGCTTGTATGAGCTTCAACTATCACCGCGACCATTTTGGCAAGGCTTGGAATTTGCGCACCAATCGGGGAGACATCGCTCACACCGCCTGTATCGCCTTTGGACTTGACCGGCTTGTGTTGGCACTCTTCGCCACTCATGGGCTCGATATCAAGAAGTGGCCGGCAACTGCGCGCGAAGCACTCACGGTCTGACTATCCAGCTCGCGAGGATTTCAGCGATTCCGGGGGAGAATCAGTCCCTGACTACGAATCTTGCGAGTGCTCAAAGTCATGTAGCTCTGCTCGAACAAATAAACTGCAAATCGACCGCTCACTATGCTTTGCTGCGGTGGTCGTACGAGATGGAGTAAGCGGCGGAGCGGGCGAGCAGAATCGGATCGGCCGAGAGATCGATGCCGTCCGTCAGGTTGGTGGGGTCGAACACCAGGCGGCGCTCGTCGGCCGGGCCCGTCGGCGAGATGTGGATCACCTCCAGCCGCCCCAGCTCGATCAGAGGCCGGTCTGCCGGCCACAAGGCGGTGACGTCGTCCGTGGGGTCGTTCTCGCCAGCCAGTTGCAAGAGGAGGCGGAACGCGACCGGACCGTTGAGCAGGCGGCTCTCCAGCTCCTCGCGCAGGAAATTCGCGCTGCACTTGCTCGCATCGTCGGGAGAGAGATAGGCTTCGCCCGCCTCGGGCATCCAGCGATAACGGCCGAATCGGCTGGCGCCATCCGCGGCAGTGAAGCGAAAGGCGTGCTCCGCATGGTAGCTGGCTTGGCCGTAGCTGGCTGGAACCGGTTTCTGCATCAGTCGCTCAATGAAGGCACGGGTGGCCGGGCGACTGTCCAGAAAGCGAGAGAGCGCATCGGGCGCAGGCTGGCCGGTAGCCGGGTCCGGGAGCTGTGCCCGCAGGAAGGCGAGAAAGTCCTCAGGCGTCCGCGCGGGAAATCCTTCGATCGAGAGCGCCAGGAGGTCGGCGTTCTTGCCCTCGGGTAACTGAAATTTCACCGCCAGCGCCCGCGCGTTGGCGAGGCCATCGTGCACGTCCGGATCCCCGCTCGCATTGGAGAAGCGCATGACGGTTGGGACCGCCTGGCCTCTCAGATGCCACGCCCGACTCACGCGCAGAGCATCTGGTGCACCGCAAAACGTGCCCGCGCAGACGAGGCCTTTGGCGTGGACGGGACGGAACCCGGGATGCGAGCCGGCAAGCGCCTGCATGGCCTCGACGAGTTGAGCACTGACGGCTCCCGGTGGCGCAGATTCTGACATTGTGGGCCTCCTTCATGGTTGGAGCACTTGACCTCGAGCCAAGCTCACCTGGAAATTCGTAAACTACTTCTGGCAGCGTGATCGAGTCTTAACTCGCATTCCACAGCAATGCGGCGGTAGACCATCCAGCGTTCGTCGACGCGGCAATGATCCTCAGTTCGTGGATGGCGGATGACGCAGTCTGCTACGAACCACTATCTGGATAGAAAATTCCCTGTTAACGCGATGAATTGAGGGAAGCGCCGAAATTCGCGGCCGTTTGCTGGTTAAAAGGGGGCCGGATTCAGGGCGGTTCAGGGCAAATTCCCTAAAGTGCAGAACAGGGAGTTGGAAAGCGCCAAACAGGGAGCGCTTTTGGCGCGAACAAGGAAAAGATCGCAGGCATCAGGGATCACTGTAAAAACGGGGGCGATCTGCCCCTTTCAGAGAGCACGGCCGAGCCAGACGACGCGGCCTATTACCTTTGAGGCAATCCGCCGCCGCCCGTCACCGAGCAATTCTCGACGGTTCACCTGATAGGAAGCACTAGCCTCATCTTGCGAATGGCCGTTGGCCGTGGCCGAGGTGGCACTTCGCGTGGAGCGCGGTTCGATAATGGTGAGGTCGCCCTGGGCCCGGTTGAAGACGCCGCGCAGCGCGAATCCGGGCAGATTCAAAAGGTAGACGCCGTCGCGCGCGAGGATAGCCTGCTTGCGATCGATCAGCAGCAGGTCGCCGCGCGCAATGTCGAGCAAATCCACCAGAGACTCGATCGCCAGCAGCGATTTTGGCTCGAGCTCGATGGGGCGCGCATTGCGCTCCAGATAGTGTCGGCTGAATGGGATCCGATTGACAATCGACGGGATGGCCAACGACCACTTGGGATCGTGCTGATCAATCATCACGACATCTGCCAGCGCAGCGCCTGGCAGCTGGCCGGTGCCGCGCATCTGTCCGGCACCGGTCATCAGCCAGGTGAGGTCGACGTTAGCGACTCGCGCCAGTGTCGTGAGCGTGTCCATGCCGGGTTTTGAGCCGAGTGTGTCGTAGTTCTGCAAGGTCGTGACCGGGATGCCGCTGGCCTTGGCCAGCGCATAGCGGGAACCGAACTCGGCGATCACTTGCGCGAGGCGCGCGGCGAAGCTGTCGAATTTACGGCCGCGCTTGTTCGTACTCTTTGGCGTATCTTGCATAGGCTGTTTCATAGTTGAGAAGAATTAAGACAAGACGGTGGCGATCGTCAAGAGCTGGCAGAGAGGAACCATGGCGCGGGGAAGTGTTCCGAATAAAGGCGAGGCGAATCGTATCGCGATTACTTATCGACCGATCGCAGAACTCACACTCGATTCCAACAATCCGCGCTCGCACAGCCCCCGCCAGGTTCGCCAGATCGCCCGCAGCATCGAGACGTTCGGCTTTAATGTCCCGATGCTGATCGATGGCGCCGGCAAAGTCATCGCCGGCCACGGCCGGGTCCTAGCCTGCAAACAGCTCGGCTGGAACGAAGTGCCCACGATCCGTCTGGACCATCTGACCGAGACCCCGGCGCGGGCCTTTATGATTGCGGACAATCGTCTCAGCGAGAACTCGATCTGGGACGACCAGTTATTAGCCCAGCAGTTGCAAGCGCTCGCGGTCTCGACCTCGACTCCAGTCTCGAGGTTACCGGATTCGAGATTGGCGAAATCGACTTCCGCCTTGAGCAGCTCTCTTCACCCACTGAGGATGCTCAGGCCGACCGTCGACCCGAACCCAGCGACCGGCCGACCGTCACTCAGTCTGGCGACCTCTGGCTACTCAACGATCACCGAGTGTTGAGCGGCAGCGCGCTCGAGGAGGGCGCGTCTACCCGCGTGATGGGCGGTCGACAGGCGAAGATGGTGTTCGTCGACCCGCCTTACAATGTTCGGATAGGCGGCAACGTCAGCGGTTCGAGCGCCATTAGGCATCGCGAGTTTGCGATGGCCTCGGGCGAACTGAGTGAAGCTGAGTTCCGGCGTTTTCTGACTACAGCGTGTTCACTAGTGGCGCGCCACAGTGTCGGGGAGTCGCTCCATTATATTTGTATCGACTGGAGGCACATCGGCGAGTTACTCGCCGCGGGGCGAGAGACGTACGGCGAGCTGAAGGATGTCTGCGTCTGGGTGAAAGATAATGCCGGGCTGGGATCGTTTTACCGAAGCGAGCATGAGCTCGTGTCTGTGTTCAAGCGCGGGCGCCGCGCGCACCAAAACAATATACAGTTGGGACAGTTCGGACGTAATCGGACGAACGTCTGGAATTACCCGAGCGCAAATTCATTCTCTCGCGGCGGTGACGAGGGCCGGCTGCTGGCCCTGCATCCAACCGTGAAACCCGCCGCGCTGGTGGCCGATGCGATTATGGACTGCACCGACCGGCGCGACGTAGTGCTCGATACCTTCTTGGGCAGCGGCACGACTGTGATTGCTGCAGAGCGCACAGGCAGACGCTGCGATGGGCTCGAACTCGATGCGGCATACGTCGACACCATTGTGAGGCGCTGGCAGGCCTTTACGCGGGGCTCGGCGCGGCATGCGGAGAGTGGCCGATCGTTCGCGGAGACGGAGGCGGAGAGGAATAGATGTGGGGTAGCGACGACGATGAAGGGCCAGAGTCTGAAGACGACTACCGAGTAGGCTAGCGCAAGCCGCCCAAGCATTCGCGCTTCAAGCGAGGCCATTCCGGCAACCCCCAGGACAAGCCGCACGGTATCAAGAACTCCGACACCCTGCTCAAACGGGTTCTCCTCGAATCGGTCCTGGTCAAACAGAATGGGCGCGCGCGCAAAGCCACAAAACTAGACGTTATCGTCACTCAGATAGTCAATCAGGCCATGCCCTTCCGCGGCGCGACCAAGATTCAGGAGTTGATTTGGTCTCTACTCGATTCCACGATGAATGACACTCAGAGCCTCGCCACCGGTGGGAAATCGAGACGCTCTATAAAGTGCCAACGCGAGCGGCGCGCCCGTGGGGCATCCCTTCGGTGGCCTCTTCCAACCGCAACGCGGAGTTGTCTTCCGGACTCAAGACGGCAAACTACAGGCCGCGGTTGAGTCGTCTGATGGAGTTTCCTGGGACATCCGCGAACTAAATTCCGGGCTCCCCAAGGCCGTAAGCGATCCAACCGGGCTTTTGATGACCAAGACTGACCAACTCACCACGACCGTCCTCAGCCGCCACATCTTTTATGTTGGCGATGACGGCGATGTTCATGAGTTGCGCAGCACGGACGGTCAAACCTGGGCCCACAGCAAGATCACACACGCCATTCCGGGCGCGATCAAGCCAAAAGCGGGAGCCAACCCAGCCGCGTACGCATTCCCGGGACAAACGCACTCCACGTGGTCTACCGCGGCGCTGACGATTGCATCCAGGAACTCTGGGGCTTTCCCGGCTCATGGAACCACGACCCAGTTGGCGCCTTCTTTATTAAGGCGAAAGGCGACCCCGCTGGTTATGTCACCGAAAATTTTGGAATCCAACATATCGTCTATCGCGGAAAGAACGACCAGGTAGTCGAGCTTTGGTGGTTCGGAGTTTGGCGCGAAAACGTTCTGACAAACGCCGCTCACAGGGCTCTGCACACAAGGTCAGACGTCGCTGGATACTCCGGGGAAACCTCCAACACCCAGCATGTCCTCCCCTACTTCGTCTCTGACGGCAGCCCTCGCGAACTAGAGTGGAACGTCCACGGCTGGCATAGCCGATCCTATCTGCTGAACAACCCGTTCCCCGACCCTCTCGGGGCGCTCGCCGCGCCGTTCTTCTATCAGTCGCGGCGGAAAGGTCGCACATTTTTTGTGGAACCCTACGTAGCTGAGACGGTCGTACAGAATGGACGGATTGGATCGTCACCACGCGGGAATACGTGGATCCTCCCATCTACGCTGGTCGGCTCATCGCCCTGAACCCCAAGGCTATCGCCCTCACCCCCAGCATCTGGCCACCGGAGTTCCACTCCGTGTAGGGGTTGCGGTCGCTGACAAGCGACGGGTAGCGATTTGAGTACGTACTCAGAGCAGGGCCGTCCGCGAAGCCAGAACCGCATCGCGCGAAGGCGGAGTATCCGTGGTTCTGGGCTTGGGACGAGGAGACTCAGGACTTCGCCGGCGGGAAGACCTTCGATGGGAATCGCTGGAACGACCCTCATTATACAAGCGCGCTCGAACTGGGCAAAGAAGCGCAGTACGTTCAGGGTCAGTTATCAAACTAACGAGGAAGGGCGAGCCCCGAGGCGGCAAGCCATTCTCGCGCGGTGCGCTTTACTGTCTGCTCGCCAATCCGGTTTACGGTCGGGAGAATACGCCGCAAGAGCGAGCAGCATCCCGGGCGGCACGAGGCCATCGTCAGTGGTGATCTTTGGGAGCAAGTTCAAGCGCGACTGCGCGACCGTGCAGTGCGTCACGGCGAAGGCCGCAAGACGGAAGCGTTGCGCAGTCCACTCGCGGGCAAGCTGTTCGACGGCAGTGGCGACCCGCTGTATGCGCCGGGGGCGGCCAAGGGCCAGCGCCGCTACCGCTACTACGTCTCCCGGCAATTGGTGCGTGGGGAAACAACCGACCCAGAGCATCGTTGGCGGGTAGCAGCCTCCGGAGTTGAGCAAGCGGTCTGTCTTGTTGCGCGCGAGATACTGAGCGATCGCGCGGCAATAGCGAACGCTGCCGATGAGTGTGGCATTGATGCGAGTCACCTGCCGTCGCTCCTGAAGCTTGCCCAAGACTGGCTCGAACGACTGAAGAGTGAGAGCGATGCGGCCGCGGCGCTCGCTGAGCTAACCGAACCAGTGGAACTGAATCGAGATGGCATCCGGATTTCGCTGCATCTGCCGATTACCGCGAACGAGAGTCCCGACCGTTCGCCGTCCGCCCAGGTACGCGTAACCAGGTTCGTGCCCTTGCAGATGAAGCGCCGCGGCGGGGAGACGCGGCTTGTGTTGGCGGGTGACAGGGGCGGCCCGATCGACCTGCCGCTGCTCAAGGCGGTCGCCCGCGCACGCAAGTGGGCTGGTGCCCTGTTGTCAAGTAGGGTGCCGTCAGTTCGGGCCCTGGCGCGGCAGGAAGGGATGGATGCACGCTCGCTTCGGCGGCTGCTGCCGCTCGGGTTTGTCTCGCCGCGCATCGTCGAGGCCATCAGCGAAGGTCGCCAGTTACCGGAGCTCTCGGTGATTGGCCTCACTCGAGAGATCGAGCTGCCGCTCCTCTGGAGCGATCAGGAACAAACGCTCGGTCTCCGCCAGTTCAGCGGGCGCTAGCAGTTGCGATGAGCACCGTCGCGGCCGCAAGCCGATCGGATCCTGAGCGATGAACCTCGGATAAGTGGGGCTGTAGTACCTTGCGCGATAGAAATGCAGCCCCGTGGCGTCATTCTTGCGGCCGGTGAACTCATACGGATTGGCGTTGGAGGAGCCACTGAGGGTCACGTTACCGAAGGGATCGTAGGTGTAGCTGGTGGCCGGCGCCCCCGGGCCTGTGCAACCGACGCATCGCTTAGAACGTCCATCGGCCCACGGGAATCGCTCCGTGCAAAATACTCGTCGGTGTTGCGTTCCGTCAGCAAATTTGGCGGTAACATTCGGCAGGCTAGAGCCGTCGGTAGACATTCAGCTACTCGTTCCAAATTCGTAATCCAGCGGAATGACCCAAGTGCTTCTTCGACCTAGGGCCACCCGCGTGTTCTCAAGGTGCTTCACGACGACGAGCATATTGTCGAGGATTTGGCGGAGCACTTGCGGATTTGGAACGTCAAACTCGCGACGCACACTTCGCTCGGCAAGAACAGGCAACTTCATCGTGCCGCCCTCGGACAGCAGCTCGATTGTAGCGATGATAGTGCGCGACGACGGGGAGTTTTCTAGTCTTGAAGATTATGCTCAATCGTCGCCCGTGCGGGCTTGGTAACCAGCGCCCCCGAGTTATTGGTCAGTCCGAGGGTGCTGCCGAGGGCGTCGCTGAGAAAGCTCATCGGCCCATTGAAATCGGTGCGCGTGAAATACTCATCGATATCCAGCCCGGTCAGCAGATTCGCCGTGACGTTCGGCGGCGACGCGCCGTCGAGCTCCTGGACCTGTCATCCACCATTTCTCAAGCTAAGGCGAAGAGTTGTTTCGCGTTTGCATATCCGCGGCCGATTTATCGTTCGGAGCCGCGGATACGCGTGGCTGTCAAACGCGAATCGCGACCAGGTTGATCAACGTTGCCTCGCGATTGGCAGGCGGCGCGAGTCCGAACCACCGTTCCATGATCGCGAAGTCGGAGCGACTCCACCACAGGTAAGGATAAGAGACTGCGCGTGCGTGGATTTTGAAACCCGCGTCGCGAATCATCGCGAGATATTCCGGTGCGCTGCGTTGCACCTCCATCGGGTGGCGGAAAAGCAGGCGGACGATCCAGGAACGGATGTATTTGCGGGTCGATTCGGCAAACAACAGCACGCCCTCATGCTTGAGCACGCGATGAAATTCACGCAGCGTATCGCGTTGGTCCCTCAGATGATGAAACGTCTGATGGCAGAACAGCAAATCCACTGATTGGTCGGACAGCGGCAGCGCCGAACTCGACGCCCGCTGAAATTCGACAGCGAGTTTGTGCCGATTCGTTTCGACGCTCGCTCTCGCGAGCATTTGCGGGTCAACGTCGATACCGACCATGCGCACCGGCCAGAAGCGCTCGTTGAGCAGCTTGAAGGAGTGCCCGCTGCCGCAGCCCACGTCGACGATCACAGGATAAGAAGCGCGACGATTCTGGATGAGGCCGTCGAGCTCCTCGAGGGCCGGCTGCAGCACGTAGTCGGTCCAGATCGCGGTGCCAAGAAACCACACGCCGAAGCGCGATTCCGGCACGTAGCGCGCCGCTGATCCGGTGTCACGGGCGGTCGAGCCAAGAATCTGAAGCGATCGCTTTGCGGCGCGCGCAGTCATTCGGCGGGCCCCTCTGGAGCCGGCGCGGCGGCCAGCCGATAGCCCAAGCGGTAGGCCAGCGAGAGGGCGTAGAAGGAACTCTTGAAGGCGAGCAAGGGGGTCGAATAGCGCCAACTGCGTTGCAGGTTGCCGGCGAGGATCGAAACCAGGCCGGCGCGCATCCGAAAGCGGTCGCTCGGCGCCATAAACATATCGCGCAGCACCGGATGGTTGATGCGGTAGATGAGCCAGCCGATTTTGTCCATCGCACGGCGCATTCGCCGTTCGGCCTGGCGTGCCAGGGCGCGCCCGGCGCGCGGATTGTCGAGCCACCGGAGGGCAACTGCGGCGCCGCTTTCGCCGGCCGTCATCGCGAGCAGGACCCCGGTGGAAAACACCGGATCGATGAAGCCGAAGGCGTCGCCGATCATGAAGTAACCGTCGCTGCACGCCGAGCGCGCGCGGTACGAATAGTTGCCGGTGGTGAGCACTTCCGAGGCCAATTCCGCCCGCCGCATGCGCGCGCCGACCATCCGGCTGTTGTGCACCTGCTCGAAAAAGAAATCCTGCACGCTGCCGCGGCGGGTTTTGAAGGCGGTCTGGTTGCCGACAAAACCGACGCTCATGATGCCCTCGGGCAGCGGGATCATCCAGAACCAGCCGTTCCTGGCCAGATGGATGCTGATGGCCCCGGCCAGTCTGCCGGCGCGCCGCTCGACCGCACGAAAATGAGCGAACACCGCGGCAGTGGAATTGCGCTTGTCCGCGTGTATCAGACGATACTTGGTCGCCAGAAAAGTGTCCCGCCCGGAGGCGTCGAGGACCAGCCTGGGAGCGAAAACCTGCGTCCCGCCATTCGCGCTCGTAGCCGCGACCCGGGTGCGCGCCCCGGCCCGACCGAAGGTCACGTCTGATACGGCAGTGCGCTCGTAAGCTCGGGCGCCCTTGCGCCGTGCATTGGCGAACAGCGCGTGATCGAAATCTGCGCGCTTGACCTGGTAACTATGGATGTATTCCTGATCGAGTCCCGTCGCGAAGTTGAACTCGACGCTCTGGCCGGTTTCATCTGACACGAATTCGGCACCCGGTTTCAGCACCCCCATGGCGGCGATTTCTTCCAGCATCCCGAGGCGCTCAAGTATTGCAAGATTACGCGGGAGCAGGGATTCGCCAATATGGAAGCGCGGATGCGCTGCCTTCTCTAGCAAGACCACGTCCGTGCCCGTAGCAGCAATCAGGGCCGCTGCGGTCGAGCCACATGGTCCCCCCCCGATGATCAGGACGTCGCAGGGTTCGGCCTCGGGCGAATGACTAATCGAGGCGTCGTCGGAGTTGATTGCAGGCACGAGGGCTTGGTACCCTCCGGCGTCGAGTAATTAAGCCCGGTCGTCGCCGCGGAGGGGTCAAAATGGCAATGTTTCGACGCAGCCTATTCATCGCTCTGGCAGTATTGACGCTAGTCGCAAGCGCCGAAGCGCGCAACGATGCATACACCTTGAGCAATGCCGACGTTGTGAACGATCCTGCGTTCAAACAGCTCGGCAGTGACGTAGCGTTCTATTTCGCGAATCAACGGGCGCCGAGAGTCGCTCAGAGCCTCGGCGAGGCCGTTGGCAAGAAGATCGCCAAGACCCGCGGCGAATCCGATGAACAATGGTGCCGCGAGGCCGCAATCGGTGCGTTGACGGAACTGCGCGATCAAGCAGTCACTCGAGGCGGCAACGCCGTCATCAATATTCACAGCTCCTACAACGGCAACCAAATTGCCGATCAGACCAAGTACGAATGTCATGCAGGTGGCACGGGCGGACACGTGGGGCTTCAGGGAACAATCGTCAAGCTCGTCAAGTAAAAGTAGACAACCTGTGGACCGACGGTTGGCCTGCGATTGAGCTAACCGGCTGCCATCACCACACGCGGTGTATGGCGGTATCGCTAAGCGCGGGAGTTCTCCCGCGGACTTGTGGGCGACCGCGTTAGTTGCGGTCCACGGGATGAAGCGCGCGTCGAATTGCGCTGAACCACGAACCAACGTCTCGAGAGCACCGTCTATCTTTCAGTTTCTGCCTCTACCTTTATGGCCCGCGCTGAAGTAAATTCCAGCGTGAAAATCGTTGAAGACGCCAAACCAATGCTGTCAGTTTTCGACGGCGAGATGACCCCTGCCGCGGCGAAGCAAAGCCCTGGCGCGCGCTTCCGCGTCGCAGACTGGATGGCTTGCGGACCAAACGTGGAACCACGCAAAGCGTGGATAGCACGGTTGCATGGTGTTACAAATCCTCAACGTGACACGGCGCGAGCAGAGGTAAACTTAGCGCCGATATTGCGTCGGCGCATCAGCAAGATCGGACAGCTAGCCTTTAGCGCCTGCTACTCGCTGCCCGAGCAACGGACTGCCCGTTTCGTCTTTTGTTCACGGCACGGCGAGCTCGATCGAACCCTGCGGATCCTACGTTCGCTGGCTGCGGGCGAGCCGATCTCACCCGCGGACTTCGCGCTTTCCGTGCACAATGCGCTGGTGGGGCTGCTCTCGATCGCATGGGGCAATACGGCCGGGCATACGGCGATCGCGGCGGGCGCGGACAGTTTCGCTTACGGTTTGGTCGAAGCCGTCGCCGGCTTGGAGATGGGAGCGGCAGATTCGGTGATGCTGGTTTATTTTGACGACCTCCTGCCGCCGCCCTACGACGAGGTCGGCGATGGCGTCGAAACCTGCGTCGCGCTGGCGATGCTGCTCGAGCCGGCGCGTAACGACGGCCATGATTTCGCGCTAGAGCTCGAGCCGCGGGATGGAGCGTTACGGCCGCCCTCGGCCAGCGCGCAAGCGCTGGATTTCATCAGCTTCATGCTTTCGGGCGAGCGCGAAGCCAGCTCGATCGGGGAGCGCGTGCAGTGGCGATGGCGGCGTTGTGCTTAGACGACTGTTCTACGTGTGGCGTCTGTTCTTTACTGCGTTCGCGTTCGCCGCGCTCGGCGTCGGTGGCTTCGTCCTCGCGATGACGGTGATCCCGCTGGCCACCTTGTTGGTGCGTGACCAGCAGAGACGCAATCGCCGCGCGCAATCCATCATCCGGGAGAGCTTTCGCATTTACGTCGCGATGCTGCAAATGGCGGGCGTACTGAAACTCGAGGTCGTTGGGGGCGAGAAACTCCCCGCCTGCAGAGGTAGGCTGATCATTGCCAATCATCCGACGCTCATCGACATCGTGCTGCTGATGGCGTTGATTCCGGAGGCGAAATGCGTAGTGAAACCGCAGCTCTTCCGCAACCCGCTGCTCCGCGAGCTGGTTCGGGCGGCGGGTTACATTCGCAACGACGCCGAACCTGAGGTCTTGATCGAGAAGTGCCGCGAGACTTTGGCGGCGGGCAATAATCTTATCGTGTTTCCCGAGGGCACCCGCTCGGTACCGGGCCAGCCGACGCGCTTTCAAAGGGGATTCGCGCACATCGCGACGCTTACTGGCGCAACTTTGCAGCCCATCACGATCACCTGCGAACCGGTCACGCTGGTCAAGGGGGAGCCGTTCTACAAAATTCCCGACTCGCGGCCCAACTTTCGTATCGAAGTCGCGGACGCGATCGACCCCGCGTGCTTTCTGGGCGCTGCCTCACGCGCGATAGGCGTGCGCAAATTAGTCGCGTTTTTGGAAGCAGATTACGGCGCGAGGCTGAGCCATGGCTGACCTCGAACGCGAACTGAAAGAACTTATCGTGAGCGCGCTCGACCTCGAGGACCTCACCCCCGATGACATTGACAGCGATGAACCCTTGTTCGTCACGGGCTTGGCACTCGACTCAATCGATGGGTTGGAAC
>JBOHWF010000441.1:0-4513 GCA_050736455.1 Binataceae bacterium (SeqCode) | reverse complement strand
CTTTTACGCCGCGGCCGGAGGATTGGGCGGGCTGGGCGCGTGGGGCGCCGCCGAGCCGTTTCTCCGGATCCGCAACGTGTACGCGCGCGACCTGTTGCTCGGCGGGATCATCGGGCTGTTTATCGCGGCCTTTCTCGCCTCGATTGAGGCGCTGAGTGTCAGGCAGTTCCGTCAGGCGCTGCGCGGCGCGCAGTTCGGAATTATTATCGGAGCGCTCGGCGGCGGGATCGGCCTGATCGTCGCCGAACTGGCGTTTGATCTGTTTCACGGCCTGGTCGGTCGCATCCTGGGCTGGGCGGTGCTGGGGCTGGTGGTCGGCGTCGGGGTCGGCGGGGCGACGCGTTCGAGCGATCGGCGGCGCAACGGCGCGATCGGCGGTCTGCTCGGCGGCGCGATCGGCGGCCTGTGCTACGAGGAGGTAACCGCGGCGCTGCCGCAGGCTTTCGGCCGGGTGATCGCGATTATCATTCTGGGCGCGCTCATCGGCTTCTTCATCGGCCTGGTCGGCGAGATTCTCAAACGCGCGTGGCTGATGGTGGTGCGCAGCCAAAGCCGCAACGCCCTCGAGGGGCGTGAGTACCCCCTGATCAAAGCCGTCACGATTATCGGACGCGCCGAGGAGAGCGACATCGGACTGTTCGGCGATCAAACGGTGCGGGCTCATCACGCGATCGTCCGTCACGAAGGGCGGCGGTTTTTCGTCAGCGCGACCGGCGGCGGCCAAGTGTTGGTGAATCGCGAGCCGATCAGCGGCCGCTGCGAGCTCAAGAGCGGCGACCGCGTCGAGATCGGCGGAACGCTGTTCCTGTTTCGCGAGCGTACGCAGGCCGCCCAGAGCTGAGCATCCGGCGTGCGGCGGCAGTGGACAGGGGTTGGCGTTGTCCTGTGCGCCCTCGCGATGGGTTGTGCGTCGAATCAGGCGCAGCACGCCAGCGCGGCAGCCTCGGTGCAGAGCGTCCAGTACTTTCCGTTCCAGGTAAAGGGCTACGAGGATACTTATCCGAAGCGGCAGGTCGCAGTGGTCGCAGTGACGGACGCCCGCGACTTCAAGGACGCCAGCGCGCCCGGCCACGAGCCTTTCGAGGGCCATCCCGCGATCGGCGCCGTGTTCGCCGAGGATGGCCAGGTCTCGCAGCGGCTCTACGGACCGGCGCTCGACGAGTTGGTCGGGGCGGCGCTCGTGCAGGCCGCACAAGAAGCCGGGATGAGCGCGTCAGCTTCGTCGCTGCCGCTGGCTGCCGAGCTCGCGGCGCGCAAAGCGGACTACGTGATCAGCGCGAGGATCACGCGCTGCTGGGTGAGCAAACGTCGCGGGCCGGCCAGATGGCCGGGACCCTCATGGCGCGCCGAGGCGGTCGTAGTACTCGATACCACGATCTACAAGCCGCCTTTCGACGTGGCCTTCTGGCAGGGCGAAAGCTCGTCGACCTACGACGATCCGCCGGCCGCGGCCGGCGGCGCGTTCGCCGGGGACGAGACCGAGATTTACGATCAGCCGGGCGAAGTGCTGTCGGTGGCGCTGACCCGCGCGGTTGCGGGGTTATTTCAACGTGACGACCTGCGTACCCTGATCGCACAGGACACGATCCGCCTGCATTAAATTTAACGCGCTCAGCTTTCGCGAGTCTTGCCGGTCAACTAGGCTTGAGTCGGGCCTCAGCTTGCTCGCCGGATCCGTCCGATGAACTCAGAATCATCCCCGAAGCCGCACGACGTGCCCTGCATCCTGATCATCTTTGGCGGTGCGGGAGACTTGAGCCACAAGAAGCTCCTGCCGGCGCTCTACAACCTCGCGCTCGATCGCGCGCTGCCCGAACATTTCGCGATCGTGGGCTTCTCGATGGAGCAACTGGACGACGAGAGCTATCGCAAATTCGCGCGCGACGGCATTGAGCACTTCTCGCGCCGGCCGCTCAGCGAAGAGGACTGGGGTCGCTTCTCGCCGCTGCTGCATTTTGTTTCGGGCAGCTTCGACGATGCCGGCGCCTACGCAAAGTTGAAGGAACGACTGACGCAGCTCGATAATGAACGGGGCACTGCCGGTAATCGGATCTTCTATTTGGCGATTCCGCCGCAATTCATCGATACCTGCTCGGCCGGGTTGACCGCGGCCGGGCTGGTTGCCGCGGCGACGGCTGATCAGCCGTTTACTCGCGTGGTGGTCGAGAAGCCGATCGGTCATGATCTCGCCAGCGCCCGCGAAATCAACAGCCAGCTCGCCCGTCATTTCGCCGAGAGCCAGACTTTCCGCATCGACCATTACCTGGGCAAGGAGACAGTCGAAAACCTGATGGTGCTGCGCTTCGCCAACGCGATCTTCGAGCCGGTCTGGACGGCGCGCTTTATCGATCACGTCCAGATCACGGTGGCGGAAGACGAAGGCGTCGGCACGCGCGCGGGTTACTACGATCATGCGGGCGCGCTGCGCGACATGGTGCAAAGCCATATCCTGCAGGTGTTGTGCATGATCGCGATGGAGCCGCCGCGCTCGACCGCGGCCGACGCCGTGCGCGACGCGAAACTCGACGTCATCCGCTCGCTGCGCCCGTTCGACACTGCCGACGTGGAGCGCTGGACCGTGCGCGGGCAATACGACGAGGGTCTGGTCGGGGGCGAGAAAGTAAAGGGCTATCTGACCGAAGAACATATCCCGCCAGACTCGGCGACCGAAACCTTCGTCGCGCTGAAGTGCTATGTCGAGAATTGGCGCTGGGCGGGCGTGCCATTCTATGTCCGCACCGGCAAGCGACTGCCCAAACGGACCAGCGAAATCGCGGTCTGTTTCAAAGATGTGCCGCGCATCCTCTACAACTCCCGGCCCACACCACCGCTCGCCCAGAACGTGCTTTCGCTGCGCATCCAGCCCGATCACGGGCTGTCGCTCAACATCATTTCGAAACTGCCGGGCGCGCCGCTCCGGCTCGCGCCGGTCAAGGTGGATTTCCACTACGCGACGACCACGCCCGAAGCCTACGAGACCCTGCTGCGAGACGTCATCGCAGGCGATCAGACGCTTTTCATGCGGCGCGATACGGTCGAAGCCGCGTGGAGCTTCGTCCAGAATATTCTCGACGTCTGGAGCGGCTCGGCGGTCCCGTTAGCACGCTACCCGGCCGGTTCCTGGGGACCGACGGAAGCGGCGGTGATGATCGCGCAAGACGGCCGCGCGTGGCGCGCGCTCTGAGATTTGTCGCTAGTCAGGCCGTTCTAGCATGGCATCAACGATTGTGGCCGGCGACGTCGGCGGGACGAAAATTCATCTCGCGGTTTACCGCGCGGACGCCGGCGGCCTCGTCATGCTCGACGATCGTCGATACCCGACACGCGAGTGCGCCAGTCTTGAAGCGGCGCTCGCGAATTTTCTCCACGGGGACGACACGGTCGCGGCGGCCTGCTTCGGCATCCCGGGGCCGGTAATCGACGGCGTCGGCCGGCCGGTGAATATTCCGTGGGAAATGCGCGAGGAGTCGATTACGCACGCCCTCGAAGGGGCGCCGACGCGCCTGCTGAACGATCTCGAGGCGACGGCGTGGGGCACGCTGCATCTGGAAGACGGCGAGATCACCACGCTGCAGGCCGGCCGTCCGCCGCGCAATCCCGCGAACGTCGTGGTGATCGCCGCCGGCACCGGGCTCGGTGAGGCCGGGATGGTGCGAACGACGGCAGGCTGGCATGTGGTGGCGTCGGAGGGCGGTCACGCCGATTTCGCCCCGCGCGGCGCGGAGCAGGAGCTGCTGTTGCGCTTCCTCGAGCGTGAATTTGATCACGTCAGTTTCGAGCGACTGGTCTCGGGTCCGGGGCTGCATAACATTTACCGCTTTCTGCTGTCGCGCAGCGCGGAGCCTGAGCCCGAGTGGCTCGCCGCGCGCATACGCAGCGATGATCCGTCGGTCGTGATCGGCGAGGCGGGAATCAAGCAGCAAGAGCCGCGCTGCGCCCGCGCGCTCGAGATCTTCGCGGCGATCTACGGCGCGGAGGCGGCCCATCTGGCGCTGAAATACCTTGCGCTGGGGGGCGTTTACGTCTGCGGCGGAATCGCGCCGAAGATTCTTCCTGTGCTGCGTGGCGGCGGCTTCATCCGCGCATTCCTCGACAAGGGGCGGCTGCGCGCGACCCTGGAGCAGATTCCGGTGCAGGTCTCCTTGAATGAGGACACTGCGTTAATCGGCGCCGCGAATTTTGCTGCCGCGATGGTGCGAGCTGCGCGAGGGTAATCCAACGAAGTTCATCATGATTTGCCGGGAGCTGAGATTTCTATGTTAAGCGCACGCGTAAAGGAAATCCTGAGTTACTATGACTCCGAGAATGCCGGGGTCCGCGCGAATCTCGCGCGGATGCTGAATCATGGCGGCCTCGCCGGCAGCGGGCGGTTGGTAATTCTGCCGGTCGATCAGGGCTTCGAGCACGGGCCGGCGCGCAGCTTCGCGCCGAATCCGCCGGCCTACAACCCGCTCTATCATTTCGAGCTCGCGATCGCGGCCGGCTGCAGCGCGTACGCGGCGCCGCTCGGGTT
>JBOHWF010000440.1:0-16396 GCA_050736455.1 Binataceae bacterium (SeqCode) | reverse complement strand
AAGCTTGCGAGGAGCGAGCGGCTCTGTGCTGGGTTTGGTTTACACTGAAAACCTCTGCTGATAGCTTCCGATCGGTGGGAGCTCGCGCATGAGTCCGCGACGGATCGCAAAGCTACTGGCGGGAATTGGCGCGGTCGCGTTGACTCTGCTGTTGGGCGTCACCGTCGTGGTGGTGCATCACCGTTCGGCCGAGCAGAAACTCGTGAAAGCGGCCGCCGGCGTATTACCGGGATCGCTGCTTCACGCCCGTAATTTTCACTGGACGCAAATGAAGGGCGATCAGAGTCAATGGGTGCTGAAGGCCCAAGACGCCAGCTACTCAGACGACAGAACCGGCATCATCCTGGTCAAGCCGGAGCTGACAATGACCGCGAAGGACGGCAAGCGGGTGGCTTTAACCGCAAATTTAGCCAAGCTGAAGTTGAGTGGAAACCATATTACCCAGGCTAATATGACCGGTGCGCTCGTGATGCACTATGGCGACTTTGTCCTGACCACCGATGAGGCCAGTTTCTTGCCTGACAGTGACGGGATCGAATCCGACGGCCCGGTCAGGATAGAAGGTCCTGACGTGGTCGTAACGGGAATTGGGCTCAGTGGTCATCCCAACGCGCAGATTTTCGAGCTGCGTAAACAGGTAACCACCCGCTTCACGCCGAGGGAAAAGAGTGACAAAGCGAAGGTATCCTAGCCTCGGAGCGATGGCGGGTCTCGCCGCCGCAGTCATCGTGGGACCGGCTCTCGTGGCTGTTAGCTGGACCATCGGGATACAGCGGGCGTCTGCGCAGCAGTCTCCGAGGATGGCGGCGAGAACAGCAGTTTCCAGCAACAAAGATAACAAAAGTGATAACGGGGGGCCTTTCGGGGCTTTTGACAATACTAAGAATCGCGGACCGGTCAATATCCAGTCGGATTCGCTATCGCTGGACTACAAGGGCAACTCGGTGACATTCGTCGGCCACGTGCATGCCGCGCAGGCGGATGGACAGCTCACCAGCAAGACGCTGAACGTCAAATATGGCAAGGATTTTCACGAAATTCAGGAGATGATCGCCGACGGCGACGTGCGCATGAGTCAGGGGACCCAATGGTGCACCTCGGAGCACACGGTGCAAAATCAGGCTGCGCATACGGTGACCCTGACGGGCAATCCGGTCTGCCACAATGGCAACGATCAGATTAGCGGGAGCAAAATCGTCGTCCACACCGACACCAGCCGCAGCGAAGTCGAGGGTGGGGTTAAGGCAGTAGTCTTTCCTCGCGAGGCGAAAACTAGCGATAATCAAAAGGCTGGATCGCCGCAATAGGCGGCGGCGTGGCATATGGCCCCTGAACTGAAGATCATGCACAACCTGCGGACGGAGTTGCGGGCGCAGCTCGTGATGACCCCGCAGCTTCAGCAAGCCATCAAGATTTTGCAGCTATCGCTGCCTGAGCTCGAGGCGGTGGTGCAGAGCGAGCTCGATTCGAATCCGCTGCTTGAGCCGCTGGATCAAAGTGTCGGTGAAACCGCGGCGAATAGCGACAATGGCACGGAACTGGCCTCCACCGAGGGCGAACCTCTGCCGGCGGAACCCGAGCCGGGCAGCGCCGACCCGCCCGAATGGGAGGCGGCTGAAAGCGCGCCGCCTGTCGAGACGATCGTCGTGGCGGAGGCGCCCGACGCTGCCGCGGAAACCCAGGACCCGGCGATCGAGCGGCTCGATTGGCGCGAGTACCTCGAGAACTACTCCAACAACTGGCAGGACGGCGAAGCGCCCAATGACGATGATGATCGGCGTCAGGCGCTGGAAAACACGCTGACGCGGCGGACCTCGCTCGAAGACCATCTGATGTGGCAGTTGCGGCTGTCGAATTTCGATCTCGAGGGGCAGCGGATCGGCGCGACGATCATTTACAACCTCGATGATGACGGCTATCTCGAAACGCCGCTCGAGGATTTGGCGACCCAGCTCGAAACCAGCGTCGAGCGGATTGAGCAAGTACTCAAACGGGTGCAGCTCCTGGATCCGCCCGGGGTGGCGGCGCGCGACCTGCGCGAGTGCCTGTTTGCGCAGTTGCGCAACCATGGCATGGAGGAGTCGCTGGCGGCGCGCGTCGTGCTGAATCATCTTGATCTGCTCGAGAAGCATCGCTACGCCGAGATCGCGAAAGCGCTCGGGGTTCCGCTCGAGATGATCCGCGAGGCAGCCAAGGCGATCGCATTGCTCGAGCCCAAACCGGGACGGGATTATGGCGGTGCGGAACCGGCTTACATCGTACCCGACGTCTATATCCAGAAAGTCGGCGACGACTTTGTGGTGACGCTGAACGAAAGCGCGGTGCCGCGCCTGCGTCTGGCGAACTACTATCAGCGCGTGCTCAATGACAGCGGGGTGGCGGCCGCGACCAAGGAATATCTGCAGGAGCGGATGCGCTCGGCGCGCTGGCTGGTCAAGTCGATCTTCCAGCGCCAGCAGACCATCTCGAAGGTGGCGAACTCGATCGTCAAGTTCCAGCGCGGCTTCTTCGAGCACGGCATCAGCCAGCTCAAGCCGCTGGTGCTGAAGGACGTCGCCCAGGACATCGAGATGCACGAATCGACCATCAGCCGCGCCACCGCCAACAAGTACGCCCATACGCCGCAGGGGATTTTCGAGCTCAAATTTTTCTTCACCTCGGGCGTCAAGGCCGCCGACGGCGACGACGTCAGCGCCGAGGCGGTCAAGGAGAAAATTCGCGAGCTGGTGGGCGCCGAGGGGCAGAACAACCCGCTGTCCGACCAGGCGATCGCGGAGGTGCTGGGACGCAGCAATCAAATCAATATCGCGCGCCGCACCGTGGCCAAGTACCGGCAGGCGCTGGGCATCCTGCCCTCGAGCCGCCGCAAACGCCTCTGATGATTCCTGGGGGAGGGTCAGAGATGAGAAGCACGCCAAGTGGGGGCAAGCGACAACGTGCGGCAACGCGCAAGGCGCGGCGCGTCGGCCGGCTCGCGAGCTCGACCATCGCGGTTGCGGTGACGTTTCGCCACCTCGAGGCCAGCGAAGCGATCCGGCGCTACGCCGAACGCAAGTTCGCGCATGTCGCCAAGTACCTGCGGCGGCCGTGTCAAATCCATCTGATTCTGACGGTGGACAAGTACCGGCAGTTCGGCGAGGTCACGCTCAAATCCGGGCGGCTCGCGGTCACGGCGCAGGAGCAGACCAAGGACCTCTACTCGGTGATTGACCTGCTGACCGACAAAATCGGCAGCCAACTGAAGAGCCACGTCGGCAAGAGCAAAAGCCGTAAGACCCGCGCGCTCTCGACGGGCGAGGTCATGACGGAAGCCGAGGAACAGCGCGCGGCGTCGCGCTCGCAGACATGAAGATCAGCGAAGTACTGACGCCGGAGATGGTGTTGCCGAGCCTCGCCGGCCGTGACAAGCCGAAGATCCTCAACGAGCTGGCCGAATGCCTGGTCAGCAAGCGGCGCGAAGTGAATCTGGCGGAGCTCAACGCCGTGCTGAACGAGCGCGAGCGGCTGGGTTCGACCGCGATCGGCGACGGCATCGCGATCCCGCACGGCAAGGCGCGCGGGGTTAAGCAGATTATCGGGGTTTTTGGTCGCGCGCCGGGCGGGGTCGATTTCGACTCGCTCGACGGCAAGCCGACCAACCTGTTCTTTTTGCTGGTGGCGCCGGAGGATTCGGCGAGCCTGCATCTTAAGGCGCTGGCGCGGGTCTCGCGCCTGTTTCGTGACAACGCCTTCCGTGATCATCTGCTCGGGGCGCGGGACGCTGCGGAGATCTACCGTCTGATCCTCGAGGAAGATGCGAGGTACTAAACCGCACCAATGGCATACTTGGGGCTGGTGTCGACTACAGGCGTGAAAGCGCCGGCCTGATGGCGAAACACGACCGCAAGTCCAAGGCCAAATCCCGGGGCAAGGCCGCCGCCAAGTTTAAGGACAAGTCCAAGGCCGCCGCCAAACTCCGCGCGCGGGCAAAGCCCAAGGCCGGACGCGGCAATTCTGCGAGCCGCTCTCCAGCGCGCGCGGCGGCGCCGAGGTCGGCGAAAACCACGCGCTTGATCATCGTCACCGGGGTGGCCGGGTCGGGCCGCTCATCGGCGATGCGCGTGCTGGAAGATCTGGGCTTCTATTGCGTGGATAATCTGCCGGTCGCGATGGCGCCCAACGTGCTGCGACTGGCGGCGGCGCACAATCCGGAGACCGATCGGGTCGCCTTCGGCATCGATCCGCGCGAACGGCTCTTCTTTCCGCATTGGCCCGGGACTTTCGACGAGCTCGAGCGTCAGGGTTTCGTCCCGGAAATCCTTTTTCTCGACGCCGCCGACGACGTGCTGGCGCGGCGCTACTCTGAGAGCCGCCGGCCGCATCCGCTGGCGGCGAGCGGTCTCAGCATCGCCGACAGCATCGGGCGCGAGCGGCTGGCGCTGGCGGAGATGCGCGATCGCGCCACCCGGGTGATCGATACGACCACCACCACGGTGCATGAGTTGCGCGAGATCATCACGGCGTCAGTGCTGGGCGATCCGCGCGGCGAGCGCATGGCGGTGACCCTGGTCTCGTTCGGCTACAAGTACGGCAATCCGGTCGGGCTGGATCTGGTTTTCGACGTGCGCTTCATCCCGAACCCGTTTTTCGTTTCGGAGCTGCGCGCGCTCGACGGCACCGACGTGCGCGTGCACGGCCGCGTGATGTCCCATCCGGAGGCCCGTCGCTTCATCACCGACGTCGGCAAACTGCTCGAGTTTCTGATTCCGCTCTATCGGCGCGAGGGCAAAAGCTATCTATCGATCGGCCTGGGATGCACCGGCGGGCGTCATCGCTCGCCCGTGCTGGCGCGCGAGCTGCAGACCCGGCTCGCGCACAATGGGTTTAAGGTGCAGGTGCGCGATCACGACATCGGGCGCTAGGCGGCTCCCGATCAACGGTCCTTGGAGCGCTCGCGGCGGAGCCGCTCCCGGCTCTCGGCTGACCAGACTCTTTCAATCTTGTAGAAGGTCTTGAATGCGGCCGTGCCCTTTGGAAGTTCGAGCCATGGAAGCTTGCTGCGCGTGAATATGTGGACGTCAGGCCTGATCGCGCTTGGTTTATCGAGGGTCCCGGCGCGCACGAACAGGAAGTCGCCCGGCACGGCGTGATAGACGCTCCAAAGATAAACGCCGCACTTATCGCAGAAAAACACTTGGTGAGGTTTGCCCGTGCCGCCCGCGAGCCTGAACGATTCGGGTGTCGCGCCGGCAGCCTCGACGAACTTTCGTTCGATCCAAAGATTGATTGCGAACGCGCTGCCGGAGAGGCGCTGGCAATCGCGGCAATGGCACGCGTGAACGATCAGCGGTGGCGCGGTCAATTTGTAGCGAATCGCGCCACAGGCGCATCCGCCGGCGAGTTTCATATCATAGAGGCTCCGTCAGGTACGCTACATGCTGAACGGTTTGTACTCGCTAGCGAAATCGATGCGCAACTTGTTTTTCTGGATGGTGTCGCCAACCAGCGGATTTTCCTTGTCGTTCTGCAGCTTTTCGTAGTCATTCTGGGCGGCGCGAAAATCGTCAGTCGTTTTTTGGACGTTGGCCTCGGCGTCGCGCCAGTCCTTGCGCGCTGAGTTGAGCGCGGCGCTAGCGTCGATCCAAGCCTTTTCCTTGATACTCCAGGCGGCGACCGCGGCGGTCGCGTCGGAAAGCGCGCTGGTCGAGATTTCGGCGGCGGCGAGCTTTTGGTTCATCGTGTCGGAAGCCGTTTTCAAATCGTTCCAGGTGCTCTTGAGCGTCTGATACGACGCTTCGTCCCTGGTTGAATTCTGGAATTTGCGCACAGCGTCGGTGAAATATTGATCGAGTTTGGTCCGGTAAGCTTCGTGGGTTTTCCAGACGGCGCGAAAGTCGTCGCTCACATCGGTGAGAGCGGTGCGAAGATCGGAGATCTGCGAGCTCGGATCGGATTGTGCGTCGGCGGCATCCTTGAGGGCCCTGGCTTTATCCGCGGCGGTTCGCGCGGCGTCTGCTGCAGAGCCTTTCATACTGGAAAATGCGCTGCGATTATCGGATTCCTGGACAACGCTGCCGATACCGTCGAGGTCGCTCGCCAGGTTGCTCAGAAGGTCGCTAAATTTCTGCGCCAGCGAAGAGAGGGCGGAATAATCGCGACTGTCGGCGCTCGCATTCGCGGCGCTTTCAAGATCGCTGGTGGGGTCCTTCAACTGGCTGAAATCGTTGTCGTAAGCCTTGTTGAGTTGGGCGCGGGCCGGAGTTGCGGCCACCAATAGCCATCCTGCAGAGATTGCCCAAGTCCACCAGCCAGCCGATCGACGCATGTGTTCCCCCTTTTCGAGTCTCCTCGCGTCGCGGAATTTAGACCGGACGGCGAGCACATACAACCGGCGCGGAGGGCGGGCTTTTTGCCTCGGCGCGAGCCCTCAGGGGCGCAGGTAAGGCTCGCCGAGGGCGCCCGGCGCCTGCGCCTGACCGCCGACGAACGCGAGCACCACCAGCGTCAAGACATAAGGCAGGGCCAGAAAGAGCTGATAGGGAATCGCGGTGCCAGCGGCCTGGAGGCTGAACTGCAGGGCGATCGCGGCGCCGAACAGAAGCGACGCCGCGGCGACACCCCACGCGCGCCAGCGCCCGACAATCACCACCGACAGCGCGACGAAGCCCCGGCCGTTGGAAATCCCCTCGACGAAAGTGTTGGCATAAGCCAACGTCAGATATGCGCCGCCGAGCCCGGCGAGCGCACCGGCGATAAGCAGCATCGTCCAGCGGAGACGGTAGACCTGCAGCCCCAACGCGTCGGCAGCCTCCGGCCGTTCACCGACTGCGCGGACGCGGAGTCCGTAGCGGGTGTGGCGCAGGCCGTAGCCGATGATCGGAACCAGCGCAAAAGCGAGATAGCCCAGTGCGTTCTGCTCGAACAGCGGCCGGCCGATCAGCGGGATATGCGCGAGCGGTCCGAGCGCGATCGGCCGCAGCGCATTCACCGTAACGGCTTGACCGGTCACGCCGAAGATTCGCCGATAAGCCACCCCGGTCAGTCCAAGCGCCAGAATATCCAGCGCCGTGCCGGCGACGACCTGATTGACGGCCAGATTCACCACCAGAATCGCGAGAATCGCGTTGAGCGCGACGCCCGCAGCGATCGCCGCCAGCAGCCCGAGAATAAGATTCCCGCTCGCCCAGGCCGCGGCGAAGCCGAAGAACGCGCCGCTCAGCATCGCGCCCTCGATTCCGACGTTAAGCACGCCGCTATTTTCCACCAGCAGCTCACCAAGCGCAGCGAGCAGGATCGGCGTCGTCATCGCGACCGTGGAAGCGAGGAAGGCCTCAAGCATCGCCGCGAACCGTCGGTGCGGCTGCTGCGCCGCCGACGCGCGCCGGCGCCGCGGCATCGCGGGTGGCAATCGCCGCGCGATCGAAGGCGAGCAGCAGGATAATCACCAGCGCCTGAATCACCAGCACCAGTACGGGTGAGACTCCGGCCGTACGCTGCATCGATTGTGCGCCGTTATCGAGCGCGCCAAAAAAGATCGCCGACGGGACAATCGCCAGCGGGTTGAGCCGCGCGACCAACGCGACGGCGATCGCCTCGTAACCCCATCCGGGGGAGAGCGTCTCGTACAGCCGATGGGTCACGGCGGCGACGTGGACCGCGCCGCCCAGCCCGGCGAGCGCGCCGCTCAGCCCCAGCGTCGCGACCGTCAGGCGCGCCGCGGGAATGCCGAACCAGGCGGCGGCGCGGCGATTGCGGCCGAGCGTGCGCAATTCAAAACCGGTCGCGGTATGAAACAAAAAGACGTAACAGGCGACTGCGAGTACGAGCGCGAGCACCATCCCGAGATTGAGACGGCTTGGCGCAACGAAATGATGCAGCTCGGCGCGCGGCGCGATCGCCGCGCTCTCAGGAAAAGCCCCCGACGCTTCCATCAGGGGTCCATGCACCGCCCAGCTCAGGATTTGCGCCGCGGCGAAGTTCAGCATGATGGTGCTGATGACCTCGTTGACGTCGCGGCGCGCGCGCAGCCAGCCGGCGAGCGCGCCCCACAGCGCGCCGCCGGCCGCGCCCGCCGACAGCATTACAAGGATCGCCGCCGGATGCGGCCAGGCGCCGAGCCGCGGCCCGCAGGCTCCCGCCGCCAGCGCGCCGGCGATTAACTGACCATCGCCGCCGATATTCCAGAGCGAACCCTCGAAAGCGATCGCAACGGCGAGCGCGCAGTAGAGCAAGGGCGTGGCCTTCACCAGAGTGTCAACGCAGGCGAGCCAGTTGCCGAAGGCGCCGTCGGCGAGTGCGGCCAGGACGGTCGCGGGCGCCGCGCCCAGCGCGAGCAGGGCGAGCGTCACGATGAGTCCTGCCACAACGATGGCGGCGAGCGAAGCCGCGAGCGCGCCGAGTTTCATGCCGCCGCGCCCGACATCAGCAGACCGAGGCGCTCGGGAGTGCGCTCGTTCGCAGCCAGCTCGACGAGGCGGCCGCGGCTGATCACGCAAAGCCGTCCGCACAGGGCGAGCAGCTCGTCGAGCTCGCTCGACAGCAGGAGCACCGCGCCGCCGGCCGCGGCAAAGTCGCGCAGGCGGCGATGGACTTCGGCGGTCGCGCGCAAATCGAGTCCGCGGGATACGTCATGCGCGACGATCACGCGCGGCGCGCAGGCGAGCGCCCGCGCGACCATCAGGCGCTGGCGATTGCCGCCGGAGAGCGATCCAGCCATGGCCGCCGGGCCAGAGGCGCGAATCGCGAAGCGCTGCAAGGCCGCAGCGCAAAACGCGATCGCGGCGCGCCGGCGCAAGCCGCCCAGCCGATAGGTGAAGCGCCGGCGGGTCGGGCGCGCCAACAGCAGATTCTCCCACAGCGGCATTTCAAGGATCAGGCCGTCGAGGTCGCGATTGCGCGGGATCACGGCGACCGCATCGTCGCCGGCGCGGCCGAGCCGACCCGCGGTCGGAGCGATCATTCCGGCGAGCAGCGCGGCGAGCTCGTCCTGGCCGTTGCCGTCAACGCCCGCGATCCCCACGATCTCGCCGGCCGCAAGCGTGAGCGAGAGGCCGTCGAGCACACCGCGTCCGTCACGCTCATAGACAATATTTTCCAGCGTCAGCACGGTGGTCTGCGCCGCCGCGTGAGCGTGAGCGGCGAGGTTCGAAGTTCCGAGCTCGCCGACCATCAGGCGCGCGAGTTCGGCCGCGCTGGTCGCCGCCGCCGCCAGTTCGGCGACTTTTACGCCATCGCGCAGCACCGTGATACGGTCGGCGACGGCGAGCGCCTCGCCCAGCCGGTGGGTCACGATCACTACCGCGCGGCCGCCGGCGCGCAGCCGCTGCAGCATCGCGAGGAAGGCGGCGAGTTCGGCCGGGGCGAGGACGCTGGTCGGCTCGTCGAGCATCAGCACGCGCGGGCGAAAGCTCAGCGCGCGGACGAGCTCGAGGCGAATCCGCGCGGCGATCGAGAGTTCGGCGATCAGCGCGCCTGCCGGCGGCGGCTCGAAGCCGAGTTCGCGCGCGATCGGCGCGGCAGCGGCAGCGACTCGAGCCAGGTCGAGCCGCACGCCCGAACCGCTGGTTGCGCCGATCGCCAGGTTCTCTTCCCACGACATGCCCTCGAACAGCATCGGCGATTGAAACACCGCAGCGACTCCCGCGCGCAGCATCGCGGCCGGCGTCCGCTCGCGCAGCGTGACGCCCTCGAGTTCGATTGCGCCGCTATCGGCGTATAGCCGGCCCGCCAGAATATTGACGAGGGTGCTCTTGCCGGCGCCGTTCTCGCCGACCAACGCGTGAATCTCGCCGCCGCGCGCGGTGAAGTCAACGCCGTCGAGGGCGACCGTGCGCCCGAAGCGTTTGCGGATGCCGGCGGCGCGAATCAACTTCCGGCGTCGCCGCGCGCCGGTGGCAGGTGATGCGCGCGCACGTAGCGGATGGCGTCCTCCGGCGTCGCAAGTGCGCCGTCCAGATGGAGATCCTCGACCTGCCGCAGGATGCGCTTGAAGTCTGGTCCGGGCTTGAAGCCGAGCGCGATCAGATCGTCGCCGCCAATCAGCGGCCGCGGACGAATTTCGGCGGCGCTCATCTGTGCGCGGGCACGCCGGCAGAAATGGTAGAAGCCGAGATGGGAGCTCGAGGCGAGCGTGTCGAGGCGCGCGAGCTCGAGCAGCTCGTCGAAGCCCTCTTCGGCGAGCATGCGCTTGAGGGTTGCCGGCCGCATCCGCGGCGCCATGCACATCCGCAGATGATCGCGCACCAGGTAAGCGACCTGCTCCTGCACGACGCGCGGGCGTTTGAGCCGCCGCATGATTTCGCGGGCGACCTCCGCACCTTGCCCGGTATGGCCGTAGTACGTCATTTTGCCGTCGGCGGCGACGGCGAGGCACTGAGGCTTGGCGATATCGTGCAGCAACGCGCCGAACGCGAGCGTCTCGGCGCATCCAGGCTCGAGCATCGAGAGCATCAGGCGGGTATGGCGGTAAACGTCACCCTCGGGATGGAAGTTCGGCGGTTGCGGGCAGTCCACGAGCGGAAGCAGCTCGGGCAGCACTACCGCCGCGAGCCCGCTCGCGGCCAGCAGATCAAGCCCGCGCGCGGCTCCGCCCTCAGTCATGATCCTGACGAGCTCGTCGCCGATCCGCTCGGCAGCGATGCGCTGAATGGAGGGCGCGTGAGCCCGCATCGCGTCCCAGGTCGCGGGCGCGATCGTGAAGTCCAGGCGCGCGGCGAAGCGCACAGCGCGCAGGATGCGCAGATGGTCCTCCTCGAAGCGCTCGGCCGGGCTGCCGATCGCGCGAATCACGCCGGCACGCAAGTCGCGGCGGCCGCCAACCAGATCGATCACGCGATCGGCGACGGGATCGTAGTACATCCCGCCGATCGTGAAGTCGCGGCGGCGGGCGTCTTCTTCGATCGTCCCAAAGCGCACGGCCGACGGGCGGCGGCCGTCGTGATACTCGGCGTCGGCGCGAAAGGTGGCTACTTCAAAGTGATGGTCTGCGACAACGACGACAATCACGCCGAACCGCGAGCCCACCGCGATCGTGTGGTCAAACAGGCGCTGGACGACTTCCGGGCGCGCGTCGGTGGCGATGTCGTAGTCTTTGGCGATAACGCCAAGGAGCCGATCGCGCACGCAGCCGCCGGCGAGATATGCAGCAAAGCCTTCGCGGCGCAGCCGCTCAATGATCGAGAGCGCATGCGTTTGGTTGACGTCGTTCATCGATCTGAGAGGAATTTACCGTTTCGGACCGAAATGCCGCCAGCCCGGACGGGCGAGCGCTTCTTTCAACTTGCGCTTGTGGTGGCGGGGCACAGCGCCGACTTCCGGCGGCGGCGCGACGATCAGCGGCTCTTCGTTGACGTAGGTGCGTTGATAGACCCGCAACAAAGCGGCAAAGACTGCGATCACCGCCGGGCCCGCGAAGATCCCCAGCGGGCCATAGGCCTCGACCCCGCCGGCGAGGCCGAAAAACAGCGCGACCGTCGGCAGCCCGCTGTCATGGCCCATCGCCAGCGGCTTGATCACGTTGTCAATCACCGCGAGCGTCAGCGCCGCCCACACCGCGAGGATTATCGCCGCGGTCCAGCCGCTGGCGTACAACAGGTAGCCCGCCACCGGGATCCATACCAGGGCGGTGCCGCCCAGCGGCAGCAAGCCGAGCAGCGCACTCAGAATCGCCAGCAACTCCCAGTACGGCACGCCCAAAACGAGATAGCCGAGGCCCAGCGCGAGGCCGTCCAGCAGCGAGGTCAGGATGAGCCCGCGCATCACCGAGGAGAGGGTCAGGCGCAGGGTCTCGAAGACGGCTTCCTTGTCCTGCTCGTGCAGCGGCGTGAGTTCACGCACGCGCTCGTAGTAAGCCCCGCCATCGCGTAAGAGATAGAAGAAAGTGATCAGCGCGACCGAGAAATGAAAGAGGAAAACCGCGACGTTGCCAGCCACCGCGCCGCCATTTTTAAGCACAAACTGACTTAGAGTCCTCGCGCCCTGCAGTGCGACGTAGCTGATCTCGTCCTCGAGCTTGAGTCCGCGTCCGACCAAGAAGTGATCGAGACGCATGCCCAGCCCGGTCTGGCGAATCCAGTTCCCGGTCTGCGCCAGACCGCCGCCGGCGGAGACTTGTGAAATGTCCTGAAAGAGCGACTGCGCCTCGCGCACGAGATGAGTCGAAAGCCAGACGGCCGGCAGAATCACGCCAAGCGCGAGGGCGATCGTGATGATCAGCGCGCAGGTCGAACGACTCTTGATCCGCCGGTTGAGAGCGAGCAACGCCGGATGGGCGATAAACGCCAGGAGAATCGCCCAGGTAATCGCGGTCAGGAAGGGCGAGATGACGACGTAGAATTCGTAGGTGATGAAGGCGAGCAGGCCGAAGAAGGAAAATACGATGATTCGCTCGCGATCCATCTCGGCCCTCGCCGTCGCCCAGCTTAGCAGATGGGGGCTGGAGGGTCGCGCGACTGTCGCGCAGATGCTAAGAGTGGGAAGCGAGCATCCGGCGTGGAAATCAACGGCGTTGCACACATCTATCTTACCGTCGATAAATTCGAGGAGTGCGCGCCGTTCTATCGCCGGTTGCTGCCGTTTCTTGGACTGACTTTTGTAGTGCGCGACGAACCCGACGATCTCTATTGCATCGGTGGCAGGACCGGGTTCGGCATCGCGCGCAGCGCGCGGGAGTATCGCGGGACGCGATTTAAGCAGGGACGCCCGGGACTGCATCACGTCTGTTTCCGCGCGCGTTCGCGCGAAGACGTTGACGCGGTGCATCGGCTGGTGCGCGATCTGGGCGCGACGATCGTGCGCGCCCCGGAAGTCGGACGCTGGGCGCCGGGCTACTACTCGGTGCTGTTCGAAGACCCCGACGGCGTCCGGCTTGAAGTCAATTACATTCCGGGTAAAGGCCTTCTGGCTGCCGACGCGCGGTCAGCCGGCGGCCAAGCTTGATTGCCGCGCGCAAGAATATTGTTTAACCTTCCGGTCGGCTTGCATCCAGTTTGCGCTCACAGGCACGTAGCTCAGCGGGAGAGCACTTCCCTGACACGGAAGGGGTCGGCGGTTCAATCCCGCCCGTGCCTACCAGTATCGTGCCCTCCCGCTTCCGGCGCCATCGCGATTGCTGCTCAAATCCATGACCGCTGAAATCCATGATCATTGAAGACCATGTCGGCTGAAATCGCCGTCACCGCCGGCGGGCAGCCGCGCACTGTAGCGACGGGTACGCCAGTGCGGGAGCTGCTCGATCTCAAGGCCAACCGCGACGTTATCGCCGCGCGCGTCGACGGCAAATTGGTCGATCTTGGCCGCCCGCTCGAGCAGGACGCGGTGGTTGAGCCGATCGCCGCAGACAGCCCCGAAGGCCTCGAAATCATCCGGCATTCGACCGCCCATCTGATGGCGCAGGCGGTGCAAAGCCTGTTTCCCGGCACCCAGGTCACAATCGGTCCGGTGATCGAGGATGGCTTCTTCTACGACTTCGCGCCGCTTCAGCCCTTCACGGTCGAGGATCTGCCGAAGATCGAGCAGAAGATGCGCGAGCTGGCCAAGGCCGACCTCAAGGTCCAGCGGAGCGAGGTCGCGCGCGCCGAGGCGATCGCAACCTTCGAGCGGATGGGCGAGCACTACAAGGTCGAGATTTTGCGGGGCATCCCCGAGGAGCGCGTCTCGATCTATCGGCAGGGCGACTGGATCGATCTGTGCCGCGGTCCGCACGTCCCCTCGACGCGGTACATCCGCGCCTTCAAATTGACCGGTGTCGCCGGCGCATACTGGCGCGGCGACGAGCACAATCCGATGCTCTCGCGGATTTACGGCACGGCCTTCGCGAGCAAGGAGGCGCTCGAGGAACATCTGAAGCTGGTCGAACTGGCGCGCCAGCGTGACCACCGCCGCATCGGCCGTGAGATGGGCTTATTTCTGTTCGATCCGATCGCGCCGGGCCAGCCCTTCTATTTACCCAAGGGCTTGATCATTTTTAACGGGCTGGTGGATTACGTCCGGCGGCTCTATCGGCGCTATGGTTTCGAGGAAGTGATCACGCCGCAGATTTTCCGCAATGAACTCTGGCACAAATCCGGGCACTGGGAGAATTTTCGCGAGAACATGTTTCTCGCGCCCGACCCTGAGGCCGATAACGCGACGATCGACACCGGCGCCGAGGGCTGGCGGCAGGGCTACGGGGTCAAGCCGATGAACTGCCCGGGCCATACTTTCGTCTATCGCGCCGAGAAGCGCTCCTATCGCGATCTGCCGCTGCGCATCGCTGAGTTCTCGCGGCTCCATCGCGCCGAGCGCTCGGGCGTGCTGCATGGCCTGACGCGGGTGCGCGTGATGTCGCAGGACGACGCGCACATCTTCTGCACCGAGGCGCAGATCGAAGACGAAGTCGCGATGAACCTCGCGATGGTCCGCGAGATCTATACGACGCTGGGTTTCGCGGACCCCGAGTTCAAGCTCGCGACGATGCCCGATTTGCATCTCGGCAGTGAAGAACAGTGGCGCATGAGTGAGGAAAAGCTCGCCAACGCGCTCCGCCGCAATCAGGTGGAATTTGAGATCAATCCGAAGGAAGGCGCGTTCTATGGCCCCAAGATCGAGATCTACGTGCCCGACGCGCTGAAACGCAAATGGCAGGTCGCGACCATCCAGCTCGACTACAATCTGCCCGAGCGGTTTGCCTTGACCTACACTTCGAGCGCCGGCGCCGAGGAGCGTCCGGTGATGATCCATCGGGCGATCCTGGGCTCGCTCGAACGCTTTATCGGCGTACTGCTCGAGCATACCGGCGGCGTCCTGCCCTTCTGGCTCGCGCCCGAACAGGTGCGCGTGCTCTCGCTGAGCGAAAAAGTGGAGAGTTACGCTGCCGAGGTTGGCGCTCAGCTCAAAGCGAAGGGCTTCCGCGCGAGCGCTGACCTGCGCAATGAAAAACTCGGGTTCAAAGTTCGTGAAGCCGAACTGGCCAAAGTTTCGTATATGGCGATAGTCGGTGAGCGCGAGTCCGTCGACCGGCGGGTCTCGGTGCGCAAGCTGCGCGGCGCGAAGGATCTCACATTCACGCTTGACGAATTCCTGACGCTCGTCGCCAGCGAACCGCTGCCATCGTAAGCTTTTGAATTGAATCCTTGCGTTCCATGCTCGTAACGCTCAATTTAAGCCCGGTCGAGCGACCGGGGGAGGTGATTTATTCGTAGAGATTTTCGTACACCGCCATCGCGCGAACCAGCCATCCGCCACAACAACCTGATTCGCTCACCCGAGGTGCGGGTCATCGACGCCGATGGCAAGCAGGCCGGCATCATGAACGTTCGCGACGCCCTGCGACTGGCCGAAAGTCAGGGACTCGATCTCGTCGAAGTCGCCTCGACGACTCAGCCGCCCGTATGCCGGATCACGGATTTTGACAAATACCGCTACGCGCTCAAGAAAAAAGCCCACGACTCGAAGAAAGGCTCTTCCGCCAGCACGATCAAGGAAGTGAAGATGGGGGCGCTTACCGACAAGCATGACGTCGAGTTCAAGGTTAAACACATCCGGCGCTTTGTTGGCGAAGGGCAGCGTGTTAAGCTCTCGATTTCGTTTCGGGGGCGGCAGATGGCCCATCCTGAGCTCGGCCGGGCGCTGATCGACGGAATCGTCGAACAGGTGCGCGAAGTGGCGCAGCCCGACGGCTCGGTCCGGATGGAAGGACGGAACATGTCGGTCTTGCTGACGCCGCGATAGAAAAAAGAATTATGCCCAAAATCAAAACTTCGCGCTGCGCCGCCAAGCGGATCAAATTCACCAAGACCGGCAAGGCCAAGTACAAGCACGCGAACCTGCGTCATTTGCTGTCGAGCAAGAACCGCGGCCGCAAGCGTCATCTGCGCGCGGCGGGGGTGATGAACAAGACCGACAGCGCGACGATGCGCCGGTTGCTGCCATACTTGTAGAGGGCGTTAGCCGGGCCCGCGCCAATCAAAGTAGGGAAGGACAGAATCCTATATGCCTCGCGCCAAAGGCGGACCGAAGACCCGTCGCCGCCATAAACGACAGCTCAAGCTCGCGTCGGGTTTCGTCGGCGGACGGAAGCTTTACCGGCAGGCTCGCAACACCTTCGAGAAGGGGCTGACCTACGCCTATCGCGACCGCAAGCAGAAGAAGCGCAATTTTCGCGCGCTCTGGATCACTCGGATCAACGCCCTGGTGCGTGAGCACGGCCTGAGCTACAGCCTCTTTATCCACGGCCTCAAGCAGGCGGGCATCGAACTCGATCGCAAGCAGTTGGCGGTGCTCGCGCTGAATCGCGATCAATTGTTTAGTGACCTGGTGCGTGCCGCCAAAGAGGCGTTGGGCGCGCAGGCCGCTTAGGCCTGATGTAGTTCGTCGAGCGCCGTCGATGGCGCGGCACGTCTCCAGACCATGTGGCCAAGCCACATGGTCTGTTGTTTTG
>JBOHWF010000439.1:0-2740 GCA_050736455.1 Binataceae bacterium (SeqCode) | reverse complement strand
GCCATATAGAGCACGCTTCCGTAGGTGGCGCCTCGCTTGACCCCACCTATGGGATTTCCGAACGTGTCTTGGATGTAGCTCAATTGGAAGTTGATGCCGCGATCGAGCAGACCCTTCTTGAAATCCCCCAGCGCCGGAACGATCGAAGCGACCGATGGTTGATCGGCTCCCGGGACCACCGCCACGGGAGTCTCCTTATGGCCTGTCGGATTCGACGCCGGGTCATGTGCGTGAGCGATGTCACCGAATGGCGCAACCAGGCCGAAAAGCACGACCGCGGAAAGCAATGCGCCGCGCACGCCCCGCAATATGCGGCTCGACTTTAGAGCTGGACGGGCGGGGGCACGCGGCATGTATCGGGGCCAGCAGCAAAGCGTGCGAAAACGAGCGGCAGAAGGTCCGTGAGCCGGCGCTCGACCCCGTCCAGCGCGGGCTGGTCCGCATAATGGGGGCACCTGTTCGATCGGCTTGCGTCTCCAACTGGCGGGCGACCAGCAATTTGCGAGCATATCTTCCAACTCCCGGGGCCGTGTCCTAAACCGTGCGAATTCAAGACCGCCTTAATATAGAGATTTTCGAAAATGCGACGTGGAAACGCAAACTCTACCCTTCGCAGAGCGGCCCCGAGTCGGGGCCTTCCGGGCCGGGGATCTCCCGCTCGAACCGCGCGGTGCGCGTGCGCATGGGATCTAAACGCAGACTTTGGTGCCATAAACTGAAACTTTTGCAATGCTCTTCCAGGCGCAGTCGGCCTCCGACCAGATCACTATGCGCAAGATGGACGGCGGGCAGAGTCGCGCCGAGAAGCCTTCCAATCAGATTCTTGACGTCGCCGCATAATCGGGTAACACGTCACGCTGGAGATCGCGCAATTCCAACTTTAAGCTGTCGAAAAGGATCGACCTGATGCAATTGGTGCTATACTCGTTGCGACTCGGCAGCCGCCAGGCTGCTTATCCTCTTTGGCGCCCGTAGAGGGAAAGAATTCCCATCCGAGGAGACGCGCCATGTTGCGATCACAGCTTTTCGCGGGCGATGCGAAACTGAAAGCATGCCTGACCATGGATTCCGCCCACATTCTGCTGGGTGCCGTCGGGGATTACGTTTCGAAGATCCAGGCCGCGCTCTTTATACTGGATAACCTGAGTATCGATGCGGGTGAGTTGATAGGGAAGAAATATGGCCCTTCCACCGCCAGGGCTGTACTGGCGTTCAAGAAGAAACGCCACATCATCAATCGGAGCTAGCAGACCAAGGCCGACGATATCGTGGGCAAGATGACAATCGCCGAATTGGATAAGGAACTGTATAAGTTAGAGAATCCGCCGACGGGCAGAGTCGGGTGCCTCATCTTTCGGCACAAAGACTACCTCTACACCAGCGGAGATTCCCGCCCGATGCCCAGCCTGCAACTGGGGTTTCTCATAGCCGCGGCAACGGCTGCGCCCATGGGCGCGGTCGGGGCGGGGCCGTCGACCGATGCACAGATCATGCAACAAGCCCTCAAGGACAGCAGAGACTCGCTGCGGGACGCGATTGCGAAAATGGATACGCTGATAGAGGAGCTTAAAGCCTCCAAGAACCCGCTCGGGCCAATCGCCTCGGAGACATATACCGCGGTGATAGTGTGGCTGAATGTGCTCCCGGGCTCGGGCAAGGGACCCGTCTCTCAGCTCCAGTCCGCCAGGGACCTGATGAACCGCAATCTTAACCTGAAGACCTCCAAGAACACCGACCCTCCCCTGCAGCGCGGCGGTCCGATCCTAGTGCAGGGGAGCACCACCCCGACGACGAACTATCATGGCAATACCCCCGGTGATGCGGACCGGGGGACGGACTGCGGCGACTCTTTTTTCAATCCCGACGGGCCCAACTGCCGCCGCGACGTGATCACCCATGAATTCTTTCACATTCTGGGTGTGCATCACGGCGGCGGCGCATTGGACGGCCCGACGATTCGAGAGAAAATCACAACGATCGACCAAGCCCTCGATTCGGCCGATAATCTGGCGCAACTGGTGGCCCGGCTCACTACGCTGGGCGGCAGAACTGATGCCTGCACGCGCCCGAACGAGTAAAGGACGTCCGGAGCTGTTTTGACTTGGGATCGTCACCTGATTGCGGCGATCACGATCAAGACCGGTTTGCGGTTCCATGCTGCAAGTGGCAAGGTTTCCGAAAATGAGGTCGGCAGGGGTCGACGGACAATCGATTACCAGATTTCCCCGATACGCTACCCCTCATCAAGCGGCCCAGAATCCGGGCCTTCCGGGCCCGCGATCTCCCGCTTGAACCGCGCGGTGCGCGTGCGCATCGTGACGAGCTCTTCCGCCGAGGTCGGATGCAGCGCCATGGTCGCGTCGAAATCGGCCTTTTTGGCGCCCATTTTCACGGCAATTCCCAAAATTTGCGCCATTTCGCTCGCGTCTTCGCCGAGGATGTGCACGCCCAGGACGCAATCACTTAAGCCATCGACAACAATCTTCATCAGGGTTTTCTCTTTCCGCCGGGAGAGCGTCGCCTTCAAAGGGCGAAAACTCGCAAGATAAATATCGACGCAATCGAATTTTTCTCGCGCGTCCATCTCGGTCAGGCCGACGCAGCCGAGTTCCGGTGTCGAGAACACAGCGGTCGGAATGTTGCTATGCACGACGGCCTCCGGCCTGCCGCCGAAAACCGTCTCGGCGAAAGCGTGCCCCTCGCGAATGGCCACCGGCGTTAGGGCGACCCTGTTGGTGAC
>JBOHWF010000438.1:0-5780 GCA_050736455.1 Binataceae bacterium (SeqCode) | reverse complement strand
AACGGTACGCGCTTGGACTCGGCCATCCCGGCCGTCAGCAGGAGCAGGAACGAGAGCGGTTGCAGCAAAATCCCCCAGCGCGGGAGCCAGCCGAACCAGACGCCGCCCTGCGCATGGCAAATCGCCTGCAAATTGAGGGTGCCGTAGGTGATGACGACCGCGATAATCGCCAGGCCCATCGCGATCTCATACGAGATCATCTGCGCAGTAGCGCGGATTCCGCCGAGCAGCGCCCAGCGGTTATTCGACGCCCAGCCGCCGAGCGCGACGCCGTAGACGCCGACGCCCAGCACCGCGAGAATATACAGCGCGCCGCCGTCGAGGCTCGCCGCCTGCAGATTGATCGAGCGCGAACCGATTTTCAGGACGTCCCCGATCGGCACCACCGCGAAGGCGATCAGCACCGGGAACAGCGCCAGAAAGGGGGCGATCCCATGCACCAGGCGATCAGCGCCGGCGGGCACGAAGTCTTCCTTCATGAACAGCTTAATCGGGTCAGCCAGCAGCGTGTTGACGAAGCCGAAGTTCGGCAGCCCGAGCTTGCGGCCAACCCCGAAGATCGCCGCGCGATTGGCGCCAATTCGATCCTGAATCAGGGCCGCGCCCTTGCGCTCGAACCACAGCAGGACCGCGGTCAGGGTGAGCACCAGCACCAGGATGACGAGCGCCTTGATCGCGCTGATAAACAGCTCAATTCCCACGTCAAAATCCAGTTAGAGGTAGCCGAAATCGCGCTTACGCGCCAGAGCCTCAAGGCGCAAGTGATATCCGCGCACTGCACGGCGGGTTGTCGGCGCGCGACGTTACGGCTATTCGTTCAACGATGAGGAGCAATCAGACTTGCGGGTAATCGCCGGGGAGGCGCACGGCCGGCGGATCGTTGCGCCGCGCGGGATGGAGACCCGCCCGGCGACGGCGCGGGTGCGCGCCTCGATTTTCTCGCGCATCGCCGCGCGCCGCGCGATTACCGACGCTCGCGTGCTGGATCTTTTCGCCGGCAGCGGTTCGCTCGGCATCGAGGCTTTGTCGCGCGGCGCCGCGGCGGCTGTCTTCGTCGATTCGTCGCGCGACGCCGCCGCGACGATCGCGCGGAATCTGCGTCAATTCAGCCTCGAAGCGCGGGGCCGCATCATGGTAAGCGAGGCCACGCGCGCGCTGGCCGAACTCGCGCAGCATGGCGAGCGTTTCGATTTGGTCTTCGTCGATCCGCCGTTCAAGCGTGACTCGAGTGCGGAAGTACTTGCCAAGCTGGCCCGACAGGATTTAATAGACAGTCACGGAATTGTCATCGTGCGGCAATTCCATCGCGCGCCGACGCTCCAGGTTGCGGAGTTCGAATGCGCCAATCAGGCAACCGTCGGCGATCACCGGATCGCCCTTTACCGGCGCCTCACGGCGGCCGCCGTCGGCGATGTGACTGTGCATGGCGAATAAAGGCATCGAACACAGCCCGCTTATCGCGATCTACCCGGGCAGCTTTGACCCGATCCACTTCGGCCATATCGACATCATTCGCCGCAGCGTGGCGATTTTCGACGAAGTGATCGTGGCGATCGCCTACAATCCGCATAAGGACTCGGCGCTGTTCACCGCCGACGAGCGCGTCGAGATGACCCGCGAGACCATCCGCGATCTAGAGCCGAAGGCGCGCGTCGACAAGTTCAGCGGCCTCAGCGTCGATTACGCCGAGCGCATCGGCGCGCAGGTCATTATCCGCAGCCTGCGCGCGGTCACCGACTTCGATTACGAGCTGCAGATGGCGTCGATGAACAAGCAGATGAAAGCCACGGTCGAGACCGTCTTTCTCTTCGCCAACCCGAAGCTGTTTTTCACCGCGTCGCGCCTGATCAAGGAAGTCGCCGGCTTCGGCAAACGGTTGCCCGAGCTGGTGCCGGAGGCGGTGATGAATCGCCTGCGCGTCAAGCTCAAGGTTGAGTAGGGGCTAGTGGAGGCGCGCTGCGCGCCGAAGCGAGCAGGCGAGTCTGCGAGCTGCGTTAAGAATCCTGATTGTCGCCGGCGGTCGCCGACGTTCTGCACTTTTTCCCCCGCGACTTTTGCGCCAGCGCGCCGGCAGGTACACTCTGAGTCCTCAGATAGCTTCCGCCGATAAGCCTCGCAGATGATCAAACTTAATCGCCGCATCGCCGCGATCAAACCCTCCGCCACGATGGCCGCCGAGGCGCGCGCCACCGAGCTCAAGGCCGCCGGCGTCGATATCATCTCGCTGGCCGCGGGCGAGCCGGATTTCGACACGCCCGAGCGGATCAAGCAGGCGGCGCGGCGCGCGCTCGCCGACGGCATGACGCATTACACGCCGGTCAGCGGCACCGCAGCGCTGAAAGAGGCGATCCGGGTCAAGCTCAAGCGCGACAACGGCCTCGATTATGAAGCCGCCGAAATAGTGGCGTCGGCGGGCGGCAAGCAGGCCGAGGCCAACGTCATCGCCGCGCTTTTCGACGAGGGCGACGAGGTGATCATCCCGACGCCGGCGTGGGTAAGTTTCGTCGCGATGGTGAATCTGAGCGGCGCCGAGGCCAGGCTGGTGCCCTGCCCGGAAGAGAGCGGCTTCATGCTCGATCCGGAACGGCTGCGCCGCGCGCTGACGCCGCGCACCCGCGGGATCATCCTGAACTCGCCGTCGAATCCGACCGGCGCGGTCTATTCGGCCGAGCAACTGTCGGCGATTGCGAAAATCCTGCTCGACGCCGATCTCTGGGTGATGTCCGACGACGTTTACGAGCACATCGTCTATGACGGTCCCGCGCCGCATGTTTTTCAGGTCGAGCCGCGGCTCAAAGCCAAGGGGATCATCTTCAACTCGCTGTCAAAGGCCTACGCGATGACGGGATGGCGGATCGGCTTCGCCGCCGGCCCGCGCGAGGCGATCGCGGCGGCGACCCGCCTGCAGAGCCAGAACAGCGGCAATCCTAATTCGATCACGCAGGCCGCGGCGGTTGAGGCGCTGGCCGGGCCGCAGGACGAAATCAAGTCGATGATGGCCGAGTTCCGCACACGCCGCGAATTGGTGGTCGAGCGCGTGCGTCGCCTCGACGGCTTCAAGCTGCCCAACGTGCCGCAGGGCGCGTTCTATGCCTTCCCGAATATTGCGGCGCTGATCGGCGCGCGCCTCGACGGCAAACAGATCATCGACGGCAACTCGTTCGCCGAGCTTGCGCTCAACGAGGCGCAGGTCGCGCTCGTCGGCGGCAACGACTTCGGCGCGCCGGACCATGTGCGGATGAGCTATGCGACCTCGATCGCGAACCTCAACGAGGCCTTCGACCGCCTCGAGCACCTGCTCAAGCGACTGGATCGCTAGCGCGGTTCGCCAGGTTTGGGATTGTTTGGGTCGGGGTAGTTGTAATAATCGACCCAGCACGCATCGACTAGCCCATCATACGAGCCGATCGCGGGACCGAGTAGTATTTCGTAGCTGGAAGATCGTGTAAAGATCTTTTGCGGCCGTTTTAACGCCCGAGGACGGTTTAAGGTCCACGAGCTGGATTAACGAGCCGCGCGCGGTGCGGGTCGAGATCGTAATCTGGTTCATCGCAGCGAACGCTTTCGCTGATAGCACTGGGCCAATGCGATCGGCCTTTGCTGGCTTGAAGGAAATTATCAACATTTTCCCGCCATCGCCCAAGATGGCTAGCTCGTAGTCTTTGTGCGCCGGCAAATCCACGGTAAAAGAACCGCCCCGATAGACCTTCTCGGGTGAGCAGTGGAGTTTCCACGGTTGAGCTGAAACAAGGCCCGGCAGAAGCAGCACCGCTCTGCCGCCGCGCTAGCGCAGTCGAAGAGGTGCGCCAATTTTAGGTTCCGCGTAATCGTGGTAATCGATCCAGCACGTATCGACTAGCCCGTCATACGAGCCGATGGCGGGACCAAGTAATATTTGGTACCGGGCGGACCGTGTAAAGATTTTTTGCGGCCGTCTTAGCGCGCGCGGATGGTTCAACGTCCACGAGCTGGATAACGAGCCGCGCGCGGTACGGGTTGAGATCGTAATCTGGCTGATCGCGGCGAAAGCCTTCGCCGATATCACCGGACCAATGCGGTCAGCCTTTCCCGGCTTGAAAGAAATCAGAAACCATTCCCGTCCAGGTCCATGGATGGCGAGCTCGTAGTCTTTGTGCGCCGGCAAATCCACGGTGAAAAAGCCTCCCCGATACACCTTCCGTGGCCAGCAGTGGAGTTTCCACGGTTGAGCCGAAGCAAAGTTGGGCAGAAGGAGCACCAGACAGGCCGCGGCAGAGGCTATTGTCAGGCGATTGGTAGCGGAACTTCGCAATTCAAAATCGCGGAGCCGATCCCCGGCGCCAGGGCGTCGGGAACTCGCCGGTTTTCAGCAAGCGCAGATAGTCGGCGAGAATTTCCGCGTGATCGAAGGCGAGAGGCGCGGGCGGCGCCGAGGGCAAGAACAGCCGCGCCAAGCGGGCGTCGTCGGCGCCGCGCGGCTCGCCCGTCGCGCGTCCGATATACACCACCGTAATCGTCTGCCCGCGCGGATCGCGATCGGGCCGCGAATAGACGCCGAGCAGCGCGCGCAATTCCACTTCGAGCGAAATCTCCTCGCGCGCCTCGCGCACCGCGGCCTGCTCGACGGTCTCGCCGAACTCGACAAAGCCGCCGGGAAACGCCCAGCCGGGCGGGAAATTCTTGCGCTCGATAAAAACGATCGCGTCGCCGACCTCGGCGATCACGTCGGCGGCAATCGGCGGACAAACCGGCCTGGCCATCGCCGAATGCTAACACGCGGCGCTCGAGTCTCGCGAGGTTGACATCGAGACCCGGCGCACCCACAGTTCTAGCTAATATGCGAGTTGCTCGACTGTACGATTTCGGCGATATCCGGGTCGAGGAGAGCGCGCGCCCTGACGTGGGAGCCGGCGACCTACTTGTGCGCGCCCGTGCCTGCGGCATCTGCTCGGGTGACATCATGCCCTGGTACATCCGGCGCAAAGCGCCGCTGGTGCTGGGCCATGAGCCGGTCGGCGTGGTCGAGGAAGCCGGCAAAGAGGTGCGCGGCTTTCGCCCCGGCGATCGGGTCTTCGTCCATCATCATGCCCCGTGCTTCAATTGCGCGGCGTGCCGGCGCGGCCACTACGTGCAATGCGCCACTTGGCGCGCGACCAGGCTCACGCCCGGTGGGATGGCTGAATATTTTATCGTCGCCGCGGCCAATCAGCGCGACAGCTTCAAGCTGCCCGACGCGATCGATGATCTGAACGGCGTGCTGATCGAACCGGCCGCCTGCGTGGTTAAGTCGCTGCGGCGCTCGGGGCTGTGCGCGGGCGAATCCATCCTGGTGATTGGGCTGGGCATCATGGGCATGATGCATGTGCGGATTGCGCGTCATCTCGGTGCGGGGCTGATCCTCGGCGCGGATTTGTTCGAGACGCGCGCGCGGCGCGCGACGGAACTCGGTGCCGATCATGGCATCGTGGTCAACGGCCAGGACTCAGGTAAAGACCTCGCCGATCAGGTGCGCGCGCTAACCGGCGGCGCGATGGCGGATGTCGTGATTGTGGGTCCCGGAACGTCGGCGGCCCTCAGCTCGGGGATCGCAGCCGCGGGCAAAGGCGCCACCGTCGTCCAGTTCACCGCAGCGCCGCCCGAGGACGAATTAATCGTCCGCCCGCACGACCTCTACTTCAACGAAACGCGCCTGATTCCGAGTTACTCCTGCGGCCCCGATGATACGCGCGAAGCCCTGGCGCTGGTCGCGCGCGGAGTAATCAGCGCGCGGGATTTGGTTACCCATCAGTTCCCGCTGGAAG
>JBOHWF010000437.1:0-3377 GCA_050736455.1 Binataceae bacterium (SeqCode) | reverse complement strand
GGATCCTACATGCCGGACATGCCCGCCATCGAACTGCCGTTATTCTTCTGTACGCCGAAGAAAAGAAAGAAATTCGTCGCAACGTCGCCGTTGGCCTGCATTGTACCGGCCGGCGCGCCGACTACCGTGCTCGGGGTCGCTTGCGCCGTGCGGATCGCCTTGAGCGAGGTTAGCCCCGTGGTGCCGGCCGCGTCCGGCCACACCGCCGGATCGTTCACGGAGACATCGACGACCTGCCACCACTGAGGCTTTTTCTTCCCGAGGTCTTGGTTGATTACATGGCTGTGATTCACCGTCGGCGTGACGACGTTGCCCGGCAGTTTCAGGGCCGCCGCGAGATCGAGTGTCCCCGTATGGGTGGTGCATGACCCTTCTGGATCGGTCGGGTTGGGGCACTGCGTGGTGATTCCGGGATCGAGCGCACTTTTGATCCTGAAGGAGTCCGGAATGCTTTTAAAGTTCGCGATCAGGAAGCTCCCAAGCGCGTTACCGCAGACCTCGTTCACCGGCGTCGTCACGCCACCGATGACATTTGGCGCAAACGCTGGAAGGGTGCTGGGACAGGGTAAGGCATCGTTCGGGTTGGTATCCGGGTTTACGGAAAACATCGGCACGATAACGAAGAGCACGTTGGCTCTGCCTATCGCCGCGCCGGTCGGATCGATCGTCGGCTGCTGCCCGGCGCGGCAAATCGGCGTCTGCAGCTCCGTCGGGTCGCTCTCCATGTTGATGCCATTGAAATTGAGATCGCTGCCAGGCTCATCGATGCAGTCAAAATTTTGAGTGTAAGTGAAAGTTGACAGTTTGCCTTTGCCGAAGCCCAGCGTCTGATTGGCGCTCAACTGCGCGAAAGCGCTGTTCACCGTGAATGTGACCGCGGCAGTAAGCATCGCCAAAGCTATTCCGGCGCGCATTAATCGGCTCTTGATCATTTCGCGTTGTCCCTCCAATGGCTTGGTTCCTATCTAGCATTACGCATGGAGCGGCCGTTCGGATTAAGTTTCGGCCAGCCTTGTTCTCGCGACTATCGCGTCGGCACCGATCCTCCTCAATTCTCTTCGGCTTTTCTCGACGCTCACATTCCAGTGTTCGCAGGTCTCTGATACGGCCAACGCGGTCGCATCAGGAGCCTGATTTTCGCGTCAGGAGCTCAACTTTAATGTTCCCGGAGAAAGCACCCGGCAACTCGGAGTTCTCGCCGAGAGGGATCGATCATCAGCCCTTCGAACTAACCCCCGCCTCGGGGCGGCCTTCTCTTGACAGCCGCGTCGGACGTGATGTAGTCGAATGCACACTTGGGGAAGAAGACTCGCGCTGGTTCTTTAAGATCGAGGTGAAGGCGAGCCTGACGGGGAGTCAAAGCATCGGTCTCATGATAGAGGCGAAACCGCGTGCTCAACTCCCGGTCGGTGGACCGGCTCGTTTTCATGCAGCTAACGCAGGTGGGGTTCGCGCTTGAAAGATAATTGTTACATAAGCAGGAAAATCTGGATGCTGGCGCTCGCCTGTGCGCTGATGATCGTCGTCGGCGCGCCGAGTGCGCGGGCGACGATCGAAGGACCCAAAACCACGGGTGCGCCGCCCTGGATGCATCTCTTCAGTGCCGCCATCCGGCCCGACGGCGCAATTTTTGTCGTCGGCGCCAAGGCCGCACTGCTGACTTCCACCGATAAGGGTCAAACCTGGACGCGACAGACGCTGCACGAGCGCGACGGCAACGATCTCTTTCAGGATCGCGACCTGTATTCGATCCGTTTCGCGCCCGACGGCAAGACCGCGCTGATCGTCGGCGAGCTCGGCACCATCCTGCGCTCGACCGACGGCGGCGAAACCTGGAAGGCGGTTGACAGCGGCACCACGAAGAATCTCATGAAGGTCTGCCTCGTCGACGCGCAGAACGCCGTCGCGGTCGGCAGCGACGGCATCATTGTCCGCACCACCGACGGCGGCGAGCATTGGCAGACGGAAAAGTGTCCGAAGCTGTTGACCCTGTTCGACGTCACCTTCACCGATAAAAACACCGGCTGGATCGCGGGTGAATTCTCTACCGTGCTCAATTCCACCGATGGCGGTCAGACCTGGAACATCGTCACCGGCGGCAATATCGAGGATTTCACTATCGGGCCATTCTTCTCGATCGCCTTCAGTGACCCGCAACACGCGATCGCAGCCGGGCTGTCCGGCGAATTGTCAACCTCTGACGACGGTGGCAAAACCTGGAAGAAAGCCGCGCTACCCGCGGACATCGGCACCTACGCGCTGGCGATTACGGCGGACGGCAAGAAAACCTGGGCCTTGGGTACCGGCGGCCGCATCTTTACCCAGACCTCTGGCGGTCCGTGGCAGGAAGGCCAGCGGAATACCTTCAACGATCTCACCGATATCGCGCTGGACGGCAATGAAGGCGTGATCGTCGGTTCGAGCGGAACAATTCTCCTTACAGATGACGCGGGCGAAAAATGGCAAGCAGCTCAGTAAATCTTGGGTCTTTTAAGATCGGCGACTTCGTTCTGCGCTTCCGCGCGATTATCGGCATTCTGCTGCTCGTGATCAGCGCAATCGCCGCTTACTACTGCACCAAGGTCAACATCGCGACCAAGTTCGACGACTTCTTCCCCAGCTATCACCCGAACGTTCAGCTCTACAACGAATGGCACAAGTACGGCGGCGCCCAGATCCTGTCGGTGATGATTGAGGTTCAACACGGCGACATCTTCAATAAGGACACCCTGCAGAAAATCACCGACATCCAGACCGATGTCGATAAGCTCCCCGGCGTTGACCACAATCAGGTGCTCTCGCTCGCCTCCTACCGCGTCAGCTACGCCGAGGCCGCGCCCGGCTCGATGCTGATCAAACCCTTCATGTTTCCCAAGATTCCCCCGGACGAGGCCGGCATTCAGGACCTGAAGCGGAAAGTCCAGGCCAACCAATCGACGATTTCACAGCTGGTCAACCCAGACCTTAAGAGCGCGCTGATCGCGGCCTCCTTCAACGAACGCGGCCTCGATTATCGCCAGCTCTTCTACCAGGTCCAGGACATCGTCAAGAAGTATCAGGATGCGAACAACAAGATTTATATAGCCGGTGAGCCGATCATCCGCGGCTACGGTTACTATTACGAGCCGGTCGTCAACGTGCTCTTCCTCATCGCGGTCGGCGTCATGATTTTGATCCTGTGGCTGACCGGCGGCCAGCGCAGCCGCTGGTGGGCGCCGATCGTGACCGGCACGCTCTCCGCACTTTGGGGTCTCGGCTTTGTCGGCCTGATGGGTTATGACTTCGACCCGGTGATGCTGGTCATCCCGTTCATCCTGACCGCCCGCGACATGAGCCACGGCATCCAGTGGCAGGGGCGCTACCACGATGAACTCGAT
>JBOHWF010000436.1:0-4076 GCA_050736455.1 Binataceae bacterium (SeqCode) | reverse complement strand
ATTAGGCTCGTTCGCGACGGAGCGACCTGATGCCATCGATTACTTCCTCATTCTCCGACCGGGGTTGGCCGCGATAGCGAAAAGTCGGAACCAGAATTTCGAGCTCGCGGGTCACCTCTGCGGCGCGACCGGCGTCGGCGTGCGCGCCCAGCACTGCGATATGTTCGGCCAGCCATTCACGATCAAGCGTCTGCTTGCTACGCAATATCATGACGCTGTTGATCGATGTAGGACAAGCCCGTTCGTCATCCCCGATCAGTTTCTCGCTCATTTTTTCACCGGCGCGGATGCCGGTGTAGACAATCTTGATGTCCTTGTCAGGAACCCGCCCGGCCAGCCGGATCATGTCGCGCGCCACATCCTCGACCCGGATCTGCTCGCCCATTTCCAGCACGTAGGTCGCGCCCGACTCGATTATCGCGGCGCTGTGCAGCATTAAGGCCACCGCTTCCGAGATGAGCATAAAGTAGCGGCGCATCTCGCTATCGGTCACGGTAACCGGCCCGCCACGGTTGATCTGGGCCTGAAAGCGCGGAACGACGCTGCCATTACTGCCCATCACATTGCCGAAACGAACTGTGCCAAATTTGCACTTTTGCCGATGCGCGATGCTTTCGACCACCAATTCCGCCACGCGCTTCGACGCACCCATCACGCTGCTCGGATCGACCGCCTTGTCGGTCGAGACCAGGATGAACCGCTCGACGCCCTGGCGCACCGCCGCCGCCGCCACTACGCGGGTGCCGAAAACGTTGTTCTTGACTGCTTCGCAGGGATTTCTCTCCATCAGCGGAACGTGCTTGTGGGCCGCCGCATGAAACACGATTTCGCTGCGATGCTCAGCCAGGATTGCGGCGACGCGCGCGCCATCGCAAACATCGCCCACCTCCGTCACCAACTCGGCGCCGGCATCGCTGGCGTCGCGCAACTCGGTATCGATGGCGTAGAGGCTGTTCTCATGCTTCTCGAACATCACCAACGCGCGCGGCCGCAGCGCCCAAATCTGGCGGCATAGTTCCGCGCCGATCGAACCGCCCGCGCCCGTGACCAGAATCCGCTTGCCGTTGATCAAGCGCTGGACTTTTTCCCGGTCGAGATCGATCGCCGCCCGACCCAGCAGATCGGCCAGCTTGATCTCGCGAATGTCAGAAACCGCTACGTGCCCGTGCATCACGTCGCGCAGGCTCGGCAGGGTCTTGACCGGCAACTTTACTGCTTCCAGCGCTTTGATGATCTCGCGCTTCGTCGCCGAGCTCTCGCGCGGCATCGCCAGCAGGATCTCGTCCGGCGCCAGCCGCGCGACCACGCGCTTGACGTCGTGACGCGTGCCCAGCACCGGGTAACCATGAATCCGCCGGCCCACCTTCGCCGGGTCGTCATCAATGAAACCCACCGGCTTGTAGTCGTAATAAGCCGTGTGGCTCATGTCGCGAACGATCATTTCGCCCGCGTCGCCCGCCCCATAGATAAGGACGCGCTTGGTCGGCGTCGAGTTGGAATATTCATACAGCAGCCGCCGTGCCGCGCGCGCGCTGCTTAAAAGGACAACGACCATCAGCGGATCGAGCAAATAAATCGACCGCGGGTACCAGGGTAAGCCGAAAAACAGATTGACTACGGCCACGATCGCGACGTAGTCGCCGAGCGCGACCAGACCGATCCGCATCACGTCCCGCAGCGCGACGTAACGCCAGACGATTTGATGCGTGCGGAAGGCAAAGTAGATGGCTATCTGGAGTGCGAGGATCCAGGGCAAGGGCTGCCAGACCAACGCATGTGAAAGGGGCGAGAGCGTCAGGTCGAAGCGCAAGCCAAACGCAGCGAAATAGGCCAAAACCACCAAAGCTACGTCTGTTCCGATCAGTAACAGCTGCAACGCGTTGGGAAACGCAACGTAGCGGCGCTCGGTCTCCGGCGGCGAGTTTGACACTAATGCTAACGACTTCCCGTTCATACGACGCTCAGCGCAAGTTTGGCCTTTAGGTGGCCTGAATCCTCTCACAAAGACAAGTCTTCCGCCAGTCATTTTAAGTTACATTAGAACTACTAGGCATACATTTAGATAACTGATTCTGTTAAGAATCAATTGCGTCTTCGTCCAAGAGGCGCGCCCCGTAGCCCCGATCAATCGAATATCGTCAAGCGGGAGATCGTCAGAGGGATCCCCGCCACGCGCTGGTGGCGACGGATGAAGCCCGCGCGCTCGAGTCGAACCGCGGCCGCCTCGACCTGATCCGGCGTGATGCCAAGAATCCGCGCGATGGCGCGCTCATGGCCGAAGCCGGCGACCGCGAAATAACCGCGCACCAAGTGATCGGCTGCGGCGCTTGGAGAAAGCGCGCGAGCCTCCCGCAGCGCACCGGCCCATCGATGCTCGACGGTGTCCCAGACGTAGGTGAAGGGGTCGTAGCGCTCCTCGACCTTGAAAGCGAGAAATTTCTCCTGCAGCTCTTTGATCGCGCGATCGAATTCGGCGCGCCGGCCCGCCTGTGCATAGCCGCTCGAGATTTTCAGCGCCTTGGTCTCAGTCGGACCATTACTGCTGAGCGTATCCATGGCGAGCTTGGCGCAATGCGATAGGAGACCGCGGGAGTACAGCCTGCGGTAGCCGCCGGCCACGATGCGCAAACGCAGGAAGGCTGGCAGCAGCTCGAGCGCGACAAAGCCGGGGCGGCCCGCGATGACCTTGCCGTAGTAGACCGCGCCGCGCGCCGGCAGTTCGTCCTTGAGCCGCCAGGTCATCATGATGGCGCGGTCATGCTGGATGTGATGGGGCAATGCGGGCTCGCGGCGACCCTCGATCGCCTCGCGCAGACAGGGCACACCCAGGCCCGCGGTAAAGGCCGCGCAGAAGCCGCTAGCATTGATAAAAGCGAGCGCGCTGCGCTCGTCGGTGACTCGCCGCGCCGGCGTGCGGCGAAAATGATGGTCGCGATGGCGTTCGAGGGCCACCGCGAGATCTTCCCTGGCGGCAACGTCTTGACGGGGGCGAGGCTGGGACATCGCGCGGCATTTTTGCAGAAGCGACGGCTCGCGCGAAGCGCCAGAAGGCGCGCTCGCCTGAATCTTGACGCAGCTCGCAGACTCGCCTGCTCGCTCCGCGTGGCGACCACACTCCGCTAGCCTAGCGGGCGCGGCTGAGGCGGGCGTTGGCGTGGGTGGCGTCGCGGATACACTCGCGGAAGAGCGTGCAGTAATTGGTGCGCACCGCCAGCCCCTTCATAATGCCGTCGAGGCCGACGAGCGCGCGCAGCAGAAAAATGCTGTGGGCAGGCGATTTGTAGAGCTTGTGCGCGAAGGCCATCTCGCCGACCTCGGCGGCTTTGGCGATCGCGTCATATTCGTCCGGATGGTAAACGCGGTCGATGATGACCGGCTCGAAGAGCACGTAAATGACCTTGATCAAGGGCGCTGGATTTTGGCCGCGTTCGAGATAGCCGAGCTTGAGCAGCGCCGCGCCGAGGCTGCGGTCGTCGCCGGCGAGCATCGCCTGCGCGAGCTGCAGATTGGCCCGCCGGATGGCGTCGGGGAAGCGGCGCACTGAGCCGAAATCGAGCATCGCCAGGCGCGGGTGATAGCTCACCAGGTAGTTGCCCGGCTGCGGATCGGTGTGCAGCAGGCCGAATTCGAGAATCTGACGCCAAATCAGCCGGTAATACTTGCGCGCGACCCAGGTGCGCAGCTTCAGGTCCGCGTGCTCGCCGAAGACGTCAGACAGCCGGTAGCCGTCGAGATAGGTCATGGTCAGGACGCGCCGCGTGCTGAGCTCCTTGACCACCCGCGGGATGAGCACGTCGGGCTCGTCGGCGAGGTAGCGGCGGAACTCGTTGATGTTGCGCGCCTCGTTGACGTAATCGAGTTCCTCGCGCAGGCGCACCTCGAGCTCGGCGAAGATGGTCTTGGTGTCGATCTTCTGGCGCATCAGATCGCCGGCGACGGTTTGCAGCGCGCGCAGCAGGAGCTTGAGATTCTTGAGGTCCTGCTCGACCGTCGCGTCAACCCCGGGGTACTGAATCTTGACCGCGACCTCCTCGCCGCTCTTCAACCTTGCGCGATGGACCTGGCCGAGCGAGGCC
>JBOHWF010000435.1:0-33338 GCA_050736455.1 Binataceae bacterium (SeqCode) | reverse complement strand
GCGCTGCTCGCGATGCCGGGGGCGTCGGCCTATTTCTTCGGCGGCGCGGTGGTCTATACGCGAGCTTCGCGCCGCGATCTGCTCGGGATTCCCGACTCGGCCTTTACCGGGATCAAGCCGGGTACCGAGGAACTGGCGCTGGTGATCGCGCGCGGCGCGCGAGTGCGACTCGCGACGACGTGGGGCATTTCCGAGATCGGGGCGGCAGGTCCCACCGGCACGAGCTACGGCCATCCGCCCGGTTCCTGCTGGATCGCGGTTGCAGGACCGGTCGAGCGCGCGATCACGCTCCAGACCGGCGTCAGCGACCGCTATGCGAATATGCTGAAATTCGCGGCGGCCGCACTCGCGCTGATGGCCGAGTGCATCGCCTCACGCGGCTGACGTGATCTGGTCGAAAGTCAACCGGCGCGTGACGGCGTGACCCAGCCGGTCGAGCAGCACGAACTCGACGCCGCCGCCGACGCGCTTCTTGTCGAGGCGCAACGCCTGAAGAAACTCCTCGTTGCGCCATCCGTCGGGCATCGCGGTCGGCAACCCGGCCGCCGCGATCAAGCGTTCGAGGCGTGACGCCTCGGCGGCGCTGAAGCCGGCATAACGGTTCGAGAGCCGCGTCGCCGCGACCATCCCGATCGCCACGGCTTCGCCGTGGAAATAGGTACCGTAGCCCGCCGAGGACTCGAGCGCATGGCCCAGCGTATGACCGAAGTTCAGAATCTTGCGCAAACCGCCTTCGCGCTCGTCGCTGGTGACGACGAACGCCTTGTGCCGCAGCGAACGGTCGACCACCTGTTCGAGCGTCGCAGGATCGCGCGCCAGGATCGCGGGCATCGCGCGCTCGAGCCAGTCGATGAAGGACGCCTCCATGATCGCGCCGTACTTGATCACCTCGGCGAGGCCTTCGCGAAACACGCGCTCCGGCAGGGTCACGAGCGCCGACGTGTCGGCGACGATCAGGCGCGGTTGATAGAAGGCGCCGATCAGATTTTTCGCCGTGTGCGCGTTAACCGCGGTCTTGCCGCCGAGCGCGGAATCGACCTGCGCGACCAGCGTCGTCGGAAGCTGCACCAGCGGCAGGCCACGCAGGTAGGTCGCCGCGGCGAAACCGGCGAGGTCGCCGACCACGCCGCCGCCGAGCGCGAAGATCGCACTCCTACGATCGACCTCGGCCGCGGTCAGACGCTCGTACACCCGCTCGAGTATCGCGAGCGATTTGCTCGACTCGCCGGCCGGGACCTCGATCAGCGTGGGTTCAAAGCCGGCGGCGCGCAGCGCGGCGCAGACCGCTTCCCCATAGATTCCCGCGACATTGGCGTCGCTCACGATCGCGGCGCGTCCAGCCTCGAGACCCGCGTCGAGCGCCAGTTGGCCGAGCCGTGCGAGAAGTCCCGGTCCGATCAGCGCGTCATGCGCGTTGGTCACGAGTGCTACGCGGAAAGTCGCCATTTTGCCGGCCGCTCGTCCGCGATCGCGCGCAGGAGTTCGTCCACCACCTGCTCGATACTTAGGTGGGACGTGTCAATCGTGATCGCCGCCCTCGCGTAGGCCTCGCGCCGCACTTCGAGCAGCTCGACGATTCGCTCCTTGAGCGGCTTGCCGCCCTGCGCGAGCATCGGGCGCGAGCGCGCCGACGCGCCGACGCGCCGCGCGATCACGTCCGGATGTGCGGTCAGGCAGACGATCAGGCCGGCGCGGCTCAGGCGTTCGCAGTTGGCCGGATCGACGATCGCGCCGCCGCCGGTGGCGACCACTGCCGGGCGCGGCTCGCGGCAGTGCGGACAGCGCCGCGGCTCGTCCGCGATCGCGGCGATCACCTCGCGCTCGAGCCGGCGAAAATGGAGCTCGCCCGATTCGCGGAAAATTTCCGCAATCGGTTTGCCGGCGCGCGCCGCAATCTCGGCGTCGCAATCGATAAACCGCCAGCCGAGGCGGCGCGCGAGCGTGCGCGCCACCGCGCTTTTGCCGGTCGCCATGAAGCCGGTCAGGATCAGCTTGGGCGCCATCGCCGCGACGCTCAGTAGTCGCGCACCTGGTCCAGATAGCCCTGGTAGTTGCGGACGGTCTCGGTGAAGGAATCGCCGCCGAACTTTTCGAGCAGGGCCGCGGCGAGTTCGAAGGCGACCACCGCCTCCGCGATCACCGCCGCGGCCGGAATCGCGCAGACGTCGGACCTTTCGATCGTGCCGGGCGCTTCCTGCTTGCTGCGGATGTCCGCCGAGCGCAGCGGGCGCATCAGGGTCGAAAGCGGTTTGAACGCGACCCGCACGCGCAGCGGCTCGCCCGTGCTCATGCCGCCTTCGGTGCCGCCGGAGTTGTTCGAGTGGCGGGTGAAGCGCCGCGCCTCCGCGTCATAGCCGATTTCGTCGTGCAGCGCTGAGCCGCGCACGCGAGCCGCGCCAAAGCCCATCCCGAACTCGACCCCCTTGACCGCCTGCAGGCTCATCAGGGCGTGGCCGACGCGACCGTCAAGCTTGCGGTCCCACTGGACGTAACTGCCGAGGCCAACCGGCAAGCCCGCGGCGATGACCTCGACCACGCCGCCGAGGGTGTCGCCGGTTTTTTTGCATTCGTCGATCTCGGCAATGATCGCGCGTTCGGCCGCGGGATCAGCCACCCGGACCGGCGATTCCTCGGTAACTCGCGCGAGCCGTTCCGCGTCCATCCCGTCCGCAACCGGCGCGTCGATACTGCCGATACTCGCGACGTAGCCCAGCACGCTCACGCCGAACGGCGCGAGGAATTGCTTGCCCAATGCGCCGATCGCGACCCGCGCAGTGGTCTCGCGCGCCGACGCCCGCTCGAGCACGTCGCGGATGTCTTCGAGGTTGTACTTGAGCACGCCGGCCAGATCGGCGTGGCCCGGACGCGGCCGCGTCACCAGCTTGGTCTCGCTGCGATCGCGCGGATCAACCGACATCCGCTTCTCCCAGTTTTTGAAGTCGCGGTTCTCAACAATGAAGGTGATCGGACTGCCCATCGTGCGGCCGAAGCGGATGCCGGAAACCACGCGCACCTCGTCCTTTTCGATCGCCATTCGGCCGCCGCGGCCGTAGCCTTTTTGGCGGCGCGCCAAATCGTGATTGATCGCCACCAGGTCGATCACGAAGCCGGCGGGCGCGCCCTCGACGACCGCGACCAATTCCGGTCCGTGCGATTCGCCGGCGGTGAGGAAACGCAGCATAGGTTCACATAGTAATCGAGCAGCGTCCGCCACGCATCTCTTTCGGTGGATTGCGAGGTCCGCGCTCCGCTGTCGCGCTCCTCAACCTTCCGAAACCTCGATGCGCCCGGCCGGTTACACGAGTAGCTGCGCCGATCTCTCCGAGTCGAGCCAGCCTACGCGCAGATTCAGCGGTCGGAGATAGTAGGGTTACGCGCCGCTTTTTCCGGAGCCCGCGCACGCCGATCGTCATTTGTAATATGAGTTTTAGCGACTGGGCCGTACTGAGAAATCGGTCGCATTGTTGGCGCGCTTAGAGCAGCTCTTTTTCTTCGACTGCGCGGAATTCGACCTCGCCGAGCGCCTGCGCCTTGCGCGTGCCATGCTTCTCATACATCTCGAACAGCGCCGACTTGTGCGGCCGCACCCGCCCGAGCGGGCATTTTTCCCAATCGGCGAGCGACTCGTCGCAGTAGCCCATCCGGTTCTCGCCACACTTCGGCTGCAAGAAAACTGCAATTTCCGGGAGAATCCGCTTGATCTCGGCGCGCATCAGCGCGACCATCCGGCGAATCTCCCATTGCGCGCGCACACACAGCCGCAGGTCGCAGATATGCAGCATCTCGGCGAAATTCACCATCACGTGAAAATTCGTCGGTGCGGCGTTGGGCAGGATAAAGCGCGCGTCTTCGGCCGGGACTCCGGCTTTCAGCGCCTTGGCGTAAAGCGCTGAGGTCTTCGCGAGCAGCTCCGTGAAGTCGTCGTCGAGCTCGGCGCGCGACCATGACTCCGGCATCACGAAGGCGAGCTGGTCCTCCTTGAATTTGACGTAGCGCTGGCTCTGCTGCTCGAAGCTGATCCCGATCCGATGGCGTACGAACTGATGCGACAGCGAACGCGAAACGCCCGCGATCGCAAACCAGAAAACCACCTGTTCGAGCGGCGAACCGTGGCCGGTCTTGAGCCGCTCGCCGATAAACTCGCGGATTTTCTCGCGGCTGATTTTTTCGGTTTCGATCTTCTGCCAGATCTCGATCGGCGTGTCGGCCGAGTAGCAGGTGCGAAAGGCCGCGTAGAGCTTCTCCAGCGGCGCCCGCGCGTAATCGATCAGTTTCACCTGCATGATCGCCTGATCGTTCGTTGCTGCGCGGCTCATGCCATAAGCTTAATTGATCCTGCAGGCCGTCGGTATTGCCATCTGTGCGAGTCTCAACAGGCGAGCGATTGCGCTGGGCGCGAGCGGACTGCAACATTCGCAGCCGGATGGGCATGAATCTCGATGCTTGTTATCGCGCGTTGCTCAGACCCCTGCTGTTTCAGCTCGACGCCGAGTTCGCCCATCGCCTGACGCTGGCAGCGTTATCTCAGGTTCCGGCGCTGACGCCGCGCGCGGACCCGCCCGAGCTGCGTACGGAACTTTTCGGCCTCGTCTTTGCGAATCCGCTCGGACTCGCCGCCGGGCTGGATAAGGACGCGCGCGCGATCCGCGCCTGGAACGCGCTCGGCTTCGGCTTCGCCGAAGTCGGCACCGTCACGCCGAATCAGCAATCAGGCAATCCGCGGCCGCGAATCTGGCGGCTGCCCGATCGCCAGGCGATGGTGAATCGGCTGGGGTTTCCCAGCGACGGGATGGAAGCGGTGGCGGGGCGGCTCGAGCGGCAGAATCGCCGTCCAGTTCGAATGCGGCTCGCGATCAACCTCGGGCCAAACAAGGATACGCCGGCGGAACGCGTCGCGGAGGATTACGCTCGACTGATCCGTCGGCTCGGTCTGCTGGCGGACTTCGTCGTGGTCAATCTCTCTTCGCCGAATACCCCCGGCCTGCGCGATTTTCAGGCCCCGGAGCGGATGCGATCGGTGGTCGAAGCGATCGGCGCTGCGGCCGCGGACTCGGCTCAACGCACACCCTTGTTGGTCAAGCTCGCGCCTGACCTGGACCCGCCGATGCTCACCGACATCTGCGCCGCCGCGCTCGACCTTCGCCTCGACGGGATCGTGGCGACCAACACGACCTTGCAGCGCGAAGCGCTCGGCATCGACTCAACTCTGACTGGCGGCCTGAGCGGAGAGCCGCTGAAAACCCTCGCACACGCGACCATCGTGCGATTATATCGGCAGCTCGGCAACCGCATCCCGATCATTGGCGTCGGCGGCGTCGCAACGGCCGAGGACGCATACAGCCACATCCGCGCCGGCGCCAGCCTGGTCGAGCTTTACACCGCGATGGTCTATCAGGGTCCGGGCATCGTCCGTGCGATCAAAGCCGGCCTGATCCGTTTGCTTGCGCGCGATGGATTCCGCTCTATTAGCGAAGCGGTGGGCGCCGCATCACGCGGATAAATCCCGACGGCATATATCCGAGGCGAACAAATGGCGGAACAGGAAATCGCGCAATACCTGGTGGACGCGGCATGGCTGCGAGCGCATCGCGATAATCGCGACATCGTACTGATCGATACACGCCCGGCTGCCGACTACTGGGCCGGGCATCTCGAAGGCGCCCGCCACTTCGACCCCTTCCCCTTCCATCACAGCGACACCAGCGAGGCCGGGCTGCGCAACTTTCGCGGCCAGCTCCAGTGGGTCTTCTCTGCGATCGGGATCAGCGGGAAAGAGACCGTCGTGGCGTACGAGGAAAATTCCGGGATGCGGGCGACGCGAGCCGCCTGGGCCCTCGAATACATGGGCCACCCGCGCGTGCGCATCCTCGACGGCGGGCTGGGTCTGGCCGCAGAAACGCTGGTCACCGCCGCGCCGGTCGTGACGCCGGCCAATTTTGCGGAGAGTGCGCGCGACGACGCGATCGCATCTTACGCCTATATCGTCGAGCGGATAGGACGCGCGGATCCGCAGGTCTTCGACGTCCGCACCGACGAAGAATACTTCGGCGAGCGCGTGCGTGCGCGGTACGGCGGCGCGATTCCCGGCGCGATTCATCGCGACTGGAGCGCAAACCTTGACGCCCGCGGCGCTTTCAAGCCTGCCGCGCAGCTCCGCGCGGAATTCGCGCGCCTGGGGCTGGCGTCCGAGCGCGAGATCATTCCGTACTGCCAGGGCGGTTATCGCTCCGCCAACGCCTATATCGCCCTGCGCGTCGCCGGCTTTCCGCGGGTCCGCAACTATCTGGGTTCCTGGGCGGAATGGGGCAATCACGACGACCTTCCCATCGACCGTCCGCGCCGCCGCGCATCGCGACGCGATACGCCGCCGCGATAAATGGAACGCGCGATTCTCTTGACCGGCTTCGAGCCGTTCGGTGGCGAGCGGATCAATCCGTCGTGGGAGGTCGCGGCGCGACTCGAGGGCCGGCGTTTTGGCGATGCCGTAATTCACGCCGTCCGTCTGCCAGTGAATTGCCGGTGCGCGACGGCGGCGGTCGTCAAAGCCCTCGAGGAACTGCGGCCGGTAGCTTTCCTCGGTTTGGGACAGGCCGGTGGTCGGCCCGCCCTTTCACTCGAAAAAGTGGCGCTGAACCTGATCGACGGGCATCCCGCGCGCGAGGCCGACGGCGGGCTCGACGGCAATCCCGTCGTCGTCGATGCTCCCGATGGGTATTTTTCCCGCCTGCCGCTCAAGACGCTGCTGCAGGCCCTGCATGAACGTAGTATCCCGGCGGTCGTCTCGCTCAGCGCCGGCGTCTATATCTGCAATGCGGTCATGTACGTCGCTCTGCATACGCTTCGCGACCACAACGACATTCCAGCGGGCTTCATTCATCTGCCTTACGAGGCCCGCCAGGTCATGGGACGCGCTGCGCCGAGCATGTCCGTCGATCTGATGGTCACCGGCATCGAGATCGTCCTGGAAACGCTCGTTTCCACGACCTGAGGAGCGGTTGCGCTCAAGCGACGAGTCATAATCGGGGTTTCGCGATCTGGGACATAGACCTGTCACTTTATACGCCTTAAGTACAACGTAAGGGGCGTAAAGAATACTCAGGATTGTTGCAGATCTGCCGCAAGAAATTGCTCCGATGGCGAGTTTTGATTAGGAAAGGCGACCCATATTTGTAAAGCCGCCGCTGGGTTTGCTCACTATGCGGCTTAAAGCGACATAGGCACGCTTGCTGCTACTCAATCTTCGCGCGCGACAAATTTGATGAAACCGAACGCGCCAAGTGTCGTAACATGGTATAGAGGGTAGAACAGATGGAACCAACGTTAGCGTCAACAATAATGACTTTGGACGAAGTTGCGAGCTACTTGCGGGTGCACACCTCGACGGTCTACCGGATGGCGAAAAACCGCGCGATTCCTGCGTTCAAAATTGGCAGCGATTGGCGTTTCAACCGCGAGTCGATCGATCAATGGCGAGTGCGGGCGGAGCGCAGCGCCGCGAGCGAGCGACTCTCCAACTAAGCCCGGCCGCGCTGGCGGGCAGCCTTGGCCGCCCGCCATTTCGGCAGGCCTACCTCGGATCGTTCGGTATTGCGCGGTCGGTAAAGCCGATAACCATGCCGAAGGCTTGGCCGCGGTCGAGCGCAACCAGGCCTTCTGCCGCGGCCCTCGGCGGCAGATTCTTCGAGCGCAGAAACTCAGTCGCGCGCGCCAAGTCTCTGGTTTTGAAGACCAGGGCGTGAATTCCTTCGCCGTTTTGCTCGAGATCGCGAGCTTCGACGCTGGTCGCTGAAAGCGGCTGCACAAGTTCGACCACGGAATCTTCGCCGATCGCGACGAAAGCGCTGCGTTTGCGCCCAGCGCTCTCCGCTTCGTGAAGCAGCCGGCCGCCAATGACATCGACGTAAAGGCGGCGCGCCGCCGGCAGGTCGCGCACCACGACCGTGATATGCGACGCGCGTTCGATCCCGAGCGGATGATCCTCGCGCCAACTCGCCGCTGACCAATCAGGCTTCATTCGCGGGTCGGGGATGAAATCGCCCGCGAGCGCGAATTCGAGTTGACCCGGCGCCTCGCGCGGATGAGTCCAGAAGGCGGTCGCCTTAAGCGGCGGCTTGACCTGCTTGCCGACGATATCGAAGAGCCGCAAGTTATGGCGGTCAAGCGTCTCTGCGATCGCCGGGACGTCATCGACGTACCAGGCGATCGAATGAAAGTGCTGGCCAAAGCGGTCGTGGAATTTCTTGACCGAGAGGTTGCGCAGCGGCTCGACGCGGGCCGGCGCCATCGGTTCCATGATCACCTCGCCGATCGCGAGCAGCGAGGCGTCGCGTCCCGCTAACTTCTCATAGCCATGATAGAAGCGATGGCAGGCGAAGACCTCGTCATACCAGCGGTCGACCGCGGCGAGATCGTCGACGACATGGGTCAGATGAAACAGCTTGCCAATTTTGTACATGGTCTTCCCTCGAGCCGAGACGGCGGAGAACGCGTTTGCTGACGATCACATAAAACAGATTGGCGGCGCGGGCAAACGCGGCGGCAGGACGCGCGACACGCAAGCCGGCGTGCTTTTCAAACTCGCGGATTCTGCTAGATGTGGGCGAGACGCCGGACTTTGCGGCCAATGCCGGCAGTACGGGAGGACGCCCTCGATGGACTTCGGCATTTTTTACGAAATCCAGGTCGACAGCCCGCTCAAGCATCGCGAGCGCGAGTATCAGGCCTTTCACGACGTCATGAACCAGGTGGTGCGCGCCGAGGAAATGGGTTTTACTCATTTCTGGACCGTCGAGCATCATTTCCAGGTGGGTTTCGCCCACGCCTCGGCGCCCGAAGTCCTCTATGGCGCGATCTCGCAGCGCACCAGCAAGATTCGCATCGGGCACGCAGTGGTGCTGCTGCCGTTTCCCTACAATCATCCGATTCGCATCGCCGAGCGCGTCGCGACCCTCGATATCCTCAGCAACGGCCGGGTCGAGGTCGGCACCGGCCGCTCGATCACGCAGGTCGAGCTGGGCGGCTTCGGCATCCCCTACAAGGAGACCCGCGCACGCTGGGAAGAGGCGCTCGACATCATCACGACCATCTGGAAGAGCAGGGACGGCACCTTTTCGTACAAGGGCAAGTACTTCGACATCCCCGAGCGCACGGTCGTGCCGATGCCGATTCAGAAACCGCATCCGCCGATGTGGGTGGCCTGCACCAGCGAAGATACCCACGAGCTCGCGGGCAAGCTAGGGCTGGGTCTGCTGTCGTTTACGTTGCTGGTCACGCCCGAGCATCTGGGGAAACGGGTGCGCGCCTATCGCGAAGCGATCAAGTCCGCCAAGCCGTATGGGGCGTTCGCGAACAATCGGGCCGGCGCCTTCGCGATGACCCATCTGGCCGACACCGACAAGCAGGCGCGGGAGGAAGCCGAGCGTGCCTTCATGTCCTACGTGCGCACGACCTTGGTGGCCAATGCTCCGGTGCTCGAGGCCAAGCAGACCGGGGTCGATCCCAAGGAGACCGGCCGGCTGAGCACGGCGTTGCCCACGCAGTACGAAGGCCTCGATCCGAGCAAGGTGACGATCGATTCACTGATCGACAACGGCATGTGCATCTGCGGCAGCCCCGATACCGTGATCAAGCAGCTCGAGCGGCTGCAGCAGGCGGCGCAACTCGATCAGTTCTTGGCGATGATGCAGTTCTGGGCGATCCCGCACGCCAAAACCATGCATGCGATCGAGCTGTTCGGCAAGTACGTCATCCCGCACTTCCGCCCGTCGTGAATACGACGGCCGCGGGCACTGCTCGTCAGCCAGTCATTCAGGCCACCACCGTCGCGGCGTCGTCCGCTAGGCTGCACCTCTGCCGCGCAGCACCACCGGGATGGTCCTGAGCAGCGTCCGGACGTCGGTCTTTAGCGACTGATCGCGGATGTATTCGAGGTCGAGCTCGGCTCGACGTTCGAAATCGCGGACGCCGCTGCGCCCACCGGTTTGCCAGTAACCGGTAATTCCAGGTTTGACGGTCAAGAACAACGGGCCGTTGTCGCCATATTCCTCGAGCTGCGGAGGGGTGATCGGTCGCGGCCCGACCAAGCTCATATCGCCCTTGAGCACGTTGAACAACTGCGGCAGCTCGTCGAGGCTGGACGCGCGCAGGAAGCGTCCGCAAGGTGCAATTCGCGGATCCTCCGCCGCGGGCACCTTGTGATGATTGTTCAAGTAGATGCGATAAAGTTTCGGATCCGAGCGGAGTCTTTCCTCAGCATCGCGATACATCGTGCGAAACTTGAGCATGCGAAAGCGCCACCCCTTCTTGCCGAGACGCTGCTGCGAGAAGAAGATCGGGCCGGGCGAAGAAAATTTCACCATCAACGCAGCCAGCAGAAGCACCGGCGAAGAGACGACGAGTGCGAGGAGCGAACCGACGATGTCGAGGAAGCGCTTCGCCGCGGCCTCAGTCGCGTCGAGTCCGTAACCGCCGATTGACAGTACCGGCACGCCCGCGAATTCGCCGAGACTCTGCCGGAACAGGGTGGCGTCGAACAGTCCGGGCACGAGATGGACGCGCTTGCCCAGTTTGACCAGCGTGACGACCGTCTCCTCGAGATCGATTGGCTCGCCGCCGAGCAGCAGGAAGGCCTCATCGAAATTGTGATTGAGTTTGCCATTGAGGCTGCCGTTGAGCCCGGCGCCGGTCGGCATTACCCGATAGCCGTGGCCCGCTTCGGTCTCGAGGAAGCGCGAAAACTTCCGCGCCAGCTCAGAATCTCCCAGCACCGCGACCCGGCGTAAGTTGCGGCCCCGGGTCCGAAAGTATTGCAGGCCCGCGCGCACGCTCAGTTGTAGCGTCGTGAGCAAGACCAGACCGAGCGTCAGGAACATGACAAAAAACGTCCGGCTCACAAAGCTCAGCTTGAACATAAAGACCAGAAACCCGACCGCCATCACCCACAAGAGCTCGGTAGTCAGACGCCCGCGCAGGAAGGGCCATAGATGCTCGGAGCGATGGGAGCGGTAGCTGTCACGCCACTGCGTCACCGCGATCCAGCTGATCAGGCTGAGCAGGATCAGGAGGGCGTACTGATGGCTGGTTTCCTGGTTGAGCGGGAGGATTTTTCGCACCCAGCCCACGTGCTGAAGCCGTCTGCTGCCCGGACAAGCGACGGCCGCGGTCGCAAATGAAAGGACGATTATTCCGAAATCGGCTGCGCGGGCGATTCCCGAGACCGCACGCTCTTTTTCTTTCAGCATAAACCTGGCGCCCCCTGTCGCCCGGCCTTGCAGCCACTAGGATTTGGTTATCGGCGCCGACTCCGCCATGCGGGTCGGCGGATCCAAAAACGCTTTGTACGAACCGGCGATGACGCCGGCCAGCTGAGTCCCGGCACGCGCGGCGAGAATCAACGGTGACGCCATCCCCGCGCCCAGATCCTTGGACAGCGCGCGGAGTGCGAAGGGCGCCGCGCTGAGCAAGAAGAGTGTCACCACCAGCAGCGAGCTGGGCACGACTGACCATCCCAAGCGCAAATCGCACAGCACGGCGCCCGCCAGGGCCGGCGCCAACAGCATCTGGAGCTTCATCAGTTGAGGGGTGTGGCTGTCCTTCAGCGCCTTGGCCGGGTTCTTCTTCACCGCCAGCACACGCCACACCGCGAACTTGAACTTCCTTCTCAGATAGTTCGCAAGACTGGCCGGATGCTGATGCCAGACGATGGCGCTCGGCGCAAAGATCATCTTCCAGCCGCGGGCCGACATCCGGTACGACAACTCCGAGTCCTCGCAGCACGCCACCGGGAAGGCGGTATCGTAGCCGCCGAGTTCAAGGAAGCGTGCGCGGCGGAAGGCCGCAGAGTAGGTGTCGATAAAATCGATCGTCGGCTGGCGCGCCATCAAGCGATAGCGGTCTTCGTACTCAATCTGGACGAAGCGCGCGACCAGCTCGCGCTGGCGGCTGCGATAGACGCCTTTGGTGCCGACGACCGCCGGGTCGTCGAAGGGTTTGAGCATCTCGGTCAGCCAATTCGGAAAGGGTTCGCAGTCGTCGTCGGTGAACAGCACGATTTCGCCGGTGGCCGCGCGCACGCCGTGATTGCGCGCGACCGCCGGCCCGGCGTTGGCCTGGGTCAACACGCGGACCTCGGGGAAGCCCGCCAAAACCTCAAGTGTGCTGTCGGTCGAGCCATCGTTGACCACGACAATCTCGAACGGCCGCCCGAAGTCTTGCGCGCGTAACGCGGTAAGGCAGCGCCCAATTGTGCCGGCCCGATTGTAGGTCGGGACGATCACCGAAACTGCGGTCGCCGGCGCCCCCAACGCCATCGCTATGCTTCCCGGGGTTGGGCGGACCTCGCGAGCGGAGGCTTGTTGTCTGCCCCGAAACTGCCCCGCAACAGGTACTTCGAGAGCGTCGCGAAGCCTTTCAAATTGCGCTGGAATTCCCGCGGATCTCGAAACGACTGGGCGATTTTGCGCAACAGATAGCTCGGGCTCAGATAAAACCGGCGGCGCGCCTTGTCGCAGAATTCGACCAGCTCTCGATGGGTCAAGCCCGGCAAATTGACCACGCTGTTGTGGAGGCCATCAGTAGTCAGCCACTCCGAATAGTCCTCGGTCGAAATGTACCCCAGCTCCTTGGCCTGCCGGTAACTCTCGGTCCCCGGATAGACCATGATCGGGAAGAACTGGGCCGTGTCGGGTTTGAGCTCCATGGCGAAATCGAGGGTCTTTTCCATGCTCGCGCGCGTCTCGTTCAAGTTGCCAATCATGAAGCAGCCGTGAATCTTGATGTCCGCCTGCTTGCAAATGCGGGCGAACTTTTTCGCCTCCTGATGGTAGTTGGCGTCGCGCGCCTCGGTGTTGTTCTTGCGCACGCCGCGGATGACCTCGGGGTCGCCGCTCTCGAAGCCTACGCAGAAGAGCCGCGCGCCAGCCTTGCGCAGCGTCGTCATCAGTTCGGGGTCGGCGCCGACGTCGGCGCGGCAGTTGGAGTCGAAGCGCAGCTTGTTGCCGCGCCGAATCAGCTCTTTGGCCAGCTCCATCGTGCGCTTCTGATTGATGATGAAAGTGTCGTCCTCGAGCATCACCGTCTTCACGTCCGGCAGCTCGCGCGAGACGAAATCGAATTCGTCGGCGACGTGCTCCTTCGACCGGTAACGCATCGTGTGGCCGCTGAAGGTCTGCGGATAGACGCAGAACGAACACTTGTAAGGACACCCGCGACTCGTATCGAAGACCACCAACGGCCACAGCGAGTGGCCGTAAAAATAATTCGGGATGTGGAGGAAGCGCTTGTAAACCTCGGTCACGAACGGCAGCTCGTCGAGATTTTTGATCGCCTCGCGCGGCTGATTGGTTACTAGCTCCTCGGCGGATTTGCGCCAGACCAGACCCTCGACCGTTTCGAGACTGGCGCCGCAATCCAGCGCCGCGAGCCAGTCGCGGACCGTGTACTCGTATTCACGCAACGCGATCGCCTGCACCGAGGGCGACATCGCGAAGGTCTCGGTGGGCGTCGCCGAAACGTGACGGCCGACAAACATCAGATGGAGCTTCGGCGCGGCTTCGTGCAGCGCCTCGAGCACGCGGACATCGTTGACGATGCTCGGGGTCGAGGTATCGCAAACCACCGCCTCGATCCCTTTTGCTTGGATACGATCGATAACCGCTTGCAGCGAGATCTCTGCCGCAGGCGCATCCACCACGTCGACCTCGTGGCCTTCGCGAATCGCCACCCCGGCGGCATGGCAGAGCCATTTCGGATAGTACAGGGTTCCGCTCTTGGTCACCGCCGGGCTGCGCTGCTCGCGCGAAAACCGGGGATGAAACGGGGGATTCAGAAAGAGAACTCTCATGCCGATTAGCCGCTCCGCTTTTAACGAGGTTTGCTTGCAGGGAGCGCTGATGCTCCTTTGCTTTTGATTGCCGTCGCGCGCTGCCCCCTCCGTTGCGCTCTCGCGTCCTGGCGGCGCAAATCATGTGCACTTGCCTGTCAAATGCGCGCGCCGATAGTAGCTGGTACGTCGATGCGCATCAAGGCCAACAGGCGTACATTTCACTCTTGAGAACCTAAGTCTTTTCTTCGCTCATCCTGAGTGGAATGACCTCTAGTCGCGTCCATAGGCGCAAAGGCAACTTTCGTACGCGCTCGCGAACGGAGAAACTTTGAACGAATTGCGGCGAATTCCGTTTTCCGGCGCAAACCGCGCTCGACGATGTATCGCCGGCTACGCTCCTCGAAAAACCGTACGAAGATCCGCCTCGTTGGATACACTGTCGCGGTCCATGTCCGCTTTCCGGCGGTCAGTTTGTTGCCGCTGGGCCGCAAAAAGCATCACAGCCGGCGCGAATGCGCCTCAGGTCGCCGAACCAAACCGCGAGTCTGCGCGGAATACCGGGCAGGCAGTACGTCGCCGGGCGAGACTCGGTGTCGAGATACGCGGCTACACCCGGCCAGAAGCGGCTGTAGTCGTCCCAGACGATGGCACCGTCTGCAGCGACAATTCGAAAGGCGGCCTCCGTATCGTTCCGCACGTACTCGTAGGAATGTGCACCATCGACGTACACAAGATCGAACTGTGGGCCAAGTTTCTCGAAAGCGAATTTGGCGGAGTCGGCTTCATGCTGTACGATGCGCGCCGCTGCTTTCGTCCAATCCGTAAAGACTCGGCGAACAGCATGGTCCGGCATATACTTGGCATCGTCTGTATCAATCCTTAATGAGCCTTTTGCCTGGGTCGGCAGGTCCAGTGTGTGGATTGTCGCGTGTGGCAGATTGAGCGCGAGTGCGAGCGTCGTCACCCCGGTAAACGTTCCGATCTCAAAGACTCTCTGCGCGTCTATCGCTTTAGCGATGGCGAGGAGGCTCACCAGTCCCGGGAGATCCTGCGTGCCGTCATGCAGATTGACGAGCGGGGGCAAAACAACCGGCCACGAGTAAATCCTCCGTGCCAGTTCCGGAGATAACTCGGGTAGTCTGCACCGTTCGGCAAAATCCCGATCAAGAACGGCGGCAGCGGCCGATTTCGGAAAGCGTGAGAATGACTTCAATGCCCTCAAGGTTTTTTTGATTGGTTCACGCATGTCTACGACACAACTAGGTCAAGCGCTTTGCCGAAGCTTCCCGATTTCCTTCGAAGTTGACGAGTTTCTCGAGCGCAGCAACGACTTGTGCAACCGAAATCTGCTTGATGCACCTGTTGTCCCGACACGGAGCGTAGGCTTTTCCATCGAAGCACGGCCTGCATGCTAGATCGTCGCCGCCCCACAAAACCGTGACGGGCATTCCCTTTGGTACGAAATGGTTTGGCAAGGTCGGTCCAAAGAGCGCGACCGTCGGCGCGCGAGCCAGTATCGCGAGGTGTAGCGGACCCGAATCATGAGTAATCACACCGTCGCTCACACCATATATCGCCAAAAGATCGAGCAATGAGGTCTGGCCGACCAGGTCAAGGACATTCATTCCGGCGAAGCCTTCGGATACCCATTCGTCACCAGGGCCGCCCGTCACAACTACGCCGTAGCCCCTCTCCAGAAGACTCCCGGCGAGCAATCGATATGAAGTGAGCGGCCAGCGTCTCAGCGGCGACTCGACGGAGAGGTTTTTTCCGCCACCTGGTGCGATCGCGATGAAGGGTTTCCTTGCCGAAGCTAGTAGGTCCTGCATCTCAGGCGACAAGGTGACTGTGAACGTCGGCAGCTCAGCGGCCTCCATTCGCGGACCGTCAACGGACGTGACCAGCCTGAGGTATTCATCGCCCTGGTAGCGGCCAGCTACCGCCCACCACCCGCTCTTTCTTGGCGCGCATTTCCGACGCTCCTTAGCCAAAGTCGTTAGTGTGAACAGGCGGGCTTTGGAGTCCATATATCCGGTCACAACCAGGTCAAACGAACGGCCAAAGAGCCTACGCCACAACTTGGTTAACTCAAGCGCTCTCTCAAGCACAGAACCGTTGAGCAGTCGTGCATCTTTGACCGCAATTACTTCGATATCGCCCATCAACTCGACCAGCGGCGCCACCGCCTCGCCGCAGAGCCATGAGATTCGCACGCGGGGATCGCGCTTGCGCAGCGCCGTGATCATGGGCAGGCACATGATCACGTCTCCGATCGCATGCAGCTTTACGATAAGGACTCGCAATCTCGAATTTCGGGATCTTCCAGATACGGCGAGCCGTATCGGAACGCCTCCTCTCTAGGGTAGTTTTCAAGCGGTTCGTTCATTTTCAAACGCACCCGAGTTGCTAAGTCCCATCAAAACGGCCGCTAAAAGATTAAGCGGAAACATCCCTTGAACCGCGAGACTAAGTCCGGAAACCAAGTACGCGCTCAAAAAACAGAAGGCTCCGGCAGCTAAGGAGTGCTGCTCGTTGCTAATGCTTCGACTTCGCAAAACCAAGACGCATCGGAACAGCGCATACGCCATCATTGCCAGGTAAATGACAAGATAAAGACACCCCTCGGTAAGAACAATGTTGACGTATCCGGACTCCTCAATAGTCTCAGCATAGTTCGGCTCGAAACCAAATATGTTCGCAACACCAAACGAGTGAGTTAGCGCTTCTATGCTGTGCTGATGGACGTCTGCGCTTACGCTTTTTGCGGCCCATAGCTCCTGGTATAACTCCACGACCCTCGAACCCAAAGATATCCAAACGATAGCGATCGCTATAAGCCCGATTGACCCTAAAACGACTCCAGTGCGCAACGAGCGAAGCCTCAGCTCACGCGGCCAGCACACCAGGGCGTATAGGCCGACAGCAACTGAAGCCGCGAGCCAGGCGGTGAATGATTCGGTCAATACCATGGCTGCACCCAGCAAAACGATCGTGACGACTTTGCCAAGAGCACGCGACTGCCCTCCGGCAGCGATTCCGAAAAACAAAAGTAGGAGTATCCCGAAATCGTTTGGCTGGTCCAGCAGTCCGCCGAAGCGGACTGAAACGGAACCTTCAAACCCATGCGCCGGCAGCCTTCCGACCAGCACAAACAGCAGGACCTGCAAAGCATCGACAAGAAGATAGATGAACAACGCAGTTCTCAGTATCTTGTAAATTGGCCTAAGGTCGACACCCTTTACTGACTGTACGTGTAGCAAGATCGCTGCTATCAAAAACAGAGAGAGGCTAAAAAATCTGCCCAACTGAATCCGATTCATCTCTGCCTGAGAAAAAGTGAGAAGCGAAGCGCTACCCGATACTTTATCGAACCAACAGGCGAGGCCGTAGACCGAACCCATCGCCGATAAATAAATATATACGAGAATGCATGCTGGTCGACGAACTTGTGCTAGGTTTCGCTTGCTCAGTATGTGTTGCAACAGAACAAAGCACAGGAAAATAAATATAAAATACTTCCCAGCCGATATCCAACCTGGCGTATCTCTGGACGTCAAGCTGTTTCTCGAGTCTCCAATTTGGAAAGGATAACGGAACCAATCATAGTACAGGGCAAGCAGCAAGTTGCAGCAGACAAACCAAGTCATCGCGCTCTGCCTTGATCGAACACGAAGCAACAATCGTCGGGGCTTAGCGACGGCTGTTCCCAATTGGTTTGCCTGTGTTGTCGAGCCCGTCAACATTAAGTCGCGATGAGCGCTTTAACGAACACCTCACCGCTTTCTGCCCAAGTCCAGAGGCCTCGCTTTTGGGCAGGCAGCGCGTGTGAACTCAGCGCCACAAGAATTCCGTGGCGAATTCCCTTTACGGTAGGCGTAACGTAGACTGCATCGATTCCGCCTGCCTCGCGCAGCGCCTTTGAATCAGCCGCGACGATTCTAGCTCCACATGCTCTCGCCTCTAGTACCGGAATGCCAAAACCCTCATGAGAGGAGGGAAAGACAAATGCCTCGCAACCGGAGTAAAGCGCAGCAAGATGTTCTTCCCGTACAGGTCCCACCAGCGCCACTCCCGAGCTTTTACCTTCGCGAACCAGGCGGCGCAGGTGATCGTTACCCTTGTCGTTTCCATCAGGTCCACCGACCAGCGCTAGCGCATATTTCGGAATCAAGCCCTTCCGCTTCATACCCAGAAACGCTTGAAGTAATGCAGTCAAATTCTTCTTGGGATCCCACCGCGAAATATTCAGCAAATACGGCCGCGCCAGGTTGTATTGACGAAGGCAACTTTGTATTTCCGACTCGTCGCGCGGTCGAAAGTTGCTGGACACGGCCGGACGAACAACTGCATCGCTTTCATATCCTCGCAGCCGTCGCAATTCCGATGCGGCGTCATTGGATATCGTAACTATCACGTCTGCTCGCCGCAGAGCTCGGTCGACGAACCATCGGTAAAACAACCAACGCTTCAGAGAAACCAATTGACGATCCAGATGAAAGAGATCGTATACCGTCACGACACATTTTGTTGAAGCGCGCAAAGACGGCGCCAACGTTCTGGCAGCCCAGAAAATATTCAAATCATCCTTCGCGCACATGGCCGAACAGCGGAAAGTCATCCACAACCAATCATGCAGTCGGCGGGACGCCGCTACCCGCTCAACTCGGACCGTCCATCGAGAAGACTCTACCGGCGCGTCAACCGGATCCCTGCTATAGACAAAGAACTGAGCATTGGGTAAGAGTGAGTCCAGCGCTCTACACAGCTCAAGCGTGTAGCGGCCTATGCCGGTGTGAGGATGAGCCAATTGTCCCGCATCAATACCGATTCTAACCTGAGCTCTTGAAAGTGGGGCAGTGGACGCTGCTCTTTGGCTGTTGGCCGCGCATCCTCTGGACTCTGCTTGAGGGTGCCTCATTACTTTCTCGCTACAATAACGAGCCGATCTTTGTTGCGAACTGAGCCGCTGATAGGTCTTATCTTAAATCTAGGCTTAAATACAGCCAAGACCGCTTCACCCATAATATTCGCGGCTACATTGATAGCAGTCCCGGACTGAGCAAACTTAAAGCACGTCGAATGCTCGAAACAGTCCACTCCTCGCGTATCGCTGTTGAGGATGTCCGACCGCTGTTTCGAGGTGTTCTGCAAAAACAATAGCTCATACAGTCCGCGCAGGATAACGTATGTCCTGTGATGAAGACCTGATATAGCGACGTTGTAAATCATTACTTCGGAAAACATACCAAATGCAGCCATTATGGACTGAGTATCAGAGAAATGATTAATACCGTGATTGTCTTGGTTAGGAAAATTGGTTATCATCGCACCTTCTTTCTCCAGCACGTGGTGTCCGTTGCGGATAAATCCGGAAACATCATTTACATGCTCAAGAACGTCGGCAGAATACAACACCTGGAAGGTTCCGAGGTTTATTGCGTCATCCGAGCAAAAGTCAACGGTGGCAAAACGAAGATTGGGAAAAAAGGATGCACACCGATTTGACAGATACTCGATCACTGGCTTTGAATGATCGATTGCGACCACACTCGTGTGTGGTTGTTCGGCAGCGAAGCGGAGCGCGAACATGCCAATGCCACACCCAACTTCGAGTATGCTGCTCACTCTGTGCTGCGGGAGAAACCTTCGTGCGAGAAGAAATGAATAAGCCACCGCATAAGGGGGATGAAATGGTCGCACTAAGAATCTTCTGCAGGGATTCGCGACTGCACGCGTCATGATTATCTCCACCGAGCGTCCTAAGAGGCTAAATGTAGCCTCGCGTAACCAACCGCTCGAACTGATAAAGCTCCTCGAGTCACCAACTGATTGCGGAAACGTCTTCGTTCCGCAGAGTTCGACACTGTTTTCGCACGATCACCCGCATATCCAGACCGCGCTCACGCTGGGATGCCGACGCCAGTCGCCAGCGCCAGCGCTCCAACTGGTTACTCAATGCCTTGGCCGGTTCAAGTATGAGCTTCGCCAGTTTGCGACGGCGCACATAGGGAATATACGAGGGGCAGCCGTTGGCCTCGGCGCGCTCGACGACCATGTCGTGGTCACGCGCGAGGATCGCGAGACCTGTCCGAGAGAGATAGGCAACGTGTTCGAGCCCGCAATGCAAGTAGTTCCAGCGCTGCCCCGCAACCCTATAGGAATCTGCGTTGGGTGTCCGAATGAACAGCGCTCCGCCCTCCTTGAGGCAGAATGCCGCCGCCGAGAAGAACGCGCGCGTGTCCCAGACGTGCTCGAGGACGTCGAGCATGACGATCAAATCGAATGCTCCGGGGGCGAAGCCGGCATCCTCAAGCTTCGTGCATCGAAGATCGAGTCCGTAGTGTTCGCGTCCGTAGGCGACCTGCTGGGCCGCAATATCGATCCCGATCAGCACGGCAGGAGCGTGTTTTACGAGACTCTGCAGGAGCGCCCCAGTTGCGCATCCGACTTCCAGTACGGCCTTCCCGGTCAGTTCGAAATTGGCCGTAATCTCGGCGTAACCCTTGACCCTGCCGGCCGCGATGTCGGCTGCAGAAGTCCGGTAGTCCACGCCGGGTCCGATGCGGCCCAAGACGTCGGCGCGACGGAAGTACTCCGGTCCGTAACAGCGCATCAGCGCTGACTCCGATGGCGCGGGGTCGACAAACAGGAGGTCACAATTGCAGCACCGGCGCAGCGGTAGTAAGTCCCATCGTCTTGTCACCACCGGACCGTCGGCCGGCGCCTTGCATAGGGGGCACGCCTGGCGTGGGACTAGATCCTTGGCCGGCCAGATTTCTTTCATGCTACTTGGATTTGAAATCTCAGATTGGCCAACCGCGCGTATAATTCGCGGCGGTCTTCACGGCCGATTGCAATCCCGAGGTACAGCACTGCGAAGACCACCACCGCGAGACCTGCGGTAACCGGCACAGGTATCGGGAGGGCAGTCTTGGCAGATAGCCCGAACACGATCGCGGCAGCCGAGGCTCCCGACGCGACAGTTACAGTCGGCCAAAGCCTTCTCACCGCGAGCGTGGGATGAATCTCGAGCGTCGCCAGCGCCGCGAATGGAATGTACCAGGCTGTGGTGAGCAAACGCGCGACGACCGTCGCGGCGATCACTCCGCTCAAACCCCACCGGTGCACCCACCATAAGGAAAGAATCAGGTTCAGAGTGCTTTCGAATACGTGAAGCGTGGCCGCGCCATAGTGCCGCGTGGTCGCAACCAAAACGGCGTATGCGGGCGCGATCAACACCTGAATGAAAAGCAGCGTTAGTTGCCATCGGAAAGTCGCGATACCGGGGAACACGCCGCGGCCGACCCATAAGCGGAGCATCCACGCGCCGGCGATCGACAAAAAGAGCACGCAGGTCGCGCCGTAAAATACTGCGAGCCGCATCGCAAGGATAAAGGAATTCGCCCGATATTCACGATTCGACTGGGCAAAGTTCTGCGTAATAGTCGGCATCATCGCAGTTATCGCGGTGGTAAAAAAAGCCGCGCCCAACATCACCAGCGAGTACGGCACTGCGTAGCGCGTGACCGCCTCAGGACCCAGCGCGTAGCCGATTACGAGATTGTCGATACCGAAGCCGACCACGCCGGCGATTTGGAGGACGAAAAACCCCAGCCCCGGCCGAACCAGCGCCTGCAGGGTTGCGAGCGAAAAGGCCGCCGGCCGAGGACGCGGATCCGTGATCACACCGCGCGCGCGCAGGTATCCCGCCAATCCGCGCAACAGCGCGGCGCTCCCCTGAATCAGGGCCAATGGTACGAGCCCAAGACCTAAAATGACGACGACTGCGAACCCGGCGCTGCGGCCAAGGCTGGTGGATGCAGCAATGGCCTGCTCCTGGTCGACGCGCTCGAAACCGCGCAGAGCTGCAAGGTACGCGTTCCACGGAAGGGCCAGCGCAGAGAGCGCGGCAATCAGAAACAGGGAACGTGGAGCGTCGCCGTCTGCGCCCGCGATAAACAGCGCGCTCAGCCAAGGGGATAAAAGGGCAAAGGCTGCGATTAGGACTCCTGCAATCGCGCCATAGGCAAAGAACGCGGTGCAGATCAGCTTGCGGACTTCTGACTTGCGATCGCTCGCGACCGCTTCAGCTATACGGTTCGTCAGCGTCTGATCGATGCCAATATTGGCGAGCCCAAGGTATGTGGCGATAGTCGTGACCACGATCCATTCGCCGTACAGCCGGTGGCCCAGCAATCGGGTGTAGAGCGGCACGAGAATCAGCATGCCCACGATCCCAGCGAGCTGGTTCGCATAACTGTAGAGAATGTTTCGATGGACCTGGTTCGCCATTCAATACCGTCAATCCCTCGCACAACGACGGATTCGGCCGTGGCTGGAACAGAAATCAGTTCTCACTCTGATTCAAGTATAGATGCTGGCGCAGACGCCTCGAGCGGCGTTGAGAGCACGGCCCACGCCGTCAGGGCTAACGCCGTGAGCAGCATCACGAGCAGACAATCGACCACGACCATCGGGCGATAATGCTTGTCCGAGGCCGCGGGCGGATCGAGTACGCGGAAGGCGAAATCGGCCTCGACCTGCGCCATCTTCTTGCGCTGCACCTGCTTGGCCACCAGCTCGTAAAGCTCACTGCGCAGGACCGCGTCGGGACTCGTGCGCGCCTCTTCCTCGAGCGACTCGATAGCCGCGGCCGCGCCGTTGATCTCTCTCGCGCGCAGCACATCGCGCAAATCGCTGATGTAGTAAGCAAGGACGCGTTCGGCATCACGCCGGTTGCGCGCTTGGAAATCGAGCGTGATATTCCCGGTCTTGATCGAATACTCACACTCGAAGCGTTTCTTCAGGACGCGATAGGTCATCCAGTTCGGATCCCTTGGATTCGGGGCGAAGAGGAGGGACAAGCGACCAGGTTTTACCAGCTCCGCGAGGCGGTGACGCTCGACCAGGGCGACATTGAACTGGAACCCTTCGAGTATCGCGATATACTCTTCCGCATCGTTGTTGCCCCCGGCGCCGAGTGAGGCCGCCAAGCCGCCCAATCCACCCGCAAAGCCGCCGCCTAATCCACCCAGGACGCCCGCGATCCTGCTCTCAATCGCGGGCGTCGAGATTGGCCGGATAACCGCCGTCGCTCGATACCATCGTGGAAGCAGCAGACCGGTAATCACCGCGGTCACCGCTGCGGCCACGACGGCGCCAAGCGCGATGGTCCACGCGCGCCGCCGGATCGCTTGGACATAGGGGGTGAGATCGACCGTGTCGTTCTCGTAATGTCCCGGCGCACGCCCACGGCCGCCGTCGTCCTCGTCGAAGCGCGGCGCCGGCCGGATTTTGACGTCGGGTTGAGCCATTCTGCGTTGTTCCGCCATCAATCTAGCGCCAAATCCATCCTGGCAGGAGGTTGTCAATCGTGGCCGACAGCATCACCACCGCTCGGATCGAGTGCGCATGAGGCTGGTAATTGAGACCGTCGGCGTACTCGACCGCAACCCGCGCATGCTCCCCGATCAGCCCGTGGAGCCTGGCGAGTTGCGGACTTAACTTGCTGGCCGCCACCGGGAGACAAAACAGTCCCAGTGCGACTCCGAAACTATGCTCCTTGGTCAGACGATACGGATAAAAGGACGAGTTGGCCGGAAAGAAAAAACGTGTGCTGCCCTCCGAGAGGTTCGGCGCTTCCTCGGTGTAGAAAAAATCGACATCGGCCTTATAACGCAGTCCAAACCAGCGTCCGATCTGCAGGTCGACCTGAGAGGCATTGGGCCCCAGCGGATCGCCGATCAACTGTTTGTCATAAGTAAAGTAGAGGGAATTCCCGTTCTGAACTGAGTATGCGCCCGGAATCAGCGCGTACTCGAAACGCAGATCAGTCAGTCCATCGGCGGTAAGGCGCGGCAAGTAAAACCCGCCCTGATAGGCCACACTGAGTAGTGGCATATAATGACCAAGTGTGGGAATCTCAAAAGTGAGGTTGTCCGATCCGACGATCTCCTGGTACAGCTCGAGGTTCCGTAGTTTTGGCAGGCGGAAGCGGAAAAACCCTCCGCCTCGCGACTTGGTATTGCCATTGGCCGGGTTGCCGGTGGCGATTCCGGTAAAACGGCCGGCAAACCCGAAGTTATTATAATGGTCATTGCCACGTCCGCCAAAGATAATTGTGCGCGTGACCCCGAACTCGAAGGTCGGCAGCGGCTTGAACACCAATATATGACCGACAAACCAGGGATGCTGCGACTTTGCCCGGTCGGCGTCCAACTGACCGACGACCAGTTCGCGCCGCCCCGGCCCCAGGTAGCGCAGAATCCATGGCAGGTAGGTCGGATGGACGTTCTCGACCGTCAAGCCCGGGAACGGTTTGGCGTTGTCGCCCTGCGAGAGCGAGGCAAATTCGCCCGCGCCCCACGATTGCTCATGCTGGCCGAAGGAGATTGCAGTATTACCAAGGCTTAAGACGGCTTCCGCGCCCAGCAGTTGACCGCGACTGGTGTCCGAAATTCCGCGCGTGAAGGGTCCCGAGATCGCGCCCTCGGCATAGCCGGTAAGAAAGCCGCCAAACCCGCCCCATCCGTACATGCGCAAGTTCTCGTTGCTGCCGGACGCGGTCGGGAGCCCATCGTTGTTCGGTAGCAGCGGAGTCTGTTCCACGGCGTTGATCGGACCGTTGGGCCCAGTCTGCCAGCGCCGCCGCGGACCGGAAGAGTAGATGTATTGCGCCTCGACGCGCTCGAGCGGATGGACCATGGTCGGCAGGTTGTCTTCGTGATTGTTCCTGACCCATCCGATCTCCTCGCGCAACTGGCCGTCGAGCGCCGCCAGCATCGCGCGCGCGAGCGGCGACGGACGTTCGTCCACCGCCAGATTCGCCTCGGCCTCGAGCGTAAGCCGCGCCGCCTCAACCCGGCTTATCGGTTTGATTTCGGGGAAGTAAGTGTCGAGACAGCCAAGTCCGTCCAGCGTGTCCAGTTCAAGATAAATCGAACTGTCGAGCGGAATATACGCAACATAGGTCGAAGCACTGGCTCGAGCGGCCAGGAACACTGCACCGAGCATCAGCGCCCCCAGCCATCTGCGGGGACGCGCTGCGATCCAGTTCATCGAGTTTGCGCCGCCACGACTCTTTGGTGCTGGAGTTGCGTGAGCTGATCAAGCACCGCTTCATCGCCATCGGCGGAGGCATGGCTGGCCTCACGCCCCGCGCGCGCGGCATGCGCTGGTCCAGGTTGAGGCGGGTCGCCTGCATCAACCGGCCCGCTCCCCAGCAGATAAAGCCAAAGCACCCGGCGCACGTATTCGCGGGTCTCCGGATATGGCGGGATGCCGTGATGGCGCTTCACGGCCCCTTCGCCGGCGTTGTATGCGGCCAGCAGTTCCGGCAGATCGCGGCAGGCGTGGCGCCGCAGGTAGGCGAGAAACCGCGCCGCCCCGAGGGCGCTCTCTACCGGATCGAAAGGATCGGCGACATCAAAGCGCAGGGCGGTGGCGGGCATCAGCTGCATCAAGCCCATCGCCCCCTTGCCCGAGACCGCGGCCGCGTGGTTGCCGGATTCGGCCGTGGCGATCGCCTCGAGCAGCCCCGGGTCCATCGCGTAGAGCCCGCCGACGGCGGCGAACAACGCGCGCTCATCCACCGCGTTGCGTCCGGACGCCGCCTGCCCCGCAAACGCAGAGCCGAGACCAAAGGTACTCGCAGCAAGCGCCAAAAAAATCGCCAGAGCTTTCAAGCGTTTCCGGCTCCGGTTCAGATCAACGTTCCGAGCAGAGCGGCGTAGGCGATAGCCTGCGCGCTGTTGGCAATGATCTGCGTCACGTCAAGCGTCTTCTTGATGGGATCGATATACAGGATCTTGGCTGGCACGTAGATGGTGTCGCCAGGCTCGAGGCGCGTCGTCAGCAAGCCGCCGGAGGTTAGCGGCAAGAGCGGAAAGATCCGGTTCTTGTTGGTGTCCTTGATGCCTTCCTCGGAAAGAATCTCGCCATTAACCTTGACGATAAAGACCTGGTCTTTCTCCGCCTCCTGCGTCAGTCCGCCGGCGCGGTCGATATACTGCCTGACCGTAGCCGCCGGGTCGTAGGCGATGCCTGACGGGCCATAAACCTCGCCCATCACGTTCACGAACGACGGCTCTTTGGGAATGATGATTTCGTCGCCGTCCTCAAGCTTCAGGTCGCTGGCGGAACCGGCGAGCGATTCGACCGAGTCAACGTTGACCACGATGCGCCCGATGGCCTGCTGTTCGGCCGACTGCGTGATCATTTCCTGCAGCATTCTCAAGGCCGCGGCCTTCTCCGTGAGGCTCGGCTGCTGTTGGTTGTTCGAGCTGGAGTTCGGCGTCAACGCCACGCGCGTGATCTCGCCGTTGAGCCTGGTCCGCGCCATTTCAATATTCGCGCGTTGCATCTTTTTGAGTGACGCGCGAGTGAGGATCAGGCCCCGCAGGTAGCCGTCGGCGCGCACCCCACCGCACTGTTGGAGCACCGAAACCAGGCGCTCGCCCTCATAGATAAGATAGGGTCCGGGCCGCATCGCTTCGCCTTGAACCTGAACCACCCACGGATGGTGCCAGTCCGAAGCCTGCGCCACGACCAGCTCCTCCCCGCCGTGCAGGGCGAGGTTGTCCGCCCGGCTCCCTTGCAGGGCTGCGCCCAAATTTACGTTTTGGTAACGATGCTGCGTCGTGGAACCGTTTACGACCTCGGTGAAGGCGAGCTGGCCGCTCTCGAGATAGGCGTCCCGCTTGAGCCCGCCTGCGGCATAGACCAGGTCGCTGACCGTCATCCCGTCCGTGACCGGGTAGGTGCCGGGCTTGCGCACGCTCCCACGGACTGTGACGGTCGGGACCTCATTGATCTCTCCTTCGCTGTAAACAGTGAGGGTATCGCCCGGTGTAAGCGCCAGGTCTGCGGGCGAAACCTCCTCGGAAATTGCCTGTCCAAGATTGACCGGCATTGAGTGCAGGGCGCGCGTGCGGCCGTCGCGCCGCTTGAGCTGGGCGTAGTTGAAGAAGGTATGGTCTCGAACCCCCTGGCCGTGGCGGATCAGATCGACCACCCGCATACCTTCCTCCCACTGGTAGGTGCCCGGGCGGTTAACGTTGCCTTCGAGCTTCACCACGTCCTGCTGTTCTGGCAGGACCGTGAAGACTTTGACCAGGTCGCCATCGTCCACCCCGAAGCGCCGCGCCTCGGGAGTGTCGATACGCACGTCCAAGGCTACGCGCCGTTCGTGGTTCTGGATGCGCTCGACCTGAATTCGATGAGCATAACCGAAGGCGCTAACCCCCCCGGCTCGCTGGATCACGCTGGGCAAAGTCTCGCCGCCGCGGAGCTCGTAGATGGCCGGGTTCCGCACATCGCCCGCGAGCCCCACGACGGGTCCGATAACCGGAACGAAAACCACGTCGCGCGGTTCGAGCCGCAGGTCGGAGGAGGTGTCACCATTGAGCAGCATCGCGTAGAGATCGACGATTCGGATGAGACGGTTGTCGCGGCGCAGCTCGACGCGGCGGAGGCTTCCGGTTTTGCGCACGCCGCCGGCCGCCACCAGCGCATCGGAAACCCGGCCGAGCGCGCTGACTGCGTGCAGCCCAGGCTCTGCGACCTGGCCGATCGTGAAGATCTGGATGGTTCGCAGCCGGCCCATCGTCACGTCGGACTGGACGCCCTCGATCTGATTTATCTGGGTCTCGATCAACTTTTGCGCCTGCGCGAAGCTGAGCCCGGCGACGGGCAGCGGCCCAATCTGCGGAATCAGCAACGTCCCGTCACGCTGGACCGATAACTTGAGCGTGCGATTGATGCGCCCCCACAGCAGAACATTCAGTTCGTCACCCGGACCCACGACATAGTCCGAGCTTACCGGCATGTTGTCGAACGTCGGGGACTGGGAGGCCGGGGTCGAGAAGAAGTCATAGCCGAACTGGTCGAGTTTGCTCAGACTCGGCGGGGCCAGCAGCTTGTAGGGCGTGTCGAGCTCGCGAAATCTTTCCTCGATCGAGGAGGGTCCCGAGGGTGTCGGCCGTGCGGCCGGGCCGTTTAGGCTCGATTCTGCACCAAGGCGATTTCCGCCGCTGGCGCATCCTGCCAGACGCGTGACCGCGTCACTGGGCAGACCCAGCGCGCGACCGATCGAGCCCGCGTCGTCCGCGGATAAGTGCTTGGCCGCGACACTGGCGCACAGCCGCTCCATCTCGGAGTTCTCGACCCCGCCCTGCGACGCCTGGTCACGGAGCTGCTCCAGTTGCTGCTCCGGGATGCCGAGGCGCTGCAGCAACTGCCCTGAGTTCGTCCCGAGCGACCCGCTATCCGTCAGTCCGCTGCTCTCGCCGCTGAATTGCTGAGCCGACAGTGGAATTGCAACCACGACCAGGCCGGCCATCAACGCCATCAGACCCCAGAAAACTCGTGCCATTCGAATCACCGCGTCTAGAAGCCCCCTTGAACCTCGGGCCGATGGCCTACTGTCCGACCCGAAATGGCTCGCTTTGCTGATACTCCCAAGCAGGTGTCGGCGAGGACCCTGGCCAGGCCTCAGGCGGTTGGGAACCGCCCATCTGTGGAGGATAAGGATAGGGGTTCGTGCCGCCGAATTGAGACGGATAAGGCGAATTCTCGTTCTGCTCGTTGGTTGTCTGCGTATTTGTTCTGCTGCACAGGAGGTTGCCGAACGGCGGATTCCCGTATGGCAACTTCACTTTATTATTCGACGGATTTGACTGATTAGTTTCTTGTGACTGCGCGCCAACATAGGGGCTCACGTCGGGATCCCTGGTTAAGCTACCCGAGAGATCAGGCTCATCTCGCGCGCCAACATACCGGATTACGTAGGCATTGTCCTCAGCCGCGAGGCAGGCGCAGGCGGGCATACTCGTAATACTGTCGAGGATATAGCCCCGCGGGATGGGTTGGCCGGCGCAAATCTTCACCACCGCCCCGCAGACGGGTTCGGTCCTGCGCGCGCGGCAGGCTCCCGCGCAACTGGTTGCAGTGCCGGTCGCGGTAATCGCCACGCCGTCGGGCACGGTGTCGTCAGCACACAGCACGTCGGCGCGGGCGCGTGGCGGCAGGGACCACAGGCAGGCGAGCAACGCCCCGGTCAAGATAGCCAACCTCGATGGTCTGATCAATTTGTCACCAAGCTCGCTGATCGATCTGTGGCTGTTGGCTAAACTCGAAGTTAGCGCCAAAGAATCGCACCGCGGTCTTTCGCCGGAGCTTGGATCGTCTAAACGGGCGCGATCCCCGCCACTTGTCGTACATTGATAATTGCCGACTGGTCAAGCCCATGACTGGTCTGCCCCCAGCCCACGATCTAGAAGGCGCCGCCGCTCCGCTCGGTGGTCCGGTTCTTCTGCTCACGCAGCGATGGCGCATCTCGAACCAGCTCTCGGACCATTGTAAATACAGCGCCAAGAGTCGGTTGGCAAATCATCCCTGTCGCTTCCCCCACCACCGCTGAGCGCAGGCTGCTGCGCGAAGCGAGCACAGGGGGCGGGCCGAGTCCGCGAGGCGCAGTTAAGATATTGAGTCTGCGAGCTGCCTTCCGTTTGATCCCTCGCCCTAAGCAGGGAGAGGGCAAGCGGAGGCAATGCCGAGGCGCGGGTGAAGGTCAATTTGCAGCAACGGGGGTCTGAATGAACCCTCACCCTTGGTCGCTCTCCCTTATCCCTTACGCAGCTCGCAGACTCGCCTGCTCGCTCCGCGCGGCGCTATCGGGACAAGGGCGAGGGATCAGGAGCTACTGGCGGAGTTCCTCGAGCAGGGCTTTGGCATCAATAAGGTTGGCGGTGTCGAAGCCCTCGGTGAACCAGCCATAGATCTCGGCGAGCATCGCGCGCGCCTCCTCGCGACGGCCGGTCTCGCGCAGCAATCGCGCGAGGCTCGCGCGCACCGCGCGCTCGGCGTCGTTGTCGTGCGCCGCCGGATAACCGAAGAAGGCCAGCACGCCGTCGCCTACATAGCGGGCGACGTAACCCTCGAAGCGAGTGACCGCCTCCGCCGCCTCGCGCTGGTAGCCCGCGACGGTCTCGCGCCACTCCTCGGGATCGAGTCGCGCGGCAAGCGCGGTCGAGCCCACCAGATCGCAGAACAGGATCGTCAGATGCCGCCGCTCGGCGACGAGAGTCGCGCAGGCTCCGGCGACACCTCGGTGCCCACCAGCGCCTCGAGCGCAGCCCCGCACTCACCGCGGAAACTCGCGTCGCGACGATTCTCGGCGCCGCACGAAGCGCACTGGGGCGAAAGTTGTGCGCCGCATTTGTCGCAGAACTTTGCCGTGCCTCGATTCTCTGTGCCGCATTGCAGACAGTGCATAGATTACCCACTGCGCCTGGTGGGACAATTCGTCAAGCAGGTTCTTGGCGACCTTCGGGTCGAGGGTGTTGAAGCGTCGAAGATTCGCTCGGGACGCCAATGCGAGGCTTGAGCAGAACCTCCGCTAGAGCCGCAATCCCGCCTCGGTCAGTCGCTGCTCGAGGATCGGGATCCGATCATAGCCCCAAAAAGGTTCATCATCGAATAGGAAGATCGGCACGCCGAATATGTGATCCGCCGCGGCCTCGTCCTGGGCCGCCTGATAGGCGATAGCACCCTCATCGGCGAGGTACGCCCGATAGCCGTCGGCCGGCAGGCCCATCGCGGCGATCGTCGCGGCGACTTGATCTGGGTCGTCGGGTTGCAGCTCGCGCTTCCAGAAGAGTTCGTAGACTCTGAGATTATAGGCCAGCAGCCGATCGTGCCGCTGCGCGAAGAGGCCGCCGATCAACGCGACTCGCGTGTCATATACTTTGGGTTGACTGCGAATCACCAATCCGCGCGGCTTGGCCCATCGGCGCGCATCCATGTATGAGTATCGCGTCTTGTATTCGGAATACACACTCCGTTCGCCCTTATCCTTGATGCGGAGCTGGAAGGGTATCCAACGCACCGTCACTTGATAGCGATTTTGCAGCGCCAGTCCGGGTTCGAAAGCCAGATAGGCAAACGGACTTTTGTAGTCGGAATACATTTTGATCTCTTTGATCTTCATCGCGGTCCCGGCTTAAGTTAAGGCGGATTTCGAGTTCAAGATAACGGAGAACTTCAATGGATGCGATCAGAAAGCTCGAGCGGTCGGTCAAAGGCCGCGCCGTGCTGATTACCGGCGCCGCCAGCGGGATGGGCCGCGCGACCGCTCATCTGTTCGCGAGCGAGGGGGCGGCGGTCGCCGTCACCGATCTGAACGCCGAAGGCGTTGCGCGCGTGACCGACGAAATTCGCGCCGAGGGCGGAACCGCGCAGGGCTGGGCGCTCGACGTTTTCGATAGCGACGCGATCAAGCGCGTGGTCGCCGAAGTTGCCGCGCGGTTCGGCCGGCTCGACATCCTGATCAACAACGCCGGATTCGGCGCTTTCCGTGAGCTTGACGCGGAGAACTACGACGCGACCTGGTCGCGTGCGCTGGCTGGCCTCTTGACCTCGCAGCAACTGATGGTGCGCGCAGCTTTGCCGTACCTGCGGAAATCCGATGCCGCGCGCATCGTCAACATCGCTTCGACCGAGGGTCTCGGCGCGACACCGGGCGACAGTCCTTACGTCGTGGCGAAGACCGGGGTTATCGGCCTGACGCGCGCGCTCGCGGTGGACCTCGGTCCGGAGAAAATTACGGTGAACTGCATCTGCCCCGGTCCGATTCGCACTGCCTTGACCGACTCGATTCCGGAGGCGCACAAGGAGATTTTCGCCAAGCGCCGGACCGCGTTGAAACGGTACGGCTACCCGGAGGAAGTCGCGCACATCACTTTCAGCCTCTGCCTTCCGGCTGCCTCATATATTACCGGCGCAGTCATTCCGGTTGACGGCGGCTTGACGATCAGGAACGCGTGAGAGGCGCTCGCGCGACCCGACTGAAAAACTAGAAGCCGACTTCCGCTATGAACGGCGCGAGCGCGTCGAGTAGGCCGCGCGGGTTGTCACCCTGGATCGTATGGCCGGCGTCCGCGACCTTGACCCAGCGGCCGTGCGGCAGCGACGCGGCGAACTTGGCGGCGTTGGCGTCGGTGAAGACGTCGCTGCGCTCGCCGCGCAAGATCAACGTCGGGCAGGAGATGCGGTAAAGGTCGCGCTGAATCTGTTGCGCGCGCTCGAGCCGCTCGCTGGCGAAATCGGGCGACATCGACATCCGGTTGGGGTCGTGCTTCCAGGTCCATTTGCCATTCGGCAGCTTGCGCAGATTGTGCATCAGGCTGCGGCGCAGGAGCGCGGGATTACGCCGCGGGTTGAAGGCCATCGCGCGCTCAACGAAGGCGTCCACCGAATCGAGCACGCGATCGAGCGCGACAAAATCGCGAATCCGCTTTGCCCCGTCCAGGCTCAATTCGGGACCGACATCCACCAGCGCCAGGCCCGCGAGCTTGTCAGCATGCGCGATCGCATAGCCGATCGCGGCGAACCCGCCCATCGAATGGCCTACCAGCAGCGGCCGTTCGAGCCTGAGCTGCTGGATGAAACCCTCGACGTCGCGCACCTGGCTGTCGTGACTGTAGTCCGAAGTCGGTTCCCACTCGCTGTCGCCGTGACCGCGTTGATCGAGCGCGAAACAGTGATAGTCGCGCCGCAGCATCAGGCAGACCACGTCCCAGGTATGCGCATTAAGGCCGCCGCCATGCAGGAACAGGATCGGGCGGCGTCCGGCGACGCCCCAATCCAGGTAATGAAAGCGCATCCTGTGAATCACGATATGGTGTGATTCCGGCAGGACGGTTTCGGGTAGCGTCAGTCCGGAAAGGTTGGCGGCAAGTTCCAGATGTTCGATCTGCTCGGCATCGGTCAACACGTCATCAACTCCTGGTCTGTCTCGCTTGGGGATAACAGCCAAGTGGAGAGCGACGGGCGGGCATCGCGCCCGCCCGTATTGATCTAATAGTTACTTGGCATCCAGTTCTACCATCGTCGGCCGCCTCCGCCACCGCCCCCGCCGAAGCCGCCGCCGCCTTCGCGGCCGCCCCGGCCACCGCCGCCACCCGGACGACGATCACCGCCGCCGCCGCGCGGGCCGCCCGGACCGCCACCTTCGCGCGGCCGCGCTTCGTTGACGCGAATCGCGCGCCCCTTCAACTCCGCCTGGTTGAATTCCTCGATCGCGCGCGCGGCTTCGTTCGAGTCCGCCATCTCGACGAAGCCAAAGCCCCGCGACTGGCCTGAGAATTTATCCATCACTACCGCGGCGCTATCGACCTTGCCCGCCTGCGAAAAAAGCGCTTCCAGGTCTTCATTGGTTACCGAGTAGGCGAGGTTGCCTACATACAACTTCGTGGGCATTCGCGCCCTCCTTGAGTCTAAGGCCGGGAAGCAAGGACCAGAAAAACCCGCAAGGTGGGTTTAAATGAAAGGTGCATCCGGGCAGTTCCAGAAATCTTTTACCGTTTCATCGTTGGAAAGTCCACTACAGAATCCGGCGCGGGCGGCGGGTGAAATTCCTTTCGCCGGACTTGGCCCATCTGGCAATAGTTGTGCTAATCACCCTAGTGAATGCCGTCGTGTCCGGAGCGAGCACAGGGGGCGGCCGAGTCCGCGAGGC
>JBOHWF010000434.1:0-4129 GCA_050736455.1 Binataceae bacterium (SeqCode) | reverse complement strand
GGTCATCACCGTGCTGCGGCAGAAGGCGCAGGCGATGGGCGCCAACGGACTCACCGGCATCGCGTGCGGTCACGGACCCACGGACGAGACGAATGGCTGCGATGCTTCTCTCGCCTGCACCGCAACCGCACTGAAGGTCGTCGCGCCCGGACCCACGGCCAACTGAAACGATATTTTCGCGAGGTAGAACTATGAAGTTCGGAAGCTTCATCACGAGTCAGCGGCCGGAGCGGATCGCCGCAAATATCCGCAAGGCCGAAGAGTGTGGTTTCGAGTCCGCCTGGATCGGCGAGCATCTGATCCTGCCGGTGAACTACACTTCCAAATACCCCTACTCTCCCGACGGCCGTTTCCCGGCGCCGCCGGACGTGCCCTTCCACGACCCGATGCTGGCGCTGGCCTTCGCCGCCGCCATCACCAGCCGCATCAAGCTCGCCACCGGCATCTTCGTGGTGCCGCTGCGTAATCCGATCACTACGGCCAAGGCCGTCGCCTCGCTCGACGTTCTGAGCAATGGCCGCGTGATCTTCGGGGTCGGCGTCGGTTGGTTCGCGGAGGAATTCGCCGCCGCCGGGGCGAGCTTTCACGATCGCGCATTGCGCACCCGCGAATCTATCGAGCTGATGAAGGCCTTGTGGACCGAGGACGATCCCGCCTACGCGGGCAAGACTTTCAGCGTTAACGGCGTGCGCTTCAATCCGAAACCGATCCAGAAACCGCATCCGCCGATCATCGTCGGGGGCACCAGCGAATTGGCGATCAAGCGCGCGGTGCGCTACGGCGACGGCTGGTATGCGGTCGCACGCGGCATGGACGAGGCGAAACAGTTGCTCGCGCAACTCGAGGATCAGCAGCGCCGCGCTAGTCGCACGCGCCCGATCGAAGTCACGATGAGTCTGCGCACCGGCCATCCGCTCACCCTCGAAGAAGTTCGGCAGCTCGCCGACCTCGGTGTTGCGCGTCTGCTCGTCGGACTGCCGTTACGCGCTCTCGATGAAACGGAATTGACCCGCTTTCGTGACGACCTGATGGCGAAGCTCTAGGAGCATTCCGGATGCCGACCTACTTTCTCGCGCTCCTGTTGCTCGCGGCTGGGCTTGTCGGCGGCCTTCTCAACGCGTTTTTCGAAAATGAGGGATTTATCCTCCCTAAGATTCAGGTCTTGAATGATCGCCGCAGAATCTTTAGGCCAGGCTTCATGGGAATGTGATTGTCGGCGCGATCGCAGCCGTTGTGATGGCGGCGCTCTACGGACCGTTGGGCGCGGCAGATCTCTTCGGTACGGTGAAGGTGGACTTGAGAACCCTCGTCGGCGGCTTACTCGCCGGCATCGGAGGCGCAAGACTGTTAACTCAACAGGCGAATCAGCTGTACAATGAAGCCACCAAGAAGCAGGGCGAAGAGTCCTTGGAGAACCTCCTGAAGGCGGCGACAGGGAGAGCCCAACCGTGAGCCAAAAAATTGATTCTCATCACAATGCCAAACTGCTCAGTGAAGTTGTCAGTAGCTTGGCTCACGCGGTCTCGGGCGCTACCAGCGCGTCGGTCTCTTATGAAGTCTCGACGATCTTGAGAGAGGTAACCGAGCAGATGCTCCTTCCTCCTGAGCAGCGCCAGTTAACGGCGGTACTAGAAAAGCTCAACCAACCCGAGATATTGAGAGCTGCCAACTCGGGTCGTCTTCCGCTCGACTTTGCGCGCATCCGAAAGCTTCAGGACGAGTTCCGTCTCGACGAGTCTGCGGATAACGCCGGCTAGGTATTGCTGGGTCAGTCCCTGCGACCGATTCCGTTGGTAAACCGCCGCAGATCGGCTGGATGGCCCGCGGCGATGATCACGTCTCCCGCTTTGAAAGGACGATCCGGCGGGCACGGCAGGAAACCGCCTTCCGGATCCGCGCCGTCCTGCACCGCCAGCACGCTCACTCCAAAGCGGCTGCGCAGGTCGAGCTGACGCAGATTCTTGCCGAGCGCGCCGCCGGGGATGCCGATGCGTGAGACCCGATAGCCGCTCGCCCAGAAGATGTTATTCTCGCGCGTCGCCACCGCCGACACCGACAGCGTGACGCGATTGAAGGCTCGCGCAATGTCGTGACGGGTCACGAGGCCGAGGAATTTTCCGCCGTGATTATTTTCGACCACCGGCAATTCTTCCAGCCCCTCGTATTCCATCGTTTGCGCAGCCTGATCCAGATTCGCGGCAAGTGTGAGTACCGGTGGGTTGCGCAGGCTCAAATCCCAGGCATTGACCAGCGCGCTAACTTCCGCGCCCCCGGCTGCGAGCTGCAGCAAGTCACGCGACCTGATCAGCCCGGCCAGGCCGCCGCTCTGATCGATTACCGGGATAGTCGCCTGCTCGGCCTCGCTCGCCACGCGCATTACCTCGGCGAGCGAGGCGCCGGACAACACGGTGCGGGCGTCACGGCGGATCACCGACGAGACCGGCAGTTGCGTCAAGGTCAGACGATCGCGCCCGATTTCGAGACTCTTGCCCGCACGCGCCAGACTGTAAGTGTCGATTGATTCCGGCTCGATCAGGCGAGCGACGACCAGTGCGCTGACGGTCGCAATCATCGCCGGCAACACAACGGTCCAGTCGCCGCGCGTCATTTCAAACAACAGGAGCAACGCGGTTAGCGGCGCGTGGCTGACGCCGCTCAGAAAGCCGCCGATTCCGATCAGCGCGTAGGAACCCGCCGGCCCGGCCAATTCAGGCACAATTATCCGGACCACCCCGCGAAAAGTCGCTCCAGCCATCGAGCCGATGAAGAAGATCGGACCAAACACTCCGCCCGGCGCCCCGGCCTCAAGCGAAATTGCGCTGGTCAGGAATTTCGCCGCCATCAGCGCTGCCGTCAGATGCAGCCCCAGGCTGCCGCCCAACGCCTGCTCGATCACCGGGTAACCGTCGGCGAGGTTCTGCGGGATCGGAATCGCAATCAGCCCGACAATCGCGAGGCCACCCAGCAATTGCACCGGCTGGCTCAGCTTGAGGCTGCGGATGAACCGCCCGGTCGCATGGAAAAACCGTACATAGCCGGCGGCCATCGCGCCGAGCACTACGCCCATCACGCCGTAAGTGATCACCTCCCAATAGTTGTCGATGAAAAAGTGATGGGGCGCGAACAAGGGCGCTGTGCCAATCAACGCGCGCGAAGTCACGACCGAGCTGAAAGTCGCAATCAGCACGAGGGTCAAGTTGCCCAGCTCGGTTTCACCCAGCAGCACGATCTCCTGGGCAAACATCATCCCGCCCATCGGCGCGTTGAAGGTGGCCGCGATACCGGCGCCCGCACCCGCCGCGACCAGCACCTTGGCGCGATCGACGGACAGCCGGCGCATTTGCGCCAGTGCCGAAGCGATCGCCCCGCCAATCTGCGCGATCGGTCCTTCGCGGCCGACCGAGGCGCCACACCCCAGCGACAAAGCGGCGCCCAGCGCTTTCAAGACGATCCAGCGCCGCCGCAGCCGCGCATTGCCGAGATTCACGTTCTCCAGAAAGGCCGGAAAGCCGTAGCCAAGCGCGTCGCCCGGAAAGAAATAATTCAGGACCAGCAGCAGCCCGCCACCACTCATCAAAATCAGCGGGAGCAGCAGGCGGGTGAAGCCATGCCCAACGCCGAGCAGGCCGCCTTCCTGCTCGAGCAGCAGCCAGGAAAATCCGCGAATCAGCGCGCGAAAAGCGACGTTGCCGAGCGCCGCCAACACCCCGACGGCCGCGGCCAGCAGGATTATCTGAACCTGAGCGAATTGGCCCGGCGCCAGCTCGGAACGCGACTCCCCGGCGATTGGTTCCATCGTTCCGGTTTGATCGCTCGCCGCGCTTGCAGCCGGCGGCGTTTACAGCTTCAGGAAACTATGCACGGCCGCAAGAAACTCGTTGACCTTGTCGTGATGAACCCAATGACCCGCGCCGACGATCGTCCGCAGCTCCGACGTGCGAAACGCGCCAAGCCGGCCGTCGCGTTCCCAATCGCCCGCCCACGAGGAATCGCCGCGCACCAGTAACACCGGACAGCGGATGCGCGACCAGATCTGCATCGCGTCACCGAGATTGAACAGGTAGGGCGACGTCGCCCGCGTATAGTTGTCGTACTTCCATGAGAAAGTTCCGTTCTCGTTGCGCCGCAC
>JBOHWF010000433.1:0-15204 GCA_050736455.1 Binataceae bacterium (SeqCode) | reverse complement strand
TGAAGATCGCCTCGTCGATCATTTCGCGGGTTCCTCTAATCTTACAGATCGATCGGCAGTTCGAGATGTTCGCGATAGATGAAGTCGCGATGCGCGAACAGCTCCGGCGCGGCAGCGCGCGTCACGGTAGGTTCAGTGCAGGTGTAGGCGCCGCGAAACCCTGCGCTCATCGCGCAGAGATCATCGGGCAGCGGCCGGATGAGAGCGGCGAAGCAAGCCCAGTAGATATCGAGGGCGGAGAGCGTGTCGCTGATCAAGTAGCGGCTGCCGCGACTGCGTTGCTCTGCGAGTTGCCGTGCGAGCGCGCCGAGGATCTCGACGACGCGCGACGGCGCAGCCGCGGCGGCATCGGGTGTGTACCCGTACTTATCGCCGATGAAGGTCGAGAACTTGCGACCCGCTTCCGGTAAATTCGGCTTGCTCAGGCTGTCGTGCACGAGCATCAAGCGGCGCGCCCAGCCGAAGCCATTCTCGCCGCACAGCTCGTTGGCGAGGCCGAACATCTGCGCCCGATCCTCGAGCTGCGCCGGGATCAAAGCGGGCGTCGGCGCGATCCGCTCCGCGAGGTAGAGCTGATCGCTCCAGAGGCTGCGCGGACGCTCGTCGTTGTAAATGAAAGCCGGCGCGGTCTCCTGCGCGGTCCATTTCCGCAGCGCGAGATTCTCCGCCGCGATGATCTGCCGCACCTTCACATAGGGAATTTTTTTGACGTGAAGAATACCCTTGGCCGATTCGCTCCACGGTCCGGGTACGCCCGGCGTAAGTACCACACGCAGCCCGGTCAGCGGGATTGCCCGCTCGACTTCGATATATTGCGCCATTGGTCTGGTTCCCCTCCTGGCTGACCGAACTGCGCGAAGTGAGTTCGATTGATCGAGGTTCTACTTCATCGCGAATGGTTGCGCTATCGCCGCCGCGCTTTAGCCGGGCGCCGTTTCCTAGCCACCGCTTGCGGTTGCGGAGGCTTCGGCGCGAATGCGATTAATAGCGCGATTATCGCGAGCAACATCCCTAGCCCGAAGCGCCGGAGCAAGCTGCGCGGCGGCGGCGCGTTCACCGCCGCGAGATCGTGGCGGCGGTAGAGCTGCACCGCACCTTCGTCCAGCAGCCGATCGTAACCGGCCGGCGGATCGCCGAACCCGGCCGGCGGCGGGACCTGCGTCAGGATATAGGGCGGCGCCGCAGCCATCGCGTCGCGCAACGAATCCAATCCGCGCACGCGGCTGCCGCCCTCCCACTGATTGTTGGGATCGTGCCGATACTCGAGTGGATCGTCGTTGATTCCAGTGAGAATTGAAAATTGCACCAGTGAGTATGACGAGATGCTTTCGGTGAGATGAAGAATGTGCGTCGCCGGCGTGATGCGTCCGGCGTCAATCTCGGCGTTCAGGGTGTGGATGAGTTCCATCTCGTCGGGATCGAAGGTCCAGCGGCGATCGCTATGCCCGGCCCAATAACCCTTGGCGGCAGTGTCAAGATTAAAGGCCCACTGCTCAGTGATCGTGTGCTCGAGCGAGTCGTAATAGACGGCGCCCTTGCCGGGCTGCCACGGATAGATCAGGAGGGTCATCAGCGCCAGAAAGGTCAGGGGCCGCGACCAGCGGTCGTACGCCAGTGCAAACAGCAGGCCGGCCGGAAAGACGAGGAAGTACGGGCACCAGTAGTCAGTCAGCTTGATACTGACATCGGAAGTCATCATGCGGGTCGCCGTGGTTTGTCCGAGGGCGCGCAAAGCCGGGTCGAGGTAATCGTCGAGCGCGCCGAGGATCAAGGCGCCGGCGGCGATCGCTGCATAGCGAGCGCGCAACGGCCGCTCCGTCGTGACGATTCCGAGCGCTCCGATCAGTCCGCCGAAGCCAAAGAGAAAGAGCATCGGCAGGTTCGATGCGACCTTCGTGTAAAGCGAGGAGGAGGCGAGGGCATGACGCGCGACGACCGCCAGCAAGAGCGTTCCGATCACTGCGACATTGACGATCCGCAAGTCGAAGTCCTTAAGCGGACGGGAGAGCGGCGAGAGCTGGGTCGCAGCAATCACAATCAAGCCAAGTCCGCTCAACAACAGGAGCGGCAAGACTGGATACGGGACCTGCCAAGCGAGGCCGATCAACAATTCCGGGATGGCGCATAAACTCGCGCCGATTAGCGCCAGCAGTCCCGCGAAAAATCGACGATAATCCCCCTCCACCAGCCACATCAGGAGGCCGAGGCCGGCCGTGATCAGGCCGAGCGCGCCGATAATGGCATGGGCGCCGACGGCGATCCCGAGCATCAGGGCGCCCGCCGCGAGCGTGATTCGACGCCGGTTGAGGTCGAGAAAAAAGGCCAGCGCGAGCCCGATCAGCGCGAAATCGACCGCGGTGCCGCGCATCCCCTGGACGCGCCTGAAGAGATCGGTCGAGAACAGCAGCAGCGCGGCGAAGCCGCCGGCGGTATCGCCGAACAGACTCTTGCCCAAACGCCACGCGGCGAAAATCAGCAACGCCGCCATCGGCATCATCGCCGCGGTTTCGGTGAGAACGGCCAGGCGCGTGCGGCTGCCCAGCGCCAGCATCGTGTAGAACAATTCGAGGAACGGAGTTTCAGCGTAGCGTCCCCAGCAGCCGTAAGGATCGTTGTCGAAGGGAAGATAGACGTGGAAGGTAAGGATCCGTTGCACCGATGAGGGATAAGACAGCACATCCATGAAGGGCGGAACTGGCGAGGCTAGTTGCAGCGGAAGATAGGAGACGGCCAGCAGTATGGTCGCGAGCAGGGCGAGCTTTTGCCCGTTGCTCAGCGGGCCGAATTTGACCTTGGGCGGCTTGCGCCACAACCAGACCGCGAGCAGCGTCAGCAAGCCCCAGATGCTCGCGGTGTTGAAGAGCCCCAACGGACCCAGCAGATTGCCCAGGAGCGGCGCGAGCGCCCACGGCGCCGCGGCGCCGAGCAGCAACGCGTCGGAGGTTTCCAGCTCGGGATCGAGCCGCAGCGCGGCGCCTCCCAGCAGGATCGTGCAGAGACCCCAGAAGAGCCAGACCTTGACGGCCGCCGGCGCGGTCGCGCTCAACACCTCGCGCACACCGTCAAATGCGGCGCTAAAACTCAGCGTCGCGGGAAAATCCCGCAAACGATGAATCGCCAGCAACGTGATAACGCCCAAAGCGAGCCAGACGGCGAGCCACCCCCAATAGGAATTATCCGTTCGACTGCCGGCCGCCATGGCGTCACCGCGGGCGATTTCCATCGCGGGAATTATGCGCCGAAACCTCGCAGCGTGAGTAGCCCAGGGTCAGCGAAAACCAGGCGCGTACACGCTTGAGAAAACGGCCAGAGTGTGCCAGAAACCTAGACTCGTTGCGTTAAAAATCGTCTGACCGAAGCCGCTCCTGCGGCTCGAAATCGGGAGCGCGAGCGAGGGCAGCAGTCAGCCGAGGGAAATTCACCATGAAGGTCGAAATCGATCTCGATATTTGTGTCGGACACGGCAAGTGCTATCTGGCCGCGCCTGAAGTGTTCCAGCCGAACGACGATCTGGGCCGCGCGAAGATTCTCCGCGAAGTCAGCCCGACGGAGACCGACCTCTTGCGCCGAACCAAAAATGCAGTGGCCGGCTGCCCTGAGGGCGCGCTCCGATTTGCGAAAGAGTAGTCCCTTCGGAAGCGTTCGAAGCAGAACCAAAATGTCCGCGCTGAGCGACGCGACGTCGCGGTCAGTGATCGCAAACTTGGAGAGCAATAATATGGCGAAACCCAGCAACCTGAATGAAGGCTCTTCGGCCGCAGGCAGCGCCAACGGCCAGAGCCTGTTTACCCACTTCGATCACATCAACCCGCCGATCGGCCGTGACGGGACGCCCAATGAGTTTTACGCAGGAGTGCGCAATGAAGTGATCGAGGCCGACCGGCCGATTGGCTGGAGCGAAAAGCACGGCGGATTCTGGATCGTCGCGGGTTACGCCGAAGTGGCCGAAGCGATGCACAACACGACGGCATTTTCGAACGACGCGGTCACCTTTCCGTCCTATGGAATGACCGAGCGGCTGATGTTGGCAGGTCAGGACGATCCCGAGCACAAGCGCGCGCGCCTGCTGGTCAACGAACCTTTCTCACCCGGAAAGGTCGCGGATTTTACCCGGATGCTGCGTGAGAACGTCAACGCGCTGATCGACGGTTTTATCGAGAATGGCCGCGCGGACGTCGCCAAAATCGTCGGCGATCCAGTTCCGGCCATCCTGACTGCGCTAATTCTTGGGCTGCCCGCCGAACACGGTCCGCGCTTCTTCAAATGGACCTGGGCGATGTCGCACGAGTTTCTCTCTGATCCCGCGGCCGCTGCGCCGAAGATCAAGGAGATGTACGCCTACTTCGAGGACGTTATTGAGGATCGTCGCCGCCATCCGGGCGCCGACGTGCTGTCGCGCGTGGTGCACGCAAAAATTGACGGGGATTCGCTGAATCATGAGGAGCTGCTCGGGTTCTGTACCGTCCTCCTACTCGGCGGCATCGACAACACCAGCAAGCTCATCGCCAGCGCCTTGTGGCGCTTGGCGTGGGATATCGAACTGCGCCATCGATTGACGCGTGATCGGCAGATCATTCCGACCACGGTTGACGAGTTCCTACGCTATTACACCCCGGCGGGAGTCGGCCGTCTGCTCAAAGAAGATATCAGCCTCGGCGGTGTCACGATGAAGCGCGGCCAGTACGCGATGCTGATGGCGCCAATTGCGAATCGCGACCCGCGCATCTTCCCCTACCCCGACACCTTCATCGCCGATCGGAGCCCCAACAAGCATCTCGGTTTGGGCGCCGCGGTGCATCGTTGTCTGGGCGCGCACGTCCTGCGCGTGGAAGCCCGCATCGTGATCGAAGAGTTCTTGACGCGAATTCCGGAGTTTGAACTGGATCGCACCCGAACGCCGCGTTGGACGTGCGGTCAGGTGAGCGGCATGGGCAGCGTACCGATCGTCTTCGAGCCGGGAGAGCGGCTTGGCGCAGAACCTCCCAATGAGGGTGTACGGGCCTGGCTGGAGCACGCGATGGCGTAAGGGATCTCGCCGCGCATTTTCGATGTCCAACGAATAGAAAAATTTTGCAAATGCGAGAGAGGGGACTTGAACCCCTACGCCTTGCGGCACTGGATCCTAAGTCCAGCGCGTCTGCCATTCCGCCACTCTCGCGCCGATGACTGCCGGTCTCGCGCCGATTGTACGACGCCGACGACGACGGAGCCATGATCCCCGAGCTGTGGCGTCGAGCCGACCGCGGCTAGCACCGCCAATCGCGCCGAAGGTCGTCAGTCGATGCGCGTGAGCAGCATCACGGGAATCTGCCGCGTGGTCTTTTTCTGATAGTCGGCGAAGATCGGCATCTGCCGCGCTTGCGCGTCAAAGAGTCGCTGGCGCTCGCTCGTGGGCGCGACCGCCGCGCGGACCTTGAAGCTTTCAGCGCCGAGTTCGACCGTCGCCACCGGGTTCGCGACCAGATTGTGATACCACGGCGGACTATGCAGCGCGCCGGCGAACGAGGCGATGACCACGATGCGATCGCCGTCGCGGGTGTAGCATAGCGGCCGCGTTAGAGAGCGGCCGCTTTTCGCTCCAGTGGTGGTGAGGAGCAGCACCGGCATCCCCTCCATCTGGCCAGCCACCTTGCCCTGATTGGCGCGAAACTCCTTGATCACACCCTGATTGAACTCGTCGAGCTGTGACATCTTTTACTCCCGTCAGGTTATGCGTGACGATCGCGACCGTATATTTTTGCTTGAGCTCCTGCATCAGCTCTTCGATCCGATGGGTCGCGATCGGATCCAGCGCCGAGCATCGCTCGTCCATTAACAGCACTGCGACCGGATCGATGCGGCCGCCGTAGATGTCCTGCCCGCGGAAGAAGATATTCCCCTTGAAGCGGAAGCCGCGCACCAGATCATTCATCCGATTCAGACAGCGCAGCGCTGTACTCTTACCGCATCCGAGGGTCCGATGAAGGCGGTGATCGTCCCGCGCTTGATCTTGAGCGCGACGTCGCGCAGCGCCTTGAATTTGCGGTAATGCAGCTCGGAGATCTTGCAGTCGATCAGGGTATTGCTCTCCGCGCCATTCGCGATTGCCGGTAAGGCAGCCATCGAGTCACCTTAACTGTTGTGGGTTATTTGTTGTAGCGTTTGGCCAGACTTTGTCCCGCCAAATTTACCGCGAGGACCATCGTTACTAGCACTAACGCCGCCGACCACGCCAGCGCAATCTGATTGTCAAAGGGCGAACCTGAGAAGTTGTAGGTAAGTACGGCCAAAGACGCGGTGGGCCTCATCAAATCACCCATCCTTTTTGGGCAGGAGATGAGGAACGGTACGGCTGATCCAAAACTCACTGAAGAGAGCGGTAAAAAGCAATGGCGCGGTCCCCGGCACTGCGGTCGGCAATACCACCCGCGTCAGCGTCTGCGTTTGTGTTGCGCCCATCCCGATCGCCGCCTCACGCATTCGGCGCGGAACCCGCTGGATCGCATCCTCGGCGGTCAGCAGCTACCCAGTGCCTGATAGTTGATTTGCACATTCGGATGCAGCTTGTCGTATTCGGCAAACCAACGCTGATAGAGCGGCGCGGGAAAAGTTGCCCCGGTGCCCTGCAGTGTGATCGCGTCTTCGCTGTGCGCGCTCAAGCCGGTCAAGTGACCAACCACAAGGGCAAGGAAAGATCCGACAACCATCAACGAGAGCGGCTTGGTTAGTTTCTTCACAAATCGCATAAACCTCACTTGATAGCTTTGATTGTTGCAGAGTGACGCCGCCTAGAATCAGCCAAGCTGCCTCACGAACCAAGCAGTTGTGTGTTAACAAAACATGAAGACATGTGACGTTTCCATCTTCGACGACAATGATTTAGCCTATGCGAGATGTAATTCAGGGTTGAAGATCTGCGCCAAGGCTTTCTAATAGTTAGAACTTAACTCGCCGATAGTCAGAAGTTTCAAAGTAGTGCGCTAAGTTCGTGCGCAGGGTAGCGGAAAATTGCGCTCGAGACGGAAGATGTTGCGATGCAGCGGCGGCGGTGGAGACCGGCTTCGCTTAGAACCGGGACCACGAGCCGCGGTACGCGGCTATTCGGTAACGTCACGGGGCGCGGGCATCAAGTCCTATCGCTCCATCTGGATCTCGGACCTGCATTTTGGCGCGCATCGATCCCGCGCTCTGGCCCTGCACGATTTCCTTCGATGCCATGAAGCGGCGAAGCTGTTTTTGGTTGGCGACATCCTCGAGGGCTGGAACGCGGGCGCAGGGAGGTTTTGGAACCTCGCTCAGCGAGCGGTGGTCAACGAGTTGCGCACGTGGTCGCGGCTCACCGGCGTACGGGTCGAAAATTTCTCCAACGGCCTGCTCAAGGTCAACCTGACGATGCTCGATTTCGAGCAAATGGCGTGCTATCGCCGGAAGATCGCCGCCCTCGAGAATCGCGCAGTGTTTGAGATTCCATGGATGCTCGAGCAGTTCATGGAGCCGCGGGCAGCAGCACTCGCATCGGCAATTCGCTTTGGCGCTTGAGCACCCCGGCGTCGGTCACTAGTGCGGCTCCAAAGTGAATAGCCCGCCATCGCCAGCAGTCCGATACAAATGATATTCTGGACGGGTTTCCCCGAGGGTCAACAAGAGGTTGTGATTTGATGCAATTAAGCAAAGCGGCCGCGACGCGCGCCGCCGGGATTTCACCGACGCGCGTTGGCGGGCTGACAATTATCGCCGTGATTTTGCTCTGCGGTGGCGTCAGCTCTGGTTGGGCGGCCGATCAAAGCAATGGCGGCGACGTGCTGGCGACCGTCGGGAACTATCGGATTACGCGTCAGCAGGTGGACGACCAGGTGTTCCGCAGCGTGAACCCGTCACAGCTTTACGACTTGCGCAAGCAGGCGATGGACAAGCTGATCGATGACTATCTAATCGAACGGGCTGCGAAAAAAGCCGGCCTGACGCCCGCTCAGTATCTGGCGAGGAACGCCGGCCAGTCGCGGGTAAGCGACGGCGATGCGCGCAAGTTCTACGACGACCATCGCGCCGCGATCGATCAGCAAGTGAAGGGGCAATCGTACGACCAAATCAAGGGCCGGATCATTCTGGCCCTCGAGCACCAGAACGCACAGGAGACCCGCGCGGCGCTGATCGCCAAGTTGCGCGCCGAGGCCGGCGTGAAGGTCGCTTTGCAGGCGCCGCGCGTCAGCGTCGCCAGCGCCGGCCATCCGTGGGCCGGGGGTAAGGACGCGCCGGTGACGATGGTCGAATTCTCGGATTTCCAGTGTCCCTATTGCCGTGCGGCCGAAACCCCGGTCAAGCAATTGCGCGCGAAATATGGCGATAAGCTTAAATTGGTCTATCTCGATTTTCCGCTGGGCTTCCACGAACATGCGATGGACGCGGCGCGAGCTGCGCAGTGCGCCGGTGCGCAGAATAAATTCTGGCAGTATCACGACGCCCTGTTCGCCGATCAGTCGAAGCTGGCGCCGGCCGATTTGAAGGCGACCGCGGCAAGGGTCGGGCTCGACAGCAAGCAGTTTGACGCCTGTTACGACAGGCAGGCGCCCGACGCGGGGATCCGCAGGACGCAGGCGCAAGGCCAGTCACTCGGCGTAACCGGTACGCCGACGTTCTTTATCAACGGGCGTGAAATTACCGGCGCGCAACCGCTCGACAAGTTCACCGCGATTATCGACGAGGAGTTGGCCGCGGCCAAAGCGCCGGCGGCGCATCAGGCCCGGGTCGACTGACGAGCTCGATGACGCGCAAGTACGAGCTCGATCTGTTCGTCATCGGCGCGGGCTCGGGCGGCGTCCGTGCGAGCCGGATCGCAGCCGCATACGGGGCGAAGGTGGCGGTCGCCGAAGAGCGCTATCTCGGCGGCACTTGCGTGAACGTCGGCTGCATCCCGAAAAAACTGCTGGTCTACGCATCGGAGTTTGGCGAGGCGTTCGCGGATGCCGCGGGCTTCGGCTGGGACGCCTCAAGGCCGGCGTTCGACTGGCTCAAGCTGATCGCGAATAAGAATCAAGAGATCGCGCGGCTCAACGGGGTTTACGAGAAACTGCTGACGGGCGTGGGCGTCGAGATTATCCGTGGCCGCGCCGAAATCGTGAACCCGCACACGGTGGTCATCGACGGGCGGCGCATTTCGACCGAATACATCCTGGCTGCGACCGGCAGCTGGCCAATCAAACCCATGATTCCGGGCGCCGAGTCCGCGATCACCTCGAACGAAGCGTTTTTTCTCGACCGGATGCCGCGGCGGGTCGCGATTGTCGGCGGCGGCTATATCGCGGTCGAATTCGCCGGGATTTTCCACGGCCTCGGCGCCGCGGTCACGCTGATTCATCGCGGCGCCCAGTTGCTGCGCGGCTTCGACGATGATCTGCGCGCCGCCCTGGCGGAAGAATTGCGCAAGCGCAGCTTTGATCTGCGTTTCGGCGTGGTCGTTGAGCGGCTCGAGCAGCTCGGCGATGGAATGCGTGCACATCTCAGCGACGGTGGCGCGGTCGAGGCGGACCTGGTGATGTTCGCCACCGGCCGTCATCCGAATTCGCACGGCCTCGGGCTTGAGGACGCCGGTGTGGCGCTGGACGTTGCCGGCGCCGTGATCGTCGATGGGTACTCGCGCAGCTCAATTCCGAGCATCTACGCGATCGGCGATCTGACGAATCGGAAAAATCTGACGCCGGTGGCGATCGCCGAGGGTCACGCGGTGGCCGACTCGTTGTTTGGCGGGCGGCCGCGCGCGATCGATTTCAACAACGTGCCGTCCGCGGTTTTCAGCCAGCCGCCGATTGCGACGGTGGGTCTGACCGAAGCTCAGGCGCGCGTCCGCTTCGGCGCCGTCGATATTTACAAGTCCGCGTTCAAGCCGCTCAAGCACACGCTGAGCGGGCGCGACGAGCGGGCGCTGATGAAGCTGGTGGTCGAGCGCGCGGGCGGCCGCGTGGTCGGCGCGCATATGCTGGGACCGGACGCGGGCGAGATCATTCAGGGCCTCGCGATCGCGCTCAAGTGCGGCGCGACCAAGGCGCAGTTCGACGCGACCATCGGCATCCACCCGACCGCGGCCGAAGAGTTCGTCACGATGCGCACCAAGTCCGAGGCCTGAATCAAACTCAGCTTCGTTCGTGGGTCTTTTTTGTCGCGGGACCGGCTTTTACTTTTTTCCTGCCCGCAACATTTTTCACTCTTTAATACAAAAGATCACAGTTGAGACTTGATGCGGCCGGATACTCACTGCATTGCCTCGAACAGGCGTGCCTGATCGTGCAGAGCTGCCAGGGCGACGACGAGCTGATGACCAAGGCGCTGACACGGCTGGTGCAGCAACGGCTGTTCAAGGTGCTGGTGGAATTTTCAAGGCCGCTCGAAACCGCCGACCTGGCGCGGATTGCCACGACGATCAGCGACCTCGGGCGGCTCGTCGTCAGTCAGCGGCGCCGGAGCGCCGACGTCGAGCAGCGGCTCGAACGACAACACGGGGCGGCGACGGCGGAGGTTGGGGCGCTCGAGCGCAAGGGCGGGCTGTCGCCCGACTCGGCACGGGCGATGCGCGATCTGCTGCTGGGGATCGATTTGCTGCGAGCGGGCGGTGGCGGCGAGCCGCCCGCGGGCTGATTGACCCTCACCCGCGCGGCGGCCGGAGTCGCCAGCCCTCCCTAGCCCCTCTCCTAAAGACGGAGCGGGGAACCCTCTCCCTTGGACGAGGGAGAGGGATCCGGAAAACGACCTCGGTGAGTGTTCTAGTATTTGTGGCACATGACGTTGGGATTGCCGGCGGAGTTGTTAGCGAAACAGTCGATAAAGCCCGCGGCGCGATTGGTTGAATCGGCGACGACGGTGTCATAGTCGCCCATGTAATCCGGGGCGACGAAGCGGTCCTGTCCGACCACGGCGGCGAAGCCTTGGCGGGTGATTCTCTGGTTGTCCCACGAAGCGCCGCCGTCGGTGGATTTCGCGCATTCGCGATCGATGAGGAAATTGCCGGGGTCGCGGCGGCGGTCGTAGAAGCAGATGGCGACAGCGCCGGTCTTGTCGGCGCCGAGGGCGGGTTCGAACTGATCGTTCAAGGCTCCGGCGCTGCTTTTGGGATTGTTGTTGACGCGGGCCGGGGCCGACCAGCTAGCGCCGCCATCAGCGGAGGCGCTGAATTCAATGTCGGCGAAGGCGTAGGCGGCGGCGGGCGCCAAGCTATCGGCGACCGTGAGCGCGCCGTCGTTCCAGGCCAGGTACACGACGCCGTTGTTCTTGGGGCCTTTGCCGAGGGCGAGGCTGGGGAATTCGTTGGCGCGCACGAAGCCCTGGAGATCGGCGCCGTCACCGACCGGGGTTACCGCGGCGACGACCGTCGGCGGGGCGAAGGTTGCGCCGCCGTCGCCGGAGCGGGCGAGCCGAATCTGCCGCGAAGAGGCTGAGCCGTTTTCGCCCACGGCCTCGTAGGCGACGTAGACATTGCCGGGCGGCCAGACCGCGACCTGCGGACCGAGCACGGCGGCCGCGGGACTCGCGGCGGTGGCGCAGACCTGCTCGATGACGGTGGGCGGCGAGCTCCAGGTTGCGCCGCCGTCCTTCGAGGCGACCAGTTCGATCGCGTAGCGCGGAATCGCGGTCATCGAGCGCGGGTCTTTGCCGCAGACCGTCCCGGAAAAATCGAGGTCGGCGTAGGTCAGATACAAAGCGGAATGGTTATCGGGATCGATCGCGAGCGAGTCGTGATCAATCAGATTGGTCCAGACGCTCTTGCTTACGGCGAGCGCGGGCGAAGCGAAGCTGACGCCGCCGTCAGTGGATTTCGCCAGCGCGACGCCGGTGACGTCGGCCTGGGTATCGGACCAGATGGCGGAATAAAAGAACGTCGAATTGTCGGCGCAGACGACGGCGGGAGCGCCGAGCAGAGCCTGATAAAAGCCGATTGCGGGCGCGGGCGTCCCGAGATAACTGAAGCTGGCGCCATGACTTGACGAGGTCGAAAGGCCGACGACGCTGATGCCGGTGGCGCCGGCGAGCGTGCGGATTTCACTGCCGGTATCGTTGAAGGCGGTCAGCACGCTGGCGCCGCACCAGGCGGTCGAGGTTTGGCTCTGGGTGAAGCCGGCGTAGCGGCTCAGCGTCAGACTGGGTTGCGAGACGGGCCGGCTGACGCCATGCGTCGCGGCGGTCGCGGTCCTATCACCGCCGGCGGGGGCCGCAGCCGGCGCGAGCGTATTGCGCGCGGCGTCCCAGCGAGCGGCGAAGGCGGTCAAGTTGCGTCCGACACTCGAGAGGCGCGCGGGATCGAAGCCCGGCGCCACCACGAGCGCCTGGGCGCGCTCGGCCAAGCGATCGAGCCGGTCGAGATTGTCGTTGAGGCTCTGCGCGCGGACCGTTGCCGCGACGAGCATCGCGCTCGCCGCCACCACGAACAATGCGGAGAGAACCGGCAGCCTCCATCGTGACGAACTGTGCAATCGCATCGCGCCTTACCGCCTTGGTGAGTGACCGTTGCAACCGGCTCTTTCCAAGAGCGATGCCAGCTCGCGCGACGCGTTCGCGCGCGTGTGCCGAAAGCTGAGTTTCTCCTTTTAGGACATGTACTAATTGGCCACGAGGCGAGCGTCGGGTCGCGCGCGCGAGCGTCGGCAGGCGACGGGTTTCCGCCGCTCTGACAGGAAAATGGCGCCTAATTCGCGGCGCGTGGGCTAATCGCAGGGGGGCGAGTACTGCTGCTGCTCACGGTCGATTGAGCGGCGCGGAGTGCCCATCGGCAAGCCCGAACGGTAGCCCAGCAGGGTGGTGAAGAGGCGGCGGAGCCGCCCCCGGTAAAGGGGTCCGGCGCGGTGCATGTCAAGTTCGGGGTCGTGCGCGGTGCGCGCGGCAAATACTGGATTTTGGGGCATGAACGGCTCTCGCTCAGGGTTTGCGACAATACTGAGCAAGCGCCGTGCCCGCTCCTCGTATTAACCGGGAGCGGGGCGGCGGATCGAGAACCCTCACCCCTGGTCCCTATTCTGGACGCAGCTCGCGGACTCGCCTGCTCGCTCCGCCTGCGGCTCCGCTAGTTGCTCCCTTGGACAAGGGAGAGGGATCCGGAAACAACGCAGCTCGGCCGCCTCTTAACCTTCGCCGCGCCTCGCAGACTCGGCCGCCTCTTAACCTTGGCCGCGCCTCGCAGACTCGGCCGCCTCTTAACCTTGGCCGCGCCTCGCAGACTCGGCCGCCCCCTTAACCTTGGCCGCGCCTCGCAGACTCGGCCGCCCCCTTAACCTTGGCCGCGCCTCGCAGACTCGGGCCGCCCCCTTGTGCTCGCTACGCGCGGCAGCCGCGCTCCGCTAGGGTTTACGCGCGAACGGGCGATCGCGTTCGCCGAAGGCCTGTTTGAGACCCTTCTCGCGGCTGGCGCGCATAAAGTTCTTCGCCGCTTCAGTCTGATGGGCGATACAATCGAGGTCTGCGGCCGACTGTTCGAGCGCGCGGAAGCCGAGGACGTCGAGGTAGCGATTGACTGCGGACTTGTGCAGCGCGAGGAGTTCGAGCGGCACCGCGGCGACCCGCCGGGCATAGTCGAGGGTCTCGGCTTCGAGGCGGTCTTTGGGAATCACGCGATTGACCAGATGCCAGTCGAGCGCCTCCTGCGCGCCCATCAGATCGCCGGTGAAGAAATATTCCTTGGCCTTGCGCGGCCCCATCAGAATCGGCCACATCGAGAGCGTCGGCAGGATGCCGAGCGAGCGGCCGGCCGGATGGCCGAACTGGGCGTCATCGCTGGCGAAGACGAGGTCGCAATGGCCGGCCAGTTCGGTCGCGCCCGCCAGACAATAGCCGTGGACCTGGGCGATCACGGGCTTGGGCAGGGCCCACAGCCGCTGCCAGCGATCGACCGCCTTCTGCAGCGCCGTGCGATCGTTATGGACGGTGAAGCCCGAGCCCGAGCCCTGGGTGAACTGGAGGTCGTAACCGGCGCAGAAGGCGCGGCCGGCGCCGCGGATGATCAGCACACTGGCGCTCGCGTCGTTCTCGAAGTCGCTCAACACTTGATCGAGTTCGCCGAGCAGCTTCTGCGACATCGCGTTGAGCTTCTCGGGGCGATTGAGCGTCAGGCGGCGTATTTTGTCCTCGACGGTTTCGAAGATTATCGTTTCGTAGTTGGCCATGGCGATGCTCCTTTGTTGAGTTGCGCTAGGGAAGCTCTGGACAGCCCGGGTTGTGATTCCGAGCGGATTTAGGAAGTGCAGAACTTCGGCTGCGTTCGGGGGTATCAGATTGCGCTGACGCGCCGTCCACTAGATTCTTCGCTGCGCTCAGAATGACATGACGGGCCTTTTGCCGAAGTTCCATAGGCGGTTGAATTAGCGGGTGCGGAATTTCGGGAGGACTTCCTCGCCGAGTCGCTGGATGCATTCCATCACTTTTTCTTTCGACGGACCCATCGGGACGCGGACGCGGAGGACGAATGAATCGATGCCGCCGACCAGCCGGTCCCAGCGATCCAGCGACTCGAGCCAATCCGCCGCGTTGCCCATGATCGGGTAGCCGTAGGCGCGCAACTTGTCCATCGAGTAGTAGTCCGCGCCGCCCGCGCCCTCGCCGCCCTCGAGCATCCCCCACTTCGTGTAGAACTTCCATTCCTCGAGCCAGAGCCGGCCGAAGGTGCGCTCGGCCTCTTCCTTCGACGACGCCAGCCAGCCGTCGCGAAACATCGAGATGTAGGGTTGCTTGCCCGCCCTGGCGGCAGCCTCGCGATAAATCGAAACCTGCGCCTTGATGCTCTCGACCGGATCGAGGAATGGGGCCATCGTCCAGCCGTCGGCAAGGCGACCGGCGCGCGCCACTGACTTCGGCCCGAAGGCGCCGATCCAGATCGGCGGACGGGGCCGCTGGAACGGCTTCGGCGTGACGTGGATCGCGTCGAAGTTGAAGTACTTTCCGTGATGCGCAAACGGGCCGGGCGTGATCCACGCCTTCTGAAGAATCTCAAGGGTTTCTTCAAATCGGCCTTCGCGCTGTTTGATCGGAATGCCGAAGTGGGCGAAGTAATCCGGATGGTAGCCGACGCCGACGCCGAGAATCAGGCGGCCACGGGACAAGACGTCGATCAGGGCGGTGGCTTGCGCCAGATGCACCGGATTGTAGAGCGGCGGCATCATGATGTCGGTGCCGATTTTGACGCGGCTGGTGCGCGCCGCGATCGCCGCCATCAGGGGCAGCGGGCTCGGGAACATGCACTCGGTGCGGGCG
>JBOHWF010000432.1:0-3890 GCA_050736455.1 Binataceae bacterium (SeqCode) | reverse complement strand
TTCCTGAACAGCCTCGGCCACGACCCCATCCTTACGCGGTCAGGCGTCCGCCGAGCGCGCGAAGACCCAGACGCAAATAATCGAACCTGGTGAGCTTGGGCCGCCGCGTGAAGACGTCATAACCAATGCGTTCGATCGCGCGCAGCATCGCGAGGCCGCCGCCGGCGAACATCAGGATGTCGCGACTCAGGCGTCGATCCACCAAGCGATGCAGCTCGGCGCCGCGCGTCAGAAGATCGCGGGCGAATTCGATCTCGTGCCGCATCAGTGCTACGAACGCCGGCGAGATCTGACCCGCGCCCAACTCCGCAACCGTCACGTTGAAACGCTCGAGATCGCGGCGCGGAAAGTAGACGCGGCCTTTCGCCTGATCGATCGCCACATCCTGCCAGAAATTCGCCAGTTGCAATCCGCTGCACACGAGATCCGACAAATGCTGGCGTTCGGCGTCACGATAGTCGAACAAATACAGTACGATCCGTCCGATCGGGTTGGCCGAAAAGCGGGCGTACTCGAGCAGCTCGTCGATCGTCTCGAAACCGCGAAAATCCACATCGCCGCGAAACGCTCGCAGCAAGTCCGCAAACGGTTCGCGCGGAAGCGCAAACCGCCGCGCCGTTTCGGCCAACGCGACCATCACCGGATGGCGCGGCGCGCCCGCATAGGCGAGGTCGAGCTCGCGCTCCCACTCGTCGAGCTTCGCGAGACTCCGCTCGCGGTCGGCCAGCTCGTCGGCGAAGTCATCCGCGATCCGGGCGTAGGCGTAGATCGCATACATATGCGGGCGCATCGCACGCGGCATCAACCACGAGGCGAGCGTGAAATTTTCATAGTGCGAGCGCGCCAGACGAGCGCAGTAAGCATAGGCGTCGGCGAGGCTCGCGGCGCTCACTTCGGCGCCCGGCGCCCGCGCCAAGCCGCCGGCTGCGACGCTCGCACGCATCTGGCGCGACTCCGCGCTCAAGCCCATGGGCAGCGCTACGCCGCGGCCGCGCTGATCCGTTCGCGCGTCGCCATCCGCGCCCAGCCGTCGATTTCGAGCAGATCCTCCAGGCTCTCGGCCGGGCGATTGTCGTGGCGCAGCATCACCGCTTCGAGCTGACGCGGAATTTCCGTGAAGCTCAGACGGCCGCCGAGAAACGCCGCGACCAGCTCCTCATTGGCCGCGTTGAGACACGCCGGCATCGTGCCGCCCGCGGCCAGGGCGTCATAGGCCAGGCGCAGACACGGAAACCGCGAGAGGTCAGGCGCCTCGAAGGTCAGCGCGCCGCACTCGATCAGCGACAAGGTCTTGAGATGACTCAGCGGCAATCGCTCCGGATAGGCCAGCGCGAAGGCTACCGGTATCGCCATATCCGGCACCGCCATCTGCGCGATCACCGAACCGTCGATCATTTCGGCCATCGAATGGATCACGCTCTGCGGATGAATCACCACGGCGACCTGCGCGGCGGCGACCTCGAACAGCCAGCGCGCCTCGATCACCTCGAGGCCCTTGTTCATCAGGGTCGCCGAGTCGATCGTGATCTTGTCGCCCATACGCCAGGTCGGATGATTGAGCGCGTCCCTGATCGTAATCGCGTGGAAACGCTCGGCGGGCCACGCGCGGAAGGGGCCACCAGAGGCAGTCAAAATGATCCGTTTCAGCGCGGCGCGCGGCTGGCCCGCGAGGCACTGGAAGATCGCGTTGTGCTCGCTGTCTACCGGCAGCAGGCGAACCTGATGCTGACGCACGGCGCGCGTGATCAGCTCCCCCGCGATCACCAGGACTTCCTTGTTCGCGAACGCGATGTCCTTGCCCGCGCGGATCGCCGCGAGCGTCGGCCGCAAACCGAGCGCTCCGACCAGCGCCGACATCACGAGCTTCGCCTCTGGATGTGTGGCGACCGCGATCGCGCCCTCAGCGCCGTGCATGATTGCGGGCGTCAGCGGGCGAATCTGTTCGACCAGACTCTGCGCCAGCTCGGGCGACTCGACCGCGACCAAGTCCGGATTAAAGCGGCGAATCTGCTCCGCCAAGCGCTCGAGGTTGCGTCCGGCCGCCATCGCGACGACGCGGAAACGTTCGGGGAAACGGCTCACCACATCGAGCGTGGTCACACCAACCGAGCCGGTCGAGCCCAGAACCGCGATCGCTTTCATGGCGCCGCCGCGTCCGCGCTAGTGCACCGCGCGCTCAGCCATCCGGCAGCGATAACGGCCAAGCGCCATCAGCGGAAAGTAATGCGCATACATGTGGTATCTTAGGTAAAAATGATTCGGGAAGCCGGTGCCGGTGAACTCGCTGTCGAGCCAGCGGCCGCCCTCATTTTGCCGCTCGAGCAACCACGCCACCCCGCGCATTACACTTTCGCTGATTTCGTCCTCGGCGGCAATCAAGCCGATCACCGCCCACGCGGTCTGCGAGGGCGTGCTCGCGCCCTTGCCCTTGAGCGTCGCATCGCCGTCGGCGAGGCAGCTCTCGCCCCAGCCGCCGTCCGCGTTCTGCACCGACTTGAGCCAGTCGGCGGCCCGCCTGATCCAGGGTTCGCCCACGTCGACTCCGATCGCGCGCAAACCCGAGAGCGCCGAAAAGGTGCCGTAGATATAGCTGACGCCCCAGCGGCCCCACCACGAACCGTCGGGTTTTTGATCGCGCTTCAACCACGCGATCGCGCGGCGCGCGACGGCATGGTCCGCGTGATAGCCGATCGCCGCCATCATCTCGAGCACGCGCCCGGTCAGATCGGCGCAGGTCGGATCGGTCGAAGCTTCAACGTCGGCAAAGGGCGCCTGGTTAAGCCAGCGCGAATCATTGTCAACGTCGAAGGCGGCAAATCCGCCGTCCTTCGATTGCATCCCCATCACCCAGTTGGTACCGAGGCGAATGGCTTTCTCGCGCGCGCCTGGATCGCCGTTGCCCGCGGTGGCGGCCAAAACCATCAGGATCACCGCGGAATCGTCCACGTCGGGGAACCAGTCGTTGTGGAACTGAAATGCCCAGCCGCCCGGCTCGAGGTCCGGGCGTTTCACCGACCAGTCGCCTTTCTTGAAAATCTGATGGTCGATCAGCCATTTCGCGCTGCCGACGATGGCGGGATCGCTCGCCGAAACCCCGGAGTCGAGCAGCGCCTTCGCCGCCAGCGCCGTGTCCCAGTTGGGCGAAACGCAGGGCTGGTACAGCATCGAATCGCCCTGCTCCCAGATCAATTCGCGCGCCGCGGCCAGCGCTTTGACGATCACCGGATGGTCATTGCGATAGCCGAGCCCCTTCAACGCCATCGGACTCAGCAGATAGCAGGGTTCGATCCCGCCCCAGGAGCCGTCGGCGTCCTGATGCTCGAGCAGCCATCGCTCCGCATAGGCGATCGCGCTCGTGCGCAGCGCCTTCAGGTGATGCCGGTCGTACAGGCGCAGCAGCTTGTCCGCGCCGCGCAGGACATTACGCAGGGAGCACAGCCGCGCTCCCGGGCGCATCTGAAATTTCGTGAAATGTGGCGGCTGAATGTAAAGTTCGAGCGCCCCGTCGCGCCAATCCACCGCCACTACCGGCTTGCGCGCCTGCAGGATCATCAGGGCGAACAGCGTGCCGCGCGCCCACGATGAAAGCTCGTACATGTTAACCGGGAACCATTGCGGCAGCAGGGTGATCTCGACCGGCAGCGCGGGTGTCGCGTCCCACGCGACCTGATTCATCATCGCCAGGTAAAAGCGCGCCAGCGTGCCGGCGTTGGCGATTCCTCCCTTCGACATAATCCAGCGCCGCGATTGCATCATCGGCTCGTCCTTGGCGCGCAGCCCGGTCAGCTTGAGCGCGAAGTAGGCTTCGATCGTAGTCGAAAGGTCGCCGGCCCCGCCCGGGAAGAGCGCCCACGAGCCGTCAGGCTGCTGAGTTTCGAGCAGGCCTTGCT
>JBOHWF010000431.1:0-3675 GCA_050736455.1 Binataceae bacterium (SeqCode) | reverse complement strand
GATCCAATTACCGGGTCGACGCGATCCATCTATGCGAGCCCTCACCCCAACGAACCCCGGTGCTCTATCAGGCCGGGGCCTCGGAGGCGGGCCGCGAATTCGCCGCCCGCCACGCCGAATGCGTGTTTTTGCTCGGACCCTCTCCGCAGGTGGTTGCGCCGAGCGTCAAAGATCTTCGAGCGCGCGCCTTGCGTCACGGCCGCAATCCGCGCGAGCTTCTCATTTTCACCCTGATGACCGTAATTACCGGGAAGAGTGACGCGGAGGCCCGCGACAAGTTCGCCGAGTACCGCTCTTACATTAGCCACGAGGGCGCTCTGACCCTGTTCTCCGGCTGGACCGGCATCGATTTCTCGCGCTTCGACCTCGACGACCCCCTCGAACATCTCAGAAACGACGCGATTCACTCGGCAGTTGACGCCTTCACTATCGCCGACCCTGACCGCCGATGGACGGTGCGCGAGGTTGCGGAATTCGTTGGCATTGGCGGCATGGGCGCAATCGTGGTTGGCTCGCCAACTTCAGTGGCTGATCAGTTGGAATCCTGGATCAGTCAAACTGATCTCGACGGCTTCAATCTCGCCTACGCCGTGACTCCGGAGAGTTTCTCCGACTTTGTCGAACTAGTTGTGCCCGAGCTGCAGCGTCGCGGCCGCTTCAAGCGCGATTATCGCCCGGGGACGCTGCGCGAAAAACTCTATGGAACCGGCCGCGCGCGCCTGCCCTTGGACCATCCGGGCGCCGCCTACAGGCAGAAAGCCAAGCCCTCGGTGACAGCCGGCGGCCTCTCCGGAGGGTTGTCGCCGACCCCTCAGCTACTTGGCCGACCCTCTCATGAATGACCCTTATTGTGCGCCGCACTTAACGATCGGTCCGCGCTATGATCCGCTTGCCGCCGACGATGGCTCTCTGATTCGCCCTTGCCCTGATAACCGCCGGCCTGGGTCACTTTTACTCCAAATCCGGCGGCGTAACCCGCGCGATCCACGCGCGATACTCGCCTTCGTAGCCGACCGCCTTTTGTCGCTCCTTGACCAACCCGCGGATCCGCTCCACGCTGTCGCCCGCGAGGCGCGGCCGCGCGCCGATTCGCTCCGCCATCGCGTTACCGATCCGCTCGGCCGCGAGGCGCTCGCCCCCGGCCAGCGCCGTCCGGCTGCCGTCGTCGGCCAATCCCAGATAACGCTCGGCCACGAGCGTTCCGATTTCCGTGCCGCTGTCGAGTGAATCCTTGATGTTGCCCTTGCCGGTGAGCACGTTGCCCGCAGCATAGACTGCTGTCGGCCCGTCGATCAGCAGGCCACTCTTGAGATCCGCGTATTCGTAGACTTCGCCATCCTGCGGGATGCCCGCGATCGGCTCGGGCACGCTGCCGATGGAACTCACGACGAACGGCCCGCGCACCGCTTCCGCGCTGCCCGCGAGCGTCCGCGCCTTGCCGTCGATAACTTCGGTGTGGCTGATCGCGAGTCCGCTCAGCCGGTCGCCTGCCGTCACGATTTCAGTCGGTACGCGGCGGTCCTCGAAGTCGAATAGATATTTGCGCTGCGCCTTCTCGAGAATCTTAAGCCGCGCCTGCCGCAACGACTCGGCCCGCTTGGGCGGCGCGTCGGGCGCGATATCCGACAGCGGCATATCGATCACGCGCCGGCGATAAAACAGCTTGCAAGGGGCCACGCCCAGCGCCTTCCAGTCGAGATTATAGCTCTTGAGCACCACGTCGATTCCTTCGCGCTCGAGCCGGATCATCTGCTCGCCGATTCCGCGCGCGGCGAGCGCCTGCAGCGTGATCTCAATCTGCAGCACCTTGACCACGTCGAAGGAGGCGAGTCCCCCGCCGATCACGATTCCGCCCGGCCCCAGGTCGTAACGCGGACCCGCATAGGATTTTTCGTTGTGATGATTGAACCAGTAAATCAGCGGGTTCTGATAAATCAGCCCGCGATCCAGATAGTCCTCGGCAGCCGTCACCGGAAACGGCCGATCACGCCAGGCCCCGTGCGTCAGCACGATCGCGCTCAACCCCCATCCCGTGCGCAATTCGTCAAAGCTCAGCTCCGCCCCCAGGCGCGTGAGCGGCACATATTCGATATTCGGATGATCGAGCCGCCGATTGATCTCTTCATACTCGTCGCGGCGCTGCTTGACATGCCAGCGCGGCAGGCCGTCCTCGATTTTGCCGTAGGGCCGCGCGTTCTGCTCGAAGACCGCCACCAGCGCCCCGCGCGCCGCGAGGATACGCGCGATTTCCGAGCCCGCGGTCGCCGCGCCGACCACTGCCACCACGTACCCGGATCCTGCGTTCACGGCGTCGCTCATTTTGCTCTGGCGTCTGGCGTCAAGGTTGCAACCGCCCGATGCGACCAGCGATCACGCCTCCGGCGGGGCGAATTCGCTGCACTGGCTTGCACTGAAGATTCTCGCATGGTTTCCTGACTCGCGGCATGTCGGTTTCAGCAAGATCGCGGCGGCGTTCGTGGATCATCGCGCTCGCGATCTGCCTGCTCGCCGCTCTCGCCGGATGCTACTTCGGCTATACCGCCTCGGCCGAGCATTATTCCGCTACCGATTCCGCCCTCGGCGAAGAGCACGAAGTTAACTACTCAGCCGCCGACGCGCTCGCGCTGACCGAGGACGCGCTGCGCGGCGACGGCATCCTTTTCGAGGTTCAGCCTGACAACTCCGTCATCACCCTGTGGCGCGACGCCGATCTCAATACTCCCACCGGATGGCTGCCGGCGCTGATGGGTAAACATCCCCGCTACCGCTACGAGATCGAGGTCGTGCCTGAAGCCAGTCAGCGCAGCAAGATCATCGTCAACGTCCGGACCGAAGGTATAGCCGATGAACAACTCGCAAGCTACAAGGCCAGCAATCGCTTCGCCCTGTTCAAGGAGGTCGACGAACTTGCTGCCAAATATCCACCCGCTTCCCACCTGCCAAACAGCGGAGGGGTTAATTTTACGGTCTTGCCCAAGGAAGATCTCAAGGCGCTGGCCCTGAGAGTGACTGGCAGCGCGAGCAACTGGACGATGATTGCGAAGGATAACGGCCTCGCCTCGCCCGCCGACGTCAGCCCGTTTCAGAATGTGTGGGTAAGGAACAGCCTGCTGAAACCCGTGAAGTAGTGAGAGAGGAAAGCAGTGCGTGCGAGAAAACTACCCGGCCGCACCGACCTCGTCGTACTCGGGACTAAGGCCGGTCGGACTCAACGCCGCCACCACCGCGAGGAACTGTTCAAAGGTCATCTGCAGGTTCAGGAATCCGCCCTGACAAAAGACCCACCCATAGTAGTCAAGGATCTCGTCCGGAATCATGACCGGCAGGCGCGGCAGCGTCGAAACCAGCGGGAAGCGCCGCGGCTCGTCGAGCCGTCGCGACCCGCCGTTCGCTTGCGCGGCTTCGGCGTCCACTGCTTCCCGCTCGCCCAACTTGACGACTCTCAATCGGGAGCTTCGAGCCATTGCTGACCGGCCTCCTTCGTCCTCGTCTCCCCGTTCGTATATTATCTGCCCGTCAAGCTTCTGCCAAGGGCCGATCCTTGATTCTCGGTTTGTCACGGATAGATTAGTCGCTTTTATACATCTTATAGGATGATTGAGCCTTTTAATGCACACTCGGAGATGACTCGATTACCAACCATCCTCTCGCGAGTCTTGAGCGATCGGTGTAAGC
>JBOHWF010000430.1:0-23187 GCA_050736455.1 Binataceae bacterium (SeqCode) | reverse complement strand
CGGCGCGCCGCCGCACCAGCGCGCGAAGACGCGCCACCAGCTCCGGGAATGCGAACGGCTTGGCCAGGTAATCGTCCGCGCCGGCGTCGAGTCCGGATACGCGCTCGTCGAGCTCGCCGCGCGCCGTCAGGATCAGCACCGGAGTGGTGTCGCCGGCCGCGCGCAGTCCGCGCAGGAACTCGAGTCCATCCTTGCCGGGTAGGCGCAAATCCAGCACGATCGCCGTGAATTCACCGCCGGCAACTGCGCGCTCGGCCGCCTCGGCACTACCGGCGCTCATCACGGCGAAGCCCGCCTCGCCGAGCCCGCGGCAGAGATGGTTCAGCAGCCTGACATCGTCCTCGACGACGAGCAGATGCGCCTCGTTCATCGGTCTAAACGCCGCTTGCAGACTCCGGTATCTTGGCCGCGCCTCGCAGACTCGGCCGCCCCCTGTGCACGCCTCCACTGCGCTCCGCTTGGAACGCTAGCGCACGTAAAGGAAGATGCCCTCGTAAATCAGTGCCGGCTTGTCGGCGCCAACCACCTGAACCTGGCTCTCGACCGTGAGCTGCGTTCCCTGTGGCTTGGCCTCCACCGCGACGACCCGCTGGCGCGCATGAACTGAAGCGCCGGCCATTACCGGCGAGATGAAACGCAGCTTGTTGGCGCCGTAGTTGATCACATTGCGATAGCCCTCGACCTTCCAGCCGGTGTCGATCACGAAGGCCGGCAGCATGCTCAGGGTCAAGAAGCCGTGCGCGACCGGCCCGCCAAACGGACTCTCCCGCTTCGCGCGTTCGAGATCGACGTGAATCCATTGGTGATCCCCGGTGACGTCGGCAAAGCGGTTGATCTTATCCTGGGGGATCGCGATCGGAGCGCTCCACGGACCGAACTCCGCGCTGATTTTCGCGCGCAGCCGCTCGACCTCATCGAAACGAATCGTCTCCATCTGAACCTCCTGCGTCCTTCAAGCAGGATGATTTCAACACGCCGCGCCTGCGGTCGTAAAGCCGCATCTGCGCCGAACGACCAAGCCGCGAGCTCGGTCGAGTTCGCGGCTTTGGCCTCAAGCGACGCTGGACGCGCGACTAATTCAAAGCTCTCAATTGAGCGGCGCGCTTCTGCATATAGCCGTCCTGCACTGCGCCATAGAGATCGACGGCATAGCGATCGACGTCCTCGAACAGTTCGAGGTGCAGCGAGCGATAATTCACTCCTTCCATCGCATACTTGCCCGCGTCGGTCGGGATCGAGACGTACCACGGCACGAAATAAGGAAGCGGCCACATCGCCCCGTCACCGGCCCAGCCGATCCCGTCGCGGACCGTCAGCGGCCCGACCCCGGGCAACACCAGGTACGGCCCCGGGCTGATCCCGTAGTGGCCCATGGTCAAGCCGAGGTCGTTGCGATTTTCTTTGAGGCCGAACCAGTGATCCGCGGGATCAAACAATCCGCCCACCCCCAGCGTCGAATTGATACCGAAGCGCAACAGTTCGCCGCCCGCCTGCGGAAAACGCAACTGGAAGAGGTTATTCGCGACGCGCGGAATAAAATTGACGTTATTGAAGAAGCGCCCAACGCTTTCACGCACCACCACCGGCGCCACTGCGGCGTAGCCCTGGGCGACCGGATGCAGGACGTAGTGATCCAATTTGAGGTTGACCCAGAACATCTTCTCATTGAACGGCGCCAGCGGGTCGCTGTACACTTGGGCGTTTTCGCCGGGTGGCCGCGGCGGCCCCTGATCATCCGCGCAAGCGGATAGCACATAGCAGCCGAGCACCATCGCCAGCGCCGCAATCGCCGCAAGACCTCGCTTCGCTTCCACTCTTTCCGCTACCTCCGCTCTAGTCCAAGTGAAATCATATCGCGTAAGACTCCGAGTGTCACCGCAAAACTATTCGGCCGCGGCGCTGCCCGGCTCACGCCCCGCTGGCTTGACTCAGTTGCTGCTGTTTGGCCTTCAAATCGGCGAGCAGCTTATCGAAGCCCTTGTCATTGATCACGCGGTTAAACTGCGTCCGATAATTGGCGATGATGCTGATATCGTCGACCGTGACGTCGTAGATTTTCCACTGGCCATCCTTTCGCTCGACCAGATAATTTACCGGCACTGGCGCTCTGCCGCCGGGCTGAATGATCCGGCTGAAGACCTGGGCGTAGCCGTCGCCGAGCGAGGTCTGTTTGATAAACTCGACCTGCTGCCCACGATAATCGCCGATTTTGCTGCCGTAAGCGGCTTCAATAAAACCCGTGAAGGTCTGCGTAAAGTCCGCCCGTTGCGCCGGTGACAGCGAGCGCCAATGAAAGCCCAGCGCCGAACGCGACATCTCAGTGAAGTCGAACACCGGCGCAATCAGGTCGCGCAGTTGCTGCGCCCGCGTGGCCTGCGGCGTGGTCTTGTCGGCGAGAATTCTGACGGCCTGGTTCACCAGCGATTGGGTTGTGGCCATCGCGCCGTCTTCGGCGCCGGCCCGGCTTGGCCAGCACGCCACCACTAGGGCGATGACCAGAAAGGCGTGGACCAGGCGATATTTGTTACCGAATTTCATCACAATCTACTTACTACTCCTCTGCGGCGGAGTCCCACCCGTTCCGGCCGGATCGAGCGCGGCGGCCGACGCGCCGCCCGCCGCCGACTTCGCGTTGCCGGCCGCCGGCGGTGAAGCCGAGCTCGGCCCGGAGCTGTTGATCAGCTGGCCGATCGCGTCTTCGAGCACAAAGGCCGACTGAGTATGCCGAATTGTCTCGCCATCCGCCATCGTTTGATCACTGGGGCCCAGCGCGATGGCGACGTATTTGTCGCCGATAATCCCGCTGGTCTTGATCGACGCGATCGCGTCGTCGTCGATCGCAATCCCCTGCTTGATCCGCAGCGCGACGCGCGCGCGGTTGTCGTGGAGTCCGATACCGGCGACTTTGCCGATGTCGACGCCTGCAAGCTGCACCTGATCGCCACTCTTCAGACCCGAAATATTGTCGAAGTTCGCATACAGCGTATAGGTCGGGCCCGCGAACAGTTCGATCCGGCCAAGACTCATCGACAGAATCGCAAGCGCAACGATACCGAAGAGGGCGAAGATTCCGACGATTAGTTGTGTGGTGCGGCTGGCGTACATACCCGGCTATCTGCCCGGCGTCGCGATGACCTGCGACAACGGTCGCTCCTCCTCGCCCGAGGCCTTTCCGGCCAGGAACTTCTGAAAGTTTTCATCATTCGACGCGACCACCTCGGCCGCCGGGCCATCAAGCGCGATCCGGCCTGAATGCATATAAGCGACCCGGTCGGAAATCGCAAAGACCTGCGGCACGTCGTGGCTCACCATCACCGCGGTGAGGTTGAATTTGCGCTGGGTTTCGCGCACGAGTTCATGGATCGCGTGGGTGCGCGTCGGATCGAGCCCGGTAGTCGGCTCGTCGAGCATCAGGATTTTTGGCCGGTGGACCAGCGCGCGCGCCAGCGCCGCCCGTTTTTGCATCCCGCCACTCATCTCTGACGGATACTTGTTTTCCATCCCCTCAAGGCCGACCTGGGCGATAATTTCGAACACCCGCGCGGCGATCTCCTCGCGACTCAGATCTGTCTTCTCGACCAGCGGAAAAGCGACGTTATCGAATACGCTCATCGAGTCGAACAGCGCCCCGGCCTGGAACAGCATGCCAAATTTCTCGCGCACCGCGTCGGCCACCCGCGTGCCCGCGCGCGTCACGTCGGTGCCGGCGATCGCGATACTTCCTGAGTCCGGCCGCAGCAGCAGATTCAGATGCTTCAGCAGGACGGTCTTGCCACAGCCGCTCGGTCCCACGATCGTCGTGATCTCGCCGCTTGGGCACTCGAGGTTGACCCCGTCCAGGACCTGTTGCGGGCCGAAGCGGCGGCGCAAATCGCGGACCACGATCGCCGTTGCACTGCCATTCTGATCCATCGCGCGCGGCCAATCTTTACAGCATGATCGCGGTCAGAAAATAGTCCCAGGCGAGCACCAGCACGCTCGACAGGACGACCGCCTCAGTGGTGGCGCGACTGACCCCGGTCGCCATCCGCGCAGCGAAATAACCCTTGTAGCAGCAGACCCACATCACGACCAGGCCGAAGACCAGCGCCTTCACCAGCCCGGTCAGAATATCGTGCCAGCCCATGTTGTGCGCGATGCCGTTGAAGAATGGACCACTGGGCGCGCCCATCATGACGACCCCGACCAGCCATCCGCCCCAGATTCCGATTACGTCAAAGATCACCGTCAGCAAAGGAAAGCTTAGCACTCCCGCGAGCACCCGCGGCGAGACCAGATACTGCACCGGATTAATCGCCATCACGGTCAGCGCATCGACCTGTTCGGTCGCCTGCATCGCGCCGATTTCGGCTGCCATCGCCGAGCCGGCGCGCGCCGCGATCATCAGCGCCGCCAGCACCGGACCGAGTTCGCGCACCAGCACCAGCGCGACGACCGTGCCGAGCGCCCCCTCCGAGCCGAAGCGCCGCAGCGTGTTGTAACCCTGCAAGCCCAGCACCATGCCGGTGAACAGGCCAATCAGCGCGACCAGAAAGAACGACTCCGCGCCGATGATGCGGAGCTGCCGAATCAGCAGGCGCGGCTTGTAGGGAGGCACGACGATGTGGAGCAGCGCGGAGCCGAGAAAGAGCACAAAAACTCCCAGCCGCTCGACCCCGTCGATTATCGTCGCGCCGAGGCGCTCAAGCGTCCGAATCATTTGCACTAGCCTGAATTGTGCGGTCAGCCGTGGAGTAGGCCCAGCCGGCCGAGATTAGCGAAAGTATGGGTCATGGTGGGCGTCCGCGCGAACTCGATCAAGTCGGCGGGGACGTCGAGGTCGAGCGCCGGACCGGACATCCGCACCACCTGGCATGGGATGGCGCGGCGGCGGCAGTCTTCGCGATGGCGCACCAGGCTGAGCCGCCCGAACTGGGTCGCGATCACGTCCGGCGGCGTCCGCACGATCATATTGGTGCCCGAGCAGTCACGCGAAGGGATCAGCACAACCCCGGGTTGCGCAGTCGCATGGGCGGCAAGTGCCGCGTCGATGTCCGCGCTCGTAGTCAGTGGAATATCAGAGAGCACCGTGCAGATCGCGGTCGCACCCGCGCCTATCAGTTCAGTCGTTGCCATACGCACCGCGACGTTGAGGCCGCGCGGAAATTCCTCATCGACCACGATTGCCCCATTCACGCGGGCATAACCAATCAGCCGTGGATCGCTGGTTACTACCGCAACTCGATCGGCGCGCCGCGAACTCAGCGCCGCGGCGAGGACATCGCGGAACATCGCCTCAGCCAGCGCCGCCCGTTCGATACTCACCGGCAACGCCGGCGCCAGCCGCGATTTCGCCAGCGCAAGTTGCTTCGCTGCGACCAGGACAATTCGCACGCTGCCTCTTATAACCCACCGCGCCCGTCACGCCAACCTTGGCGAAGCTACCGAAATTATGGCCGTGCTTGACACTCGGCGCGCTCGTGGTGACGATGCAACCGAGAACGCCCGGCCGCCCGCCTCGCTGGCTTGGGAGGTGTGCACCGCGATTCGGCTATGAACGCTTGGAGAAGATCATGATGCGAACCAATCCGCAGCTTCGTTTTAATCGTGTAAAGCAGTTGATGCTCGTCGCTTTTCTGCTCTCAATAGCCAATGGATGCACGCATAAGTCTATCGGTGATTATCTGCACGACGGTGATCAAGCGATGGCTAACGGGCGCGTCGCCGACGCCGAGACGGACTTTCAATCAGCCGCTACCGCGGCGCCGCAGGACGCGCGGCCCCATCTCGCACTAGGGAATCTTTACAGCTTCGAGCATAAAACCGCGCAGGCTCAGCCCGAATTCATGAAGGCGCTTGAACTCGAGCCGAAAAACGCCGCGGCCCATGCTGGCTTGGGCGACACCTATGGCGCTGCGCAACCAAGCCTCGCCGAAGCCCAGTATCGGGCCGCGGTCGCGCTCGATCCGGCTACGGTTGCTTATCGCCTCGCGCTCGGCGCGAGCCTGCAGAAGGGACAAAAAGATCGCGAGGCTGAGGCCGAGTTTCTGACCGCGATTGGTCTCGAGCCGAAGAACGCGCATGCCCATCTCGCGCTGGCCAACCTGCTTACCGGTGACGCTAATCGTCTGGCCGAGGCGCAGGCCGAGTATGCGCAAGTCAAGGCGCTCGATCCCAGCCTGATGCCCGCGGCGCCGGTCGCGACCGTGACTCCGGCGGCGCCGGCGCCGTCGACGGCCGCGAAAGCCTCAACCGCGCCGCCCAGGCTGCGAGTGCTGGACCGCAAATTCCTGCTGACCCACGACTCGCCGGTCTATGAGTCGGCCGATGGCAGCTCGCGTGTGGTTGCTCAGGTCCATCATCGCAAGCTGGTTCACGTCACGGGCATCACCCGTGATTGGCTGCGGATTCAGATGAAAAACGGCACCGTTGGGTATATTCCGGCGACCGCCGCGGAGTAGCCTTCATCGTGCGGCGGCGTCATCGACGATCGTGATCGAATCGCCCACGACGGTATGACTGCGCGCCGCCGCGCCCGCCGCCAGTTCAAGCGCCGTGCGCGCGCCAAAGACGATCGGCGAAACCCGCCACGGCTTGAGTTCGCGGCTGATGCGGACGACGCGATGGTCGCGGTCGAGAAAAACAATATCGATCGCAAAACGCATAAAGAACATGTGCATCAGCATGAACGGCTCCAGGCGGCCGCGGACGAAAAGCAAGCCCTCGTCGGGGTCGAGACTCGCGCGGCCGATCAAGCCGCGCGCGCGGCCGCTCGGTCCACCTGCCTCCTTGAGGCGCGCGCAGAGCACGGTTCCGCGCGTCTGATTGATCGCCCGCTTCATCCGGATAGTCGCTGATAGCCCTCAGCCGGATTCTTTTACGCGGCTTCGCGTCGATCAAGATTGCCGACCGGCGCCTCGAGGTTGCGCGCGCCGCCGGCTGTCTCCCAAATGGGCGGTTGTAATAGAATCGCCTCGATGGGTTACGTTCCACTTTTCTTCGACGTCACCGCTCAACCCTGCGTCGTGATCGGCGGCGACGACCTGGCCGAGCGCCGCGTGCGCACGCTGCTCGAGGCCGCCGCCGTGGTAACCGTGATCAGCGCTGCGCTGACCGCTGGACTGACAGAACTTGCCGCGAGCCGCCAGATTCGCCATCGGAATCGCCCGTTCGCATCCGGTGACCTCCGCGGCTTTGTGCTGGGTTGGTGTTACGACGCGGATCTCGGGGTGGCGCGCGCTGCCGCAGCCGAAGCGCGCGCCTTGAAGGTGCCCCTCAATGTCGCGGACCGCCCGGCGCTCTGTTCGTTTATCGCGCCCGCCGTGGTCAAGCGCGGCGCTCTGCAGATCGCGATCTCGACCGGCGGCGCGAGTCCCGCACTGGCCAAAATCCTTCGCGAGGAACTCGATCAGCGCCTCGGGCCAGAATACGCGAGGCTTCTGACGATCCTGGCTCAGACCCGCGAGCTGCTCCGCGAACGCGAGCCGGACTCGCACCGGCGAGCGCGACTTGCGCGCGTCCTCGCTACCGAACTGCGCGCAGCGATCACGCGCGGCGACGATCCCGGATTGGACAACGTCTTGATGCGCCATCTCGGCGTCACCATCGCCAGCCTCGGTCTCGAGCCGCCGCTGCTCGATCCGCTGCGCCAGCAAACCGCATCGGTGCCGGGCGTAAAATGAATCCCCTCGCACTCCTGCCGGCGCTGATCTGTTACCTCGCTGCCACGGCCGGATTTCTCTTCGATCGCGATCGGCGCGAGCGTGGATGGACGCGCGCGGCCCTCGGCGCCTTCGCCGTCGGCGTTCTGGCGCAGGCCGCCGTGCTGGTCGCTTGTGCCGTTCGAGCCGGCAACATGCCGGTCACCAACCTCGCCCAGTCGATCGATTTCCTCGCGTGGCTGACGGCACTCGCCGGCCTTGTTCTCATCCTGCGCTTTCGGATGGCCGTGATCGGCGCCTTCGTCGCGCCGTTGGTCCTGGTCGCGACGCTCGTCGCCGCCGCCTCGATGAGCCGGCAGAATCTGCGCATCCCAGTCGCACTGCGCAGCGCCTGGCTGCCGATCCACGTGACGCTCGCCTTCGCCGGCTTCGCCCTGTTTGTGCTGGCCGCCAGCGTCAGCCTGGTCTATCTCATCTTCGAGCATCGGCTAAAGGCCAAGCGGCCGCTTGCGCCCGCGGACGAGCGCGCGCCCAGCCTCGAAAAACTTGACCGCGTCAATTATCGGCTGCTGATCTGGGGTTTTCTGATGTTAAGCTTGGCGATCGTGACCGGCGCCATTTGGGCCGACGCCACCTGGGGCCATTTCTGGTCATGGGAGCCGCAGGAGTCGTGGTCGCTGGTTATCTGGTTGATGTACGCCGCGCTGCTTGAATCGCGTCTCACCGCAGGATGGCGGGGGCGGCGCGTTGCGGCGCTGACGATTGTGGTTTTCACCTTCTTGATCGGATCGTTTGTCGGCATCCAACTCGTTACTCCAGGCAAGCACGGCGGGAGCTTTGGCTAAGATGGAACGCGCGCTCTTCGTGGTGGGCGTGAACCATCGGACGGCCGTGGTCGCCGTGCGCGAACGCCTCGCCTACGCCGACGCCGAGATCGCGCCGGCGCTGGGCCGGCTGCGCGAGCAGCTCCCAGCCGTCGCCGAGGCCGCGCTGCTTTCGACTTGCAATCGCGTCGAGCTGATCGCGCTCGCCCACGGTGACCCTCCCGCGGCAGCACAAATCGCCGCCTTTCTCTCCGCCGATCGTGGTCTGGACGCCGAGCGCTTCGCGCCGATGCTCTATCACTTCAGCGGCCGTGACGCCGTCCGCCATCTGTTTCGCGTCAGTGCCAGCCTCGATTCGATGGTGGTCGGAGAGCCGCAGATTCTCGGTCAGCTCAAAGCCGTCTACGCCGAAGCGGTGGCCGCTGGCGCGACCGGCCCAGTGCTCCATCGCGCCTTCCATCGCGCCTTTGCGGTCGGCAAGCAGGTGCGCAAGGCGACCCTCATCGGGCATGGCGCGGTCTCGGTCAGTTCGGCCGCGGTCAGCCTCGCGGCCAAGATCTTCGACAGCCTGCAGGACAAAACCGTGATGCTCGTAGGGGCCGGCCGCGTCGCCGAGCTCGCCGCGCGCAACTTGCAGCGCGCGGGCATCAAGTCGCTCCTCATCACCAGCCGCACCTTCGATCACGCCGCGGCGCTCGCCGGCGAGCTCGGCGGCACCGCCGTCCCCTATGACGAGTTCAAGTCGTGGCTGAAACTGGCGGACATCGTGATCGCCTCGCTCGCGGTCGCCAAGCCGGTCCTCGGACCGTCCGAGGTCGAGGCGATTGTGAAGGAGCGCCGTTATAGCCCGATGTTCCTGATCGATCTCGGTGTGCCGCGCAACTTTGACGAACGGATCAACGCCCTGGCCGACGTCTATCTCTACGACATCGACGATCTCGGCGCAGTCGCGGCGCGCTCGCTCGAGGACCGCGCGCGCGAGGCCGAAAAAGCTGCCGAGCTGGTCGAGCTCGAAGCCGACGCCTTTATGCGCTGGCTCGGCGGCCTCGAGCTGGTCCCGGCAATCAAGCAGATCCGTTCGAGTATCGAGCAGTTGCGCGACGACGAGCTCGAGCGCAATCAGGGCTGGCTCGCGGCGCTCCCGGTCGCTGAGCGCGTGCGCGTCGAAGCGATGACGCGCGGTCTGGTCAACAAGCTGCTCCATCGCGTGCTCTCAGCCCTGCGCGACGAGAGCGCGGGCGCCGCGAATCAGTTGCACGCCGCCGAACTCGCGCGCCGCCTGCTCTGCCGCCAGGCCGACGCCGAGGGGATCGCGCTGGCCGACGAGGTTGACGACGAGGAAGAGTTTTGACCCGGCCCGGTGCATCCGGCCCGGCCCTGAAATTGCGCATCGGCTCACGCCCGAGCCCGCTGGCCTTGGCGCAGGGAGCGATCGTCAAGGCCCAGCTCGAAGCCGTCCTCCCGGGCCTCGCCGCCGAAGTCGTTCCGATCAGCACCAGTGGCGACCGGATGGCGACTGCGGCGCTCGCGCAAATCGGCGGCAAAGGGCTTTTCATCCGCGAGCTCGAACAGGCGCTGAGCGCGGGAACGATCGATCTCGCCGTGCACTCGATGAAAGATTTACCCGCCATCCTCGCGCCGCCCTACCGGATCGCTGCCGTGCCGCCGCGCGAGAACCCGCGCGACGCGCTGCTCACCCGCGACGGTACGGGATGGGACGCGCTCGCCCGCGGCGCGCGGCTCGGGACCTCGTCGGCGCGCCGCCAGTTCGAGGCGCTTCGGTTGCGTCCCGATCTCGAAGTCATTCCGCTGCGCGGCAACGTCGATACGCGGCTGCGACGGCTCGCAGCCGGCGACTTCGACGCGATCATGCTCGCGGTCGCCGGGCTTAAACGGCTCGGTCGGATCGACGGTCTCAACTTCACCGAGCTCGACGACCGCGACTTCGTGCCGTCAGCGGGGCAAGGCGCGCTCGCGATCGAAACTCTCGCGGAGTCCCGCCCGCATGGTTCGGTCGAAGTGGAACAGGCGATTACCCGGCTGAACGATCCCGCGAGCGCCGCTGAAGTCACCGCCGAGCGCGCTTTTCTCGCCAGGATCGGCGCGTCATGCGTCTCGCCGGTGGGCGTGAAGGGCACGCTGAGCAGAGACCGCCTCGCGCTCCGCGCGCTGCTCTTCAGTCTCGACGGCGCAGAGAGTCTCGAAGGCGAAATCGACCAGCCGGCATCAGACGACCCCACCGCCCTCGGCGAGCAGCTCGGCGCCCAGATGCTCGCCCGCGGCGCCCGCACTCTGATCGGTGAGCGCTAGTGGAGGCGCGTTGCCCGCCAGAACGAGCGCAGGGGGCAGCGGAGTCTGCGACGCGCGGCCAAGGTTAGGAGTCTGCAAGCTGCTTCAAGAATTGACGTCATGAGTGAATCGCGCGGGAGGGTCTATCTGATTGGGGCCGGGCCGGGTGCGCCTGATCTCATCACGATGCGCGGCGCGCGCCTCCTCGGCGAGGCCGAGGTCGTCGTGCACGACAGTCTGGTCTCGCCCGAGTTGTTGAAGCTTGCGCCGGCCGGGTCGGAGCGCATCCATGCCGGCAAGCGCGGCGGCGACGAGAATAGCGCCGATCAGGAGGCGATCAATGGCATTCTGATTGATCGGGCGCGCCAGGGCAAAAAAGTGGTGCGCCTCAAGGGCGGCGATCCCTTTATCTTCGGTCGCGGCGGCGAGGAGGCCGAGGCGCTGGCTCGCGCCGGCGTCCCCTTCGAGGTCGTCCCGGGTGTCACTTCTGCGATCGCTGCCCCGGCGTTCGCCGGCATCCCGGTCACGCATCGCGATCACGGCTCGTTCGTCGTCATCGTGACCGGCCACGAGGAGCCGGCGCGCGATCACGCCGAGGCGATTCCGTGGGACGATCTGGCGCGCGCGGCGAGCCGCCGCGGCACGATCGTGATTCTGATGGCGGCGGCGCGGATGCGCGCAACCTTGACCCGGCTTCATGCCGCGGGAATGCCGGAATCAACTCCTGCGGCGGCGATCCAGTGGGGTGCGACCGCCGCGCAGCGGACAGTGCTCGCAACCCTCGCGACACTGGCGGACGAGGCCGCGCGCCAGCAGCTCGCCGCGCCGGCAGTGGTCGTGATCGGCGAATGCGCGCGCCTGCGCGAAGACCTGGCGTGGTTCGAGCGGATGCCGTTATTTGGCCGGCGCATCGTCGTCACTCGCGCTGCATCCAAGTCGGCGCGCTTCGCTGCGCAATTGCGCGCGCTGGGCGCAGACGTGATCGAGTTTCCCACGATCGCGACCGCGCCACCCTCAAGCTTTGAGCCGCTCGATCAAGCGCTCGCCGATGCCGCCGCTTTCGACTGGATCATCTTTACCAGCGCGACCGGCGTGGACGCTTTTATCGAGCGGATGCGCGTTCTCGACCTCGATCTCCGCGCGCTCGGTGGGAGCTCTCTTGCGGCGATCGGCCCGGCGACTGCGGCGCGGCTGCGCCGCCACGCTCTCAAGGTCGCTGCGATGCCCTCCGAGTACCGCGCTGAGGCCCTGATTGACGCGATCGGCGCCGAACGTATCGCCGGCGCGCGCATCCTGATTCCACGCGCCGAGGTCGCGCGCGAAATCCTGCCCGAGCTACTGCTCCGCCACGGCGCGCGTGAGGTCGTGGTCGTCCCGGCCTACCGCACTGTGGTTGCGCCCGCCGCCGATTCGGCCGCGCTGCGCGAGCGCCTCGCCGCCGGCGCCATCGACCTCGTGACCTTCACCAGCTCGAGCACGGTGGCGAACTTTCTGACGATGGTCGGCGACGCCAAACCGCTGCCGAAAGCCGCCGCAATCGGTCCGATCACCGCCGCCAGCGCCCACGCGCGCGGCTTCGACGTCGTCGTCAGCCCTTCAACCTACACCGTCGACGCCCTGACTGCGGCGATTGTCGACTACTTCAACCCGCCTCTATAATCAGTGAGCGAAGTGTGCTGCGAAGGTGATTTGCGATGGCATTCCCGATTAATCGGCCGCGACGGCTGCGCCGCACCGAGACGCTGCGCCGGATGGTCCGCGAGACCCGTCTCGCTCCCGACGATCTGATCCAGCCCTACTTCGTCTGCCCAGGCCGCGACGTGCGCAAGCCGATCGCCGCGATGCCCGGGGTCGCCCAGCTCTCGGTTGATAACGTCGTCCGCGAGGCGCGCGAAACCTGGTCGGCGGGCGTCCCCGCGATCATCCTGTTCGGCATTCCCAGCCGCAAGGACGCGATCGGCAGTGAAGCCTGGAACGACGACGGCGAGGTCCAGCGCGCGATCCGCGAAATCAAGGAGCAGATTCCCGGGCTCGCGGTCATCACCGACGTCTGCATGTGCGAGTACACCGATCATGGCCATTGCGGCGTCGTCGCCGGCAATGATGCACTAGGCGGAACGCAGTGGAGCCGAGCAGGCGAGTCTGCGAGCTGCGTTCAGATAGATAACGACGCGACGCTCGAGCTGCTGGTGCGCGAGGCGCTGTCACACGCGCGCGCCGGCGCCGATATGGTCGCGCCGTCCGACATGATGGACGGGCGGGTCGGCGCGATCCGCGCGGCCCTTGACGCCGAGGGCTTTGCCCACCTCCCAATCATGGCCTATTCGGCCAAGTTTGCGTCGGCGTTTTACGACCCGTTTCGCGAGGCCGCCGAGTCGGCGCCGCAGTTCGGCGATCGCCGTTCCTATCAGATGGATCCGCCCAACGGCGACGAGGCGATGCGCGAAATTGCGCTCGATCTCGACGAAGGCGCGGATATCGTGATGGTCAAGCCGGCGCTGGCCTACCTCGATCTAATCTGGCGCGCCAAGCACGAATTCCAGGTTCCGGTCGCGGCCTACAATGTCTCCGGCGAGTACGCGATGATCCGTGCCGCCGGCCTCAACGGCTGGCTCGACGAGGAGCGCGCCACACTCGAAGTTCTCACCTCGATCAAGCGCGCCGGCGCCGATCTGATCCTCACGTACTTCGCGACCACGGTCGCCCGCAGTCTGCGCTGATCGGCGCGGCGCCACTCGTCGGCGTCACTCGATAACCGTCAGCTCGCGCAGGCGAGGCATGATCTCGCGCGCGAAGCGATCGAGGTCGCCGTAGTAGTCCTCGAAGCACATCAGCGCCCCCTCGATTCCGCGGTCGTAGAGCGCCTTGAGCTTGAGCGCGACCTGCTCCGCGGTCCCGAGGATCGGCAGTGCGCCGGCGCCGAAGGCGAACATCTCGAGGGTGTACTGCGACGGGTCGAACGAGCCGCTCTGCCCGAACAGGCCGCGCGCCCAGTTGGTGGTCGCGACCACGTCCATCTCGTCGACAATTCGCCGGCGCTCGGCTTCCGCTTCGGCTTCGGTCTCGCGCCATAACACGTACGGATACAGCGCGCATCGCACGCGCCGCTGGTAATGCGCCGCCCGCCGATGGAAGTCCGCGGCGTACTCGCCCGCCTGCTCGATCGTCGTCGGCGCCATGAAGGCCCAGTCGCAGAGCCGCGCCGTCATCTCGCGCGCTTCCTCGGAGTTGCCCGCATTCGCGATCGGCGGATGAGGCCGCTGCACCGGCGCCGGCAGCAGTTCGCCGTCTGTGATCCTGTACCAGGGCGAGTCGTACGAGAAAGTCCCGGGCTCCGAGGTCCACAGCCCCTTCAGCACTTCGATGTAGGCCGCGGTCCGCCGGTAGCGCTCCTCATGCGGAATGACCTCGACGCCCATCATGCCGAATTCCCGCTCGCTCCAGCCGCTGACCACGTTCAGGCCCCAACGCCCCTGACTGATATGGTCCATCGTCGCGCCCATCTTGGCGATCACCACCGGATGGAACAGCGGCACGTGGACCGTCGAGAAGATGTTGATGCGCGAGGTTTGCGCCAGCAGCGCCGCGGCCCAGGTCGTGGTCTCGAGCGAATGGCCGAGATAGTTGGTGACGCCGCCGTAGCCGCGCCATTTCGCGATCGGAAACAGCAGGTTGAAGCCGATCGCCTCGGCGCGCTGCGCGATTTTCAGATTCGATTCGTAGGTCCAGTCGTCCAGCACCCGCTTGCGCGTGCTGATCGAAGCCGTATGGCTGCAGTTCGGCATAAACAGCCCGAGCTGCAGCGGCGCACGATCTCCCTCTTGCTCGTTGAAAGCCATCGCAGCCTCCACGCATTAAGGCTCGCGGAATATAGCGCAGGGCGGGAGAGCCGCGAAGCGCAGTTATTTGCTCGATTTCTGCGCGACCCGGCCGGGCCGGATGTGTGTCTCGTAGTACGGGCGCATCGCGCGGAGCGCGCGCTCCTGATGGTAGATGAGCTCGTCGTCGGGATAACGATGCTCCGGGCCGAGCACGCAGGCCCCGCGCGCATGGCATCGCGGCGCACACTCCGCCTCGCGCTCAACCCGATAGGTCAGGCAAGCCGGGATATCCCAGCCCGCCGCTGAACTGACCGCCCCGACTGGACAGGCCGGGATGCAGCTCCGCGCCGTGCAAGTCGGACAGGGATCGAAACCAATTGCGCTGCCGGGGGCGTCGATTTCGCGATCGATCAGAATCGCAGCGCGAAAGGCGATCCATGGGCCAAACACCGGATTCACCACGACGCCGAGGATGCTCGGACCGGCGATCCCAGCGAGCTTGCCGAGCTCCATGAAGTTCAGCGTCGGACCGGCCGCAACGAATGGATAGACCACTGTCGCGCCGACGCCCGTTGCGATGAGCGCCGGGATGATTCGGTTTTCCACCGTGACGCGGGTGAAGTCGTCGAGTGGATTCGCGCGCGTGGCCCATCCGGGGTTGGCCGTCCGATGCGCGGTGAAGGCTTGCCAGAAAGCGCCGCCGCCATTGGCGATAACGATGATTGAGCGCGCTGAGGGATCAAGCGCGCCGGTTCGCATCGCGACGGCCGCCTGCGCGTCGTAGCGCGCCGCCGGGATCGCTGCGAGGAGATTCAGTCCGTAGGGCGCTGCCGCCGCGCACACCGCTTCGAGCACATCGGCCACGCGATCAAGTTTATCGCGACGACCCGGCGGCCGACACCGCCTTGGCGCCCGGGCCTTTAGGCTGAGAGGTTCGAGCTCTCGAGCCGCGCGCTCTCCGCCGTCAGCGCCTCGATTGCGCGCGCGGCTTCCCATCGCAGCGGCTCGAGAAGCCGTGCAACCTCGGCGAGCTGGTTGGCGCGTGCGGCGTCTTCCGCCGCCGCCGCGGCCGCGCTCATCGCGATCGCCCCCAGGGTCGCGGCGCTGCTTTTCAGGGTGTGGGCGGCGCGCTCGGCCTCCTTGCAGTTGCCCGCGTGCACACTGGCGGCGAGCGTCGTCATGCGCGTGGGCGTCTCACTGACGAACAATGCAATCAGATCCTCCAGGAGTTCGTCACCCTCGCCGCGCAACTCCGCAATAACCTCAGCGTCCAACATTGCAGTCCTCGCTTGTCCTGAGCTTTGCCTCGTCTCGGTTCTTGTCGCCCTCGCCGCTTGGACGAGGGGCTAAGGGCGCGCTCTCACGCCGCGCTCTGGCGGAAGATACGCATGAGCTTTTGCCGCGCGGGCTCGAAGGAAAATCGATTAAACGGCTTGACCACGTAAGCGACCGCGCCCTCGGCGAGAAAGGAATCGCGGATTTTGCCAAACGGCACCGCGCTCACCACAACCACTGCGAGTCCCGCAATGGCCAGGCGCATCTCGCGAAACAGCCGCAGGCTGTCGTAGCCGCCAACCTCCGGCATCATCACGTCGAGGGTCACCAGCTCGGGCTTGAACTCGCGAAGCAGCTCAAGTGCCTGCGCGGCATTTTCCGCCTCCCCGATCACTCTAAAGCCGAAATTCGTCAGGTGATGGCGAATCACGCGCCGCGCGAAGGGTGAATCATCGATAATCAGCGCCTTTACCGTCACACCAAATCTCTCCCGGGCGATTCGGCCCGAAACCCGCAAGCGGACCGCGGTTGGTCAATGCGGTCTTTCCAGCGGCATTGATGAGCAAGTATCGGGCCTCGCATTGCTTATGCTCACGGGAAGTCAGAAAGCCTCGGAATTCGTCGACCGACGCGCTTTCGCGCAATCTCTGCGCGCTCAGTGCTGGTACGGATGATGCTCCCCGAAACCGTTGGCGGTCGCTGCTTCGCCCTGCCCGCGAGCAAGCCCAGTCGGCCGATGTTTCACAAGGTGTCATAGAGCGAACGTCGGCGGGTTGAATGTCTCATTTTGGGAACCTCAGGAGTGTATGAGCCTAGAACAAAACGAAGCCAATGCGCGGCCGGCGCGAGGCCGTCCCAACGTCCTCACTGTAGCGGTTGCGGGCCAATCCAATGCCAGCCGCGAACCGATTCTGAATGCGCTGAAGCAAGTGACCGAACCGCCGGTCGCGGTACTCGAGGCCCAAGCCGCGTCGGCCGATGAACCCCCGGACATGGTCATCATCGCGCTCGGGGATGACCCCGACACCTGGCAACTGCAAATCGAGGACCTTGCGCAGAGCGACGGCTCGCGGCCCTCGGTGATCGCAGCGATCACCGAGCGTTCAGGCGACGCCGTACGCAAGGCGCTGCGCGCTGGAGCCGACGATGTCTTCTTTTTGCCCGCCGAGCCGATCGATCTCTCGCGTTGCCTGGTGCGCGTCGGCGAGACGCGGCGGCACGCGGGCGGGCGCCGTGCGACGATTTGCGCCCTGACCAGCGTGGCTGGCGGGGCCGGCGTCACGACGCTGACCGCGGCGCTGGGCTTCGCCCTGATGCGGCTGGGTCATCAGCGCGTCGCCCTGATTGACCTCGGACTGCAATGCGGGGCGCTCGCCGCCCTCCTGGATTTGAATCCCGAGCATACCATCAGTGAACTGATGGATCCGACGACCACCGTGGATTCGATCCGGCTCGAAGCCTCACTCGCGGCGCATGCCTCGGGGCTCTACTTGCTGGCCGCGCCCAAGCGGGTCGAAGAGAGCGAGATGGTCTCGGTCAACACGGTCACTGCGGTGCTCGATCTGATGCGCGAGCTGTTCGATTTTATCCTCATCGATTGCGGCCATCACATGAGTGAGACGCTGGTCGCGGCGTGGGAGCGCTCGCGCCACCTGCTCTACGTGGTCGAACAGGGCGTCACCAGCGTGCGGCCGGCGCAACGCTTTCTCGAAATGTTCGGCCGCCTGAACTTGGCCGAGCTCCAGCCCGAGTTCATCCTCAATCGTTACGTTGCGACCAATCCGTTTTCAATCGAGAAGATCGAAGCCGCCTTGCACGCGCCGGTCAGCGCACGGATTCCACGGGACGACGAGGCCTTCCTGCAATTTCAAATCGATGGCGCGGATCTCGCGAAGGTCGCCGGCAAATCGGTCGGCCGCGCCGCGGTCGACGACCTCGCGCGCAAGCTGTGCGGGATGCCGGCGCTGCCCGTGGGCGGCTCACCCTCGCTGCTGTTCTCGCGCCTGCGCGGGGTCTTTAGATCTTCACGCCAGCCGGTGCCGGTTTTAGCCACCAGCGACGCCGAGGATCGCGAGAGCGCGCTCGGCGCGAGCCTCTGAGCGGCGGTCTAGCACGATGGGCTTGCTCGATCGCCTGCAAACGCCGGGAGAACAGCGCAACGGCAATCAACCTTCCTTATTCGCCGAGGCGCGCAGCGCCGGCGGCGCGGGCGGCCCGGGCTTTCTCGGCGAACTGCGTTCACGCGTCCAAGGGCGGCTGGTCGAGCGCATCGACGCGGCCAAACTCGAGGAAGTCGGCTATAACGGCCTGATCGAGCGGATCGGCGAGGTGATCAATGAACTGATCGCCGAAGACAAGATTCTCCTGACCGCCTCCGACCGCGACCGCCTGATCGATTCGGTCACCAACGACATGCTGGGCCTGGGCCCGCTCGAACCCTTGCTGCAGGACAACACTATCTCCGACATCCTGGTCAATGGCTGCGGCGACGTCTGGATCGAGCGCGGCGGCCGCCTCTCGCGCACGGAGATCAGATTCCGCGACGATCCCCATCTGATGGGCATCATCAACCGCATCGTCTCGCGGGTCGGCCGGCGCATCGACGAAGCCTCACCGATGGTCGACGCGCGGCTACCCGACGGTTCGCGCGTCAACGCGATCATTCCGCCGCTCGCGCTCGACGGCCCGGGTCTGAGCATCCGGCGCTTTGGCGGCCACTCGATCCATATCGGGGATTTGGTCCGTACCCGCGCCCTGACCCAGGAGATGGCGGATTTTCTCCAGCAGGCCGTCGCGGCGCGACTTAATGTCGTCGTCTGCGGCGGCACCGGCAGTGGCAAGACCACGTTGCTCAACTGTATCTCCACCTTTATCCCGCCCGACCAGCGCATTATCACGCTCGAAGACGCCGCCGAGCTGGCGCTCCAGCAGCCCCACGTCTTCCGGCTCGAAACGCGGCCGCCCAACGTCGAGGGCAAGGGCGAGATCACCATGCGCGATCTCTTCCGCAACACCCTGCGCATGCGTCCCGATCGGGTGATCGTCGGCGAGGTGCGCGGCGGCGAAGTGCTCGACATGCTGCAGGCGATGTCGACCGGTCACGATGGCTCGATGACCACGCTGCATGCCAACAGCCCGCGCGACGCGCTCAGCCGGCTCGAACTGATGATGTTGCTGGCGGGCGTCGCGCTGCCCGAACGCGCGATGCGCCAATATATTGCCGGCTCGCTGCATCTGATCGTCCACGCCTCGCGCTTGGCCGACGGTTCGCGCCGCGTGATGCGGATTACGGAGATCACCGGCCTTGAAGGCCCGACGGTCCTGACCCAGGACCTCTTCGAGTTCACGCAGACCGGAGTCGCGCCCAACGGCAAGGTCATCGGACAGTTCCGCGCCACCCAGGCGCGCTCCAACTTTAGAGACAAAATCGAGGCGCTCGGACTAAATCGCGAGTCAGCCGCCAGCGCTAACTGAGCGCAGCGCGCCCTGACCCTGGAATATGGGAGCTACGCAGCTACCGCGGCATTGAAAAATGGAAATCCTCACGTCAGTTGCGCTCTGCGTCCTCCTGCTCGGCCTCGGTCTCGGCTTCTACCTCAACCGGCGCAACGAGCAGCGGCACCTGGAGCGCACCGCCGGCAAACGTCTGTCCGACGCCGAGGCCGAGACGTTGATTTCGTCGGTCGCCGGCCGCCGCGAATCGCGCGCGCCCGCCGGGCCCAATCGCGTGATACGGGTGCTCGAGCGGCAACTCGATGAGGCTGGAGTCGCGCTCGAACCACTGACCTTGCTGATGGCGATCGTGGTGCTCTTCGCCGGCGGCACCGCGCTCGTCTGGATGCGCTTGCCGCTGCAGTTCGCGCTCGGCGGCGGCGCTGCGCTCGGCGCGGCGCCCACTATCTACCTCAAGTTTCGCCGCAGCCGCCGCCTTAAAACTCTCAGCCGCCAGCTCCCCTACGTGCTCGAGATGCTCAAGTCCGCGCTGGGCGCCGGCCACACTCTGATGCGCGGACTGGAGATGGCGGCGAGCAATACCGCACCGCCGCTGGCCGGCGAGCTCGGCCTGCTGGTCGACCAGGTCCAACTCGGGATGCGGCTGCCGCTGGCCTTCGAATTGATGTTTCGCCGCGTCCCCATCGAAGAGTTGAGCTTTCTCGCCGCCGCGATCGGCGTGCAGGAGGAGACCGGCAGCAGCCTGTCAGAGATCATCGATCGGGTCGCCCAAAGTATTCGCAGTCGGCAGCGGCTGGCGGACCAGATCAACACGCTGACTTCGCAATCGCGCTTGAGCGCCATGATTGTGTCGGCGCTGCCCGCGGCGATGCTCGGCGTCTTTTACCTCATTCGTCCGGACTACATCCACGTCCTGTTCACCGACCCGCTGGGTCTCCGCCTGCTGGAGATCGCGATCGTGCTCGACACCGTCGCTTTTTTTATCATGCGGCGCATCGCGCAGGTAGATTTCTAAAGTTGCGCGGGATAGCCGCAATAGGGGGACCAGGCTTGTGACCGGAGCGTTGCCGTTGGCGCTGACCGTGTTTGTGCTCGCGATGGCGGGCGCCGCCGGAATTTACCATGCAATGTACGGTGCGGTTCACCTCCCGCACGATCGTTTGACGCCGACACCGGCGGGGGCGGTGAGCCGCGGCGCCGCCACGCGCGTCAGCAACCGTCTGGCCGCGATGGCGGGCGCCGACCGCCTGATTGGCGAAATGACCCGTCAGAGCCACCGCGCCGCCGGATTGAAGCCGGCCCAGCGCCGGCTCGCCGCCACACTCGGCCAGGCCGGTTATTACGGGGTCCGCGCCGCCGTGATGTTTCACCTCATCCAACTCGCCGCCCTCGCCGCGATGGCTCTGGTCGGCGCGATCGTCGGTGCCTTTTGCGGCCGGTTCGCTTTGCCAGTCCTGGGCTTCGGCCTCGTCGGTTACGTCGCGCCGCGCTACATCCTCGGCAAGATGGGCCGGCGGCGGCAGACCGGGTTCAGCCGCGAGTTACCCGCAACCCTCGACCTGCTCATGGTTTGCCTCGAAGCGGGTCTGGGGCTGGCGGAATCGCTGCGCCTGGTTGGTCACGAGTCCGAACGTCAGGGCGGTGCTCTTGGTGCCGAGCTCGCCACCACCGCGGGCGAGGTCACTGCTGGGGTGCCGCTACCCGACGCGCTGCGCAACCTCGGCGCACGAGCCGGCAACGACGAAATCAAGTCGCTGACCGCGATCCTCGTGCAAAGCCATCAGATGGGCAGCCGTCTCGGACCCGCGCTGCGCGCCAGCGCCGAGCAACTCGCCACGCGCCGCCGGATGCTGGCGGAGGAAAAGGCGCAAAAGAGCGCGATCAAGATGCTCTTTCCACTCGTGCTGTTGATCCTGCCGGCGATGATGATGGTGGTGCTCGGACCGGCGATCATCCAGATAATCGCCGTGATCGGCCGATAGCATCGCAGCTATAAAGCTCCGATGCTCGGCGCTCAGCGCTCAAGTTCTTCGCGGATCGAATACATCTTCTGGCGCGCTTCCGAGATGTAGGCGTCGAGGTTGCGCCGATGATTGGCGAAGACGCCGGTCGGCGCATCGTTGAGGACGATCAGCGGCTTCATGGTCGCGGCCTTCTGTAGCGGATCGAGCGTATCCTGCATCAATGACGCCACTACCGGCTTGGTTTTCTGCGTTTGACTGTACTCGCGGATGACCGCCTGCATCATGAAGTACATCACGTGCGCGTAACCCTGCGCGTGATAAAAATAGTCGTCGTCGTTCCACGGATAGATTGGGCTGCCGTCGGCTTTGCGGCTCTCGTAGAGCATCGCATGGGCGTCGCCCAGCAGGTCGGTCCAGGCCTGAAACAGGCGGATCAGCTCGACGTTGCGTTGATTGAGCTGGCTCGAAGTCGGCGGAGTCGCGTGGAGTCCCGCGACGTACAGCCGCAGATGCCTGACCCCGTCGCGATACTTGCCTTCGGCCGACGGCAGGATCCATTTATTCGGATCGTTGCGAAAATCCGTATCCGCGATCACGAGATTGGGGTCATACTGGTTGGAGGAAATCTTGGTGAGATGGTCCTTGAAGACCCGCATGGTCTCGCGCAGCGCCATAATGATCCCCAACTGGCGATTCGCGTTGTTATCTGCGAGCACATGCGGGCCCCATAGGTAGAAATCGTTCGGCCGCCAGCCGAAGCCGCTGTGCAACTCGTGATCCATGAGCTCCGCGACCGTGGTCGCATAAATCTCGCCGGGTACGAACGGCTTGTCGGGCGGAAAGGTTTGCTCGACCGAGTAGGCCAGCCGATCATGGCGCTTCTGACCAAAATGGAGCGCGATGATGATCGCGAGCCAGCCCGCGAGGATCGCCCCGGCGATGATGCCGTATTTTTTCCGCCGCATCCGCTGATTGTGCCCGCGCGGGCGAGCGCGGCCAAGCCTAGGGCGCCGCGGGCATCGGCACGGCGCCAACCGCAAAAGCGGTCGCGGCGCTGGCGGTCAGCAGGTCAGCGGTTGACTGGATCATCGTGTAGCGCGCATTGGCGAGGTCGCGCTCGGCGCTCAGTAATTCGACGATCGTGCTGAGGCCCTGGCGATAGGTATCGAGCAACGCGTCGTAAGATTCCTGCGAGGCGCTGAGCAGTGCCCGCGCGAAATCATATCTTTTGCGCGACGATTGAAACTCGTAGTAGGCGCGCCAGACCTCGGCGATCGCGGCGAGCTCGCGTGATTGCAGGCTGGCCGCGCTCGCCCGCCGGTCCGCTTCAGCTTCGCGGACGGCGTTGACGCGTGAAAAACCGGTAAACAGGTTCCACTTGAGCGCGAGCAGTGCGGTGTATTGCGGCAGGTTGCCCTGAATCTGCGGCGCCGCATTGAAAGTATATCCCCAATTCTGCTCGCCGTAGTTTCCCAGCACATCAACCTGCGGCATGAACTGCGCCTTCGCCCGGCGGATGCCCGCGTCGCCCGCCCGCACCGTCGCGACGCCGGCGGCGAGGTCAGGCCGGAGGCGGATCGCCTGGTTGATCAGATCGTCAACCTGCCCGGCCAGCGTGGTCGGAACCTCCTGATGCTCGAGGCCGTCCACCTCGATCGCGGCGCTGGCGGCGATCCCTAACGAGAGCGCGAGGTTGGCCTGCGCCTCCTCCACCAGGAGCTCGGCGTTGGCGACGTCGAATTCGGCCTGCGCTACGCGCTGGCGTGAGAGCAGCAGTTCGGGCCGCGTCGCGAGGCCGTGGTCGACCCGCTGGCTGACGGCGTCGTCGTCGGTGCGCGCGAGCTCGAGGTTCTGATGGGCCGCCTGCACCGCGGCCTTCGCCGCGGCCAACGCATAGAAGAAACGCTGGGTATTGAAGACC
>JBOHWF010000429.1:0-5307 GCA_050736455.1 Binataceae bacterium (SeqCode) | reverse complement strand
CACCGGTGGCCACAAACAATATCCAATATCCGTGCGACAACGCTGGGTAAGTCACGATTGACGCCCATATGTCGAAGGCGATCCACCCAACGTTTGCCGCAATGCCAAGGATAAGCGCGAGCATGCGATGACTCCCTCAAGGTGACATTCCCTTGAGGGCTCACGGTAGCGCGGGCACGCGCATCCGTCAACATCCGTGACAGTCCCAAACATTGGCTGCACAATCGCGTAGGGACCACGACAGCCAAGCGGCGTGCTGCCCGGACGGTGAAAAATCTGAAATAATCAGAGCGTGGCCGCAAAAATCTCGACCGAGGACGTTTTCGCGGCCCTGACGCGCGTCAGTTATCCCGGCTATTCCCTCGATCTCGTCGCGCTGGGGATCATCGAGGAGGTGACGCCCGCCGATTCGGGCGGGTTTGCGGTCACGCTCCGCCATGCCGGCGACAAGGAGGCCACCCTCAAACAGGTCGCCGCACGGATCCACGAGGCGCTCGCCCACGACCTCGGCGTCGCCAAGGTCGAATTCAAACTCCACAAGATCGATCCCGAGCTCGGCGAAAGGACTGCGCGGGCGCGGTTGGCGGGAACGCGCTGGGTAGTTGCCGTGGCCAGCGGCAAGGGCGGCGTCGGCAAATCAACGGTCGCGGCCAATCTCGCGGTGGCGCTCGGCCGTCTCGGCTACCGGGTCGGCCTGCTCGACGCGGATATCTACGGCCCGTCAGTCCCGATGATGTTCGGGGTGGCGGGCGAACGGCCTCGTGCGGCGGGCGGGCAAAGCTTCTTTCCGATCGAGAAGTACGGGATCAAGCTGATCTCGATCGGCTTTTTCGTGACCGACAAGACGCCGGTTATCTGGCGCGGTCCGATGGTGATGAGCGCGGTGCGCCAGTTTTTGCAGGATACACTCTGGGGCACGCAGGATTTCCTCGTCGTCGATCTACCGCCGGGCACGGGCGACGCTCAGCTCACGCTCGCGCAGTTGGTGGAACTCGACGGGGTCGTGATCGTGACCACGCCGCAGGACGTCGCGCTCGCCGACGCGCTGCGTGCGGTAAAGATGTTCCGGCAGGTGCATTGCCCGCTGCTCGGCGTGGTCGAAAACATGAGCTACTTCGCCTGTCCCGACTGCGGCGAACGCGAGGAGCTGTTCGGCCACGGCGGGGGTGAGAAGATGGGTCGCGCGGAGGGCATGGAGTTGCTGGCCGAAGTGCCGCTGCACGCGGAAATCCGTGCGGCGGGCGATAGCGGCACTCCGCTCACCATCCGGCAGCCCGAACATCCGTCGAGCCGCGCGTTTATCGAGCTCGCGCGTCGTGTCGCCGACGCGATGCCGCAGCACTAACGGCGACGCTCAAGATCATCATGGCAACAGTCATAACCGAGGAATGCATCAACTGCGGCGCCTGCCTGCCGCGATGCCCGAACAACGCGATCTACGTGGGCGGGACGCCGTGGGCGATCGATGACGCGACGCATCCGCCGATCGCCGAAGACATCTACTATATCGCGCCGGAAAAATGCACGGAGTGCGTGGGCTTCTTCGACCATGAAGAGTGCGCCGCGATCTGTCCCGTGGATTGCTGTATTCCCGATCCGAAAATTCCCGAAGCTGAAGCGGCGCTGCTCGAGCGCGCGCGGACGCTCCATCCCGAAGCGGCATTCGAGTCGCCTGTGCCGTCGCGCTTCCGCGCCGCGGCGAAGTCCTGAGCCGCGACCGCGCGCGGCGGCTTCAGAAGGGATAGTTGATTCCAGAGAAGACCGCGGCGCCCTCGCCGCCAAAGCCGAGATCGAGGTAGCCGACCACGAAGGGTTCCGCGATTGCGCGAAAGCCGACGCCGCCGACCGGGTGAAGATCGGTCACCGGATCTTCGGACATCTTGTGAAAGACGCGGCCGGCTTCGGCAAACGGCGCGATTTCGGCAACACCGTGGGTGCCGAAAATGTCGGCCTCATAGACCCGCGTGCGGAACTCGAAGTTTGCCGCCGACAGATTGTTGTCGGTGAAGCGCCCGACGCCGTAGCCACGCAGCGTCGTCTGGTCGTAGAGGAAATCTTCTTCCCCGCCGAGCCGCGCCATCGACCAGAACGGCGTCTCGCGGCCCGCGGGAGTGTACTGGATGTAGGCGTGGCCGACGATCGTCAGGCGCGATCCGATGGCCCAGTAGTGACGCAGGTCGACTCCCATGCGGTTGTAGGAGACGGAGCTCATAAAACGCCGGTCGGCGACCCCTTCGTAGAGGATGGCGAGTCCGCCGTGGCGCGGGATATCGGTCGAATCGCGCGTGTCATAGGTCGCACGGATTTCGTTGTAGACTTCGCTGCCACCGTGGATGCCCTTGACGTTGGGATAGAGTGTCGTGGTCTGGGGAATCGAATTGAAGGCCCCCTTCAGAATCCGGACGTAGCGCGGGCGCTCGACGATCGCGAGCTGAAGGTTCCTGGTGATGTTCCAGCCGAACTTGGCGCGCACGTAGACCTGCTCGGTGGTGTAGTTGCTTTCGCCGCCGAGGCGGGAATCGTTGCCGATACCGAACAATCGCTCGGTTGGATCGCGCTCGAAAAAAATCCGCCCTTCGAAAGACCACCAATTCTCCTGCGTCCTGCCGGTCGCATAGTTCAAATCCACTTGACGCTGGATGATCTCATGGGCCTCCGCGAGCGCATACCACTGCGTATCTTCCGAGGGGTAGGAGAAATAGCGGACCGCGCCGCCGGGCCCGAGGTCGGTGTTGTCGTTAATGTCGGGGGCGAAGATACTTTGGATCTGCTTTTGACTATCCTCGAACAGGAAAGCGAACAACGCGCCGAAGGTAACGCCGCCATTGGGATCCGTGGCGACCTCCGGAACCGGAATGAGGGTGAAGGGCCAGTTGGCGGGATTGAGCGGCGCGGGCCATGAATTCGGATTGTACGGCGCCGGCCACGATTGCGGCTGCAGCAGGCTGAACGCCGCGACCGGGCGCGCGAGGCCCAGCAAAATCAGCGCGGCACAGAGCGCCCCGCATAGGCGCCTCATCGGTTGCGAGCGATCGCGGTCACGTGAGCTTCGACCGTCGCACAGTTTTGCGCTGAAATGTCTTTCGGCACGGCCTACCAAGATACAAGCTCCGGCTTCAGGATCAACCCGCCTGTGACGGCATTCTCGACAGCCGCGGTTTTCGCTCGCCGGGGAAATATGCCAAGATTCGCTCGAAGCCAAGCGGCGCGGACGCCCGGCAGCCCCAGCTTCAAGCGCGGCATCCCGGAAGACTCGCGACCGCGCGGCACTATCCAGGAGGACTTGCGATGGCCAAAGCAGACGGCGGTGAACTGGTCGCGCGGATCATGCGCGAGAACCGCGCGCGCTATTGTTTCTCGATCAACGGCGGGCATCTGTTCCCAATTCTCGCGCAATTACGCAGCCACGAGATCAAGCTGATCCATATGCGCCACGAGCAGGCGACGGCCTATGCGGCCGACGCCTATGCGCGCATGACGGCAGAACCGGGCATCTGTATGGTGACGGCAGGATGCGGCTTGACCAACGCGGTCACCGGGTTGAGTCTCGCCGCGATGACCAACAGTGCGGTGGTCTGCGTCTCCGGACAGCACCCGAATACGGAGGATCATCAGGGTTCGTTCCAGGAGGCCTACGGCTCGGACATCCTGCGCAGCTTCGCCAAATACACCAAGCGCGTGACCGACTGGAGCACCATCGAGTTCGACATGCGGCTCGCCTTCCGCGAGGCGATGACGCCGCCGCAAGGCGTGGCCCTGGTGGAGATTCCGCAGAACATCCTCTACGCCGGCGGCGAGGACTCGAAGCAGCGCGCGGGCGGGATGCCGTTTACGCTCGACGACACGCGCTCGGCGGGCGATCCGGCGAAGATCGACAAGGCGGTCGAGATGCTGCATGCCGCCGAGCGCCCGCTGATCGCCGGTGGCGACGGACTGTTCTGGTCGCAGGCCGCGGCCGAACTTAAAGAATTTGTTGAACTTACGAGTATTCCGGTTTACGCGCGCCGCGCAGGTCAGGGTGCGGTCTCGGAGGAGCATCCGCTGGCGATTCGCGGCGCTTTCAAGAAGCCCTTCACCGGACGCGCCGACGTCGTCCTGACGCTGGGCTTCCGCTTCTGGAGCGGCGAGCACTTCGGCCGCCCGCCGACGTGGAATGACAAGGCCAAGTACATCCAGGTGGATCCGACGGCCAGCCGGATCGGATGGCAGGTGCCGGCCGAGCTTCCGATCGTCGGCGACCCCAAGCTGGTGCTGCGCCAGATGATCAATCGAATCAAAGAAGCCAAGCTCGACTTCTCGAAGAATCGCAGCTCGACCTGGGTCAAGGAGCTGGCCGAGGTGCGTGGGAACTTCGACCGCCAGGTGGTCGAGAACGCCAAGAAATTCGCGACCAACCGTCCGATTCATCCGGCGCGCCTGACCCGTGAGCTGGTTACGGTGCTGGACAAGAACGCGACCGTGGTGATCGACAGCTTCACGCTCTCGGGCTGGATGTCGCAGAACTTCGTCTGCCGCTTTCCGGGGCAGGTGATCGACGCAGGCCCGCTGGCGCCGGTCGGCCACGGCTTCGGCATGGGGATCGGCGTGCAGTTGGCGCGGCCCGGCGCCCAGGTCGCGCTGATCATGGGCGATGGCGGTCTCGGTATCGGCGGCTGGGACATGGAGACCGCGGCGCGCTACAAACTGCCGATCGTCTGCGTGCTGTGGAATAACAGCTCGTGGGGTCCGAGCTTCGAGGCGATGCCGATGCTGAAGGATCGCACCGACGCATTCAACATGCTGCAGGACATCCGCTACGACAAAATCTTCGAGGAGATGGGCTGCCACGGCGAGCACGTAACGAATCCGGACGACATCACGCCGGCGCTCGAGCGCGCCTTCAACTCGGGCAAGCCGGCGGTGGTGAGTATCGTCGGCGACAAGAGCGTCGGCCATCCGACGCTGGGCGGCAATCTGCTGGGCTCGACCGGATCGAACTGAGCAAAGAGTTCCGTTCACGTCGAATCGATGATTCGCGTGACGATCACTCAGGCGGCGGGGTGTGCGATGCGCATCTCGCCGCAACATTTTCTAGATGCTCTGACATACTATGGCCGCGCGTCGCTGAACTCCGCGGCCCCCTGCGCGTGCTCCGGCGTGCAACACGTTGCGCTAAAGTTCCTCTCCTACAGACAGAGCGGGGAACCCTCACCCTTTGTCCCTCTCCCTTGGACAAGGGAGAGGGATCCAGAAACGACGCTGCTCGCGGACTCGCTTGGTCGGCTTCACTGCGTTCCGTCTAGCTTTACGCTCAGAATGACATGGTGG
>JBOHWF010000428.1:0-11762 GCA_050736455.1 Binataceae bacterium (SeqCode) | reverse complement strand
CACCCGCCTCAAGCGGGTGCGCTATGCGGTCGAAATGCTCGATCAGATGGCCGGCAAGCGCACGGCGAAGACCCTCAAGAAGCTGCGAGTGCTGCAAGAGGAGCTCGGTGAACTGCAGGACCTCGTCGCGACCACAGCGTGGTTGCGGGACTTCGCGACGGCGGCCGCGGCGCCGCCGGAAACTCTCATCGCAACCGGCGCGCTGATGCAGTACCTCGGCCAGTGCCGGATAAAGGCCGCCGATCGTGCCTTCCGGCACTGGAAGAAATTCGCGCGCAACGCGGGAATGCGCAAAGCCCTAATGGAGATCAGTGCTCTCGCTCGCGCCCGTCAAAACGTTGCGCGCAACGGCACGAGACCCGCGTGATCCTTTACGTGCTGCGCCACGCGCAGGCCGGCGAACGTGTCGCGGGCCCCGACGACGACGCGCGCCGCCTTACTGCAGATGGTCGCGAACGGATGCGTGCAGCCGCCATCGGGATGCGGCGCCTCGGGCTGAAACTCGACGCGATCCTGACCAGTCCGCTACCGCGCGCGAGCGAGACCGCAGCGATTGTCGCGAAGGTTTACGATGGCCGTCCACGTCCGCAGGTGCTCGAAGCGCTCAGCGGGGCGCTGCCGGCTCAGGTGGCTGCCGCGCTGTCTCCCTATCATAGCCTGGGCCACGTGATGATCGTCGGCCACGAGCCACAGTTGAGCGCGCTGACCTCGATCCTTCTGACGGGATCGCCGGATCTACTGCGCAGCCGGCTCAAGAAGGGCAGTTGCCTCGCGCTCGAGTTCACCTCGACCGTTGAGGCGGGTAGTGGCGAGCTGCTCTGGATGTTGACCCAGCGCCAACTGCGCAGCCTGGGGACACACGTTTGAGCGCGAGCGCGGCGCGCGAGTAACCTGTAGAATCGTCTGATGTTTTTGCGCAAACGCGCACTCGAGCGTATCGCCAGCGAAAAGATGCTCTACGAGCGTCAGCCGGGCGGCGACATTCCGGTCTGCGTGGTTTATCCCAATCGCTATCCGCTCGCGATGGCGAATCTCGGCTTTCAGGCCATCTACCATATCTTCGAATCGGACTCGCACGTCGCCGCTGATCGCGCTTTTCTGCCCGACGCCGATGAGCTGGCGGCGATTCGCGCCAGCCACGAGCAGATGGTCTCGTTCGAGCGCGGCAAGCCGTTGACGGATTTCGAGATTCTCGCGTTTTCGATCTCGTTCGAGACCGACTATCTAAACTTGTTGACGATACTGCGGCTTGCCGGGATTCCGCTGCGGCGCACGGAACGCGTCGGCCGCAATTATCCGCTGATCGTCGCCGGCGGTTCCGCGGTTTTTTTGAACCCCGAGCCGATTGCCGATTTCGTCGACCTGTTCCTGATCGGAGAGGGCGAGGAGATGGCGCCCGAATTTATCGCCGCGTATCGCGCGGAGCGCCAGAGTTCAACGCATGACGCGCCGTTTCTCGACGCGATGGCGCCGGTGGCGGGCGCCTACCGGCCCGATCACTTCGTCCCCTCCTACGACGATGCGGGCCGGCTCGCGGGCGTGCGGTGTGTGGGTCCGGGGGCGGCGAAAATCGAGCGCCGGCTGATTCGCGACCTCGACCGCTATCCGACTGCCTCGCTGATTCTCACGCCCGAGTCGGTTTTCGGCGATATGTATCTGGTCGAGGCGAGCCGCGGATGCCAATGGGGATGCCGCTTTTGTGCCGCGGGTTTCATGTACCGGCCCATCCGCTATCGCAGCCCGCAAAAACTCGTGGCCGAAGCCACGCGTGGTCTCGCCGAGCGCAACGTTATCGGACTGGTTGGCGCGGAGATGGCGTCGGTGCCGGGCGTCGCCACGATTGCCAAGGCAGTCGCGGACCGCGGCGGGCGCCTCTCGCCGTCGTCGCTCAAAGCCGATTGCATCTCGCCCGATCTGGCGCAGGCGCTGGTGCGCAACGGGAATCGCAGCGTCACGATCGCGCCCGAAGCGGGCAGTGAGCGGATGCGTAAAGTAATCAACAAGAATCTGACTGAGGCGGAAATTTTGCGCGCGGCAGATCTGCTGGTCGGCGAGGGCGTGAGTAACTTAAAGTGTTACTTTATGATAGGCCTGCCCGAAGAACGCGATGAGGACGTGCGCGAAATCGCGCGCTTGACCGGAACCCTGCTCGCTCGTTTGCGCGAGGGAAAAAAGCGCGTCGGGCATGTGACGGTCTCACTCAATCCATTTGTGCCCAAGCCGTGGACGCCGTTCCAATGGGATCCGATGGAAGAGAATTCGTCGCTTAAGCGGAAAATCGCGATGCTGCGGGCGGAACTCGGCCGCCTCGGCGGGAGTCTCGAGCTTGACGCGGAATCCCCGCGCGAAGCCTACTTTCAGACGCTGATTTCGCGGGGGGATCGGCGCGTAGGTGGAATTCTCGAGCGTCTCGAAGCCGCCGGGTGTGCAGAGCCAGGCTCGATTTGGCATGAACTGGGCAAAATCCGTCGAGCCGCGGCCGCGGCGTCGCATCTGCCAAATCCGGATTTCTACGTCACGCGTCCGTACGCGCAGGATGAACTTCTGCCGTGGGACTTTATCGACCATCATATCGACAAGTGGTTTCTCGCGTCGGAGCGTAAAAAGGCGCATTACGAGCATCAGACCAAGCCCTGCGACGTCGCGCGTTGCACGGTGTGCGGCGCATGCTAGCTCGCAAAGCCCGGCGCCGGATCTAGTCTCTGAAGTTTGAAGGATGAGGGGAGGTTGTGCGGGATGAGAGGGACAGCAGCTCGCGCGAGGGGATCGTGGGCAGCGGGGAAAACGGCTGTGTGCCTGGTGGTCGTCGCGGTCGCTTGCGCAATTCCGTTGGTTGCGATGACGCCTGCTTTTGCGCAATCCAGCGCCGCGCCGAAAACCCTGCCGAAAACGACGATCGCGCCTGAGGATTCGCCGTCGTCCGAATCGCCCAGTTTGGAAGCGACGGGCGAAGGCGCTCCAGCCGCGCCTGTGTCAAAGGCAGCACCTCGCGCGCATCGCGCCGTCCATCATGCGAGCGTGAAGCGATCGGCGCCCTGGGCCGGAGCGGTCGAGCCGGGCGACGCGATGCTCAAATTGAAAGAGGATTCGTGGGCCTACGCGAGTCCCGCGAATTCGTCGAGCCATATTGAGCGCGTGACCGCCGGAAAATTCGTGCACGTCAGCGGGACCACTCATTACTACCTTCAGGTCAAGCTCAAGAGCGGCGCGGTCGGCTATGTACCGATCAGCGCGGTCGAGATAGACCGGCCGGCCGACAAGATTTTCAAGCTGACTAAGGATACGCCGGTTCTGGCGGAGCCAAATCATTACGGAAAAAAACTCGCTGAGGTGCACAACGCCCACGACGTACACGTCATCGCCACCTCGCTGAACTACATGAAAATCCGGATGAAAGACGGGCTCGAAGGCTACATCGCGACGAGCGCGCTCGAGTGACGAGCCGAGAAACGGCGCTAGTTCGCCGCCGTCTCAAAGAGGTTGGCTCAACCCTAGAATCGATCTGACCTTCGCCGCGACATCGGGAGCGCGGACGATGTCGGTGACGATGGCGACGGCGTCGGCGCCGGCCGCGAGCACGGCCGGAATCGTCGCCTCGGTGATGCCGCCAATCGCGACAATCGGGAGCCGGACCGCGCGGCGCACCTCGCGCAGCCGCTCGAGCCCTTGAGCGTTTTCGACATTCTTCAGCCCGCCTGAATAGATCGCGCCAAACCCGATATAGTCCGCGCCGCCAGCTTCGGCCGCGCGCGCCTGCGCGACGGTGTGAGTCGAGATCCCGATGAGCCGCTCCGCGCCGAGCAGGCGGCGGGCCGCCTCCAGCGGCAAATCCTCCTGGCCCAGATGAACCCCGTCGGCGCCTGCCAGAAGCGCGACATCCACGCGGTCGTTGACGATCAGCTTGGCGCCGCGCTCGTGGCACCGGGCGACGATCGCGCGCGCGGTGTCGAGGAAATCGCGCGATCCGGCATCTTTCAATCGCAATTGCAGGACGGTCGCGCCGGCGTCAATCAGGATGCGTGCAAGGACCAGCGGCTCGTGACCACCCGCCGGATCGATCATCGCATAAAAATGGGAAGCGAAGGGTTGCAGTTCAGCCACCAGGGGTTCTGGTGATCGCGATCGCGTGGTCGGCGAGCTTTTTGCGCAGTGTGTTGCGGTTCAGCCCGAGCATCCGGGCGGCCTGGACTTGATTACCCCGCGCGCGCGCCAGGGCGAGCTCGATCAGCGGCTTTTCGAGCTCGGCAATGATTCGCTGATGCAAGTCGCGGGGTTCAGCGCCGTCCTCACTAACCATCTCTTCGAGGCGCCGATGGATTAGTTCGCTGAGCGGCGCTTCGGTGTCATTCGAGACTTTGCCGGAGCGGGCGTTGCGGCCGAGATTGAGATCGTCGGCGCGAAGCTGCGATCCTTGAGCGAGCAGGGCGGCCCGCAGGACGGCATTCTCGAGCTCGCGGACGTTGCCCGGCCAATCGTAGGCGTAGAGCTTGTCGCGCGCGTCGGGCGCGACCGTGCGAGCCTGCGCACCCATCTCGCGGACCGCCTTGCCGACAAAATAATCGGTCAATTCGCCGATATCTTCGCGGCGCGCGCGCAGCGGCGGGATGTTCATCGGAATTACCCGTAGGCGAAAGTAAAGGTCCTCGCGAAAGCGGCGCTCGGCGACCGCGGTTTCGAGATCCTGGTTGGTCGCGGCGATCACGCGGGTCTGTGCCTTGAGCGTTTCGACGCCGCCGACGCGTGAGAACTCGCGCTCCTGCAGGACGCGCAGCAGCTTGGGCTGCAGTTCGATGGGGAGGTCGCTGATTTCGTCGAGAAAGATCGTTCCGCCGGCAGCCTGCTCGAATTTGCCCGCACGCCGCTCGGTGGCGCCGGTGAAAGCGCCGCGTTCGTGACCGAACAGCTCGCTTTCCAGCAGTCCCTGCGGAATCGCCGAGCAGTTGACCGCGACGAACGGCCCGCGCCAGCGCGGCGACTTGAAATGGATGGCACGGGCGACCAGCTCTTTGCCGGTGCCGCTTTCGCCGGAGATCAGCAGGGAGGCGTCGTTGGTAACGACGCGGCCAATCAGCTTGTAGATCTCCTGCATCGCCGCGCTGCGGCCGATAATCTCGCCGCCTACAAGATGGCGATTGAGCTCGTCTTTCAGCCGTGACAGATCGCCGGCTTGCGCCGCAATCTCGGCGGCGCGCGCCACCGCCGCCGCGACCTGATCGAGGTTGTCGAAGGGTTTGGTCAGGTAGTCGTGAGCGCCGCGGCTCATCGCCTCGACCGCATTGTTCATGGTGCTCGCGGCCGTGATGACGATTATTTGCGCGCGCGCTTCCTGCTCGCGCGCCTGGCTCAGGACCTCGAGTCCGCCGGCGCCGGGCATCATGACGTCGAGCAGCGCTACCGCGTGACGGTTGGCCAGGAGGGCGCGGAGGGCACTTTGGCTGTCCGCGGCCTCTTCGACGGTGTAGCCGGCCAGTTCGAGGCGATGGCGCAGCACGAGCCGGATCGCCGCGTCGTCGTCGGCGACCAGAACCGAGGTGTGAACCGGATCGCTGACCGGAGGTATCGAGGGGTTTTCCATAATTCGCGATTGCGCGGCTTGGAATTTTAGCACGTCGCGACCGCGCGATGACCATACTTGCGGGAGCAATCGCGATGGTATGCTGGAGAGCGATGAGCTTCACGCGCGACGACTGCGAGTCGCTTACCCACGGCTTGAACTTCGCGGCAACCTTGCGTAGCCACGGGACCGGGCCGCTGAGGCGTGGCGCGCTGGAGACCTTGCAGATTAATCTCGGCAAGCTGTGCAATCAGGCGTGTCATCACTGTCACGTCGACGCCGGGCCGGCGCGGCGCGAGATTATGACTGCAGCGACCGCGACACGCGTGATCGAGGTGCTCGAGGCGAGCGCGGCGATTCGCGTCGTCGATCTGACCGGCGGTGCTCCGGAGCTCAACCCGAACTTCCGGGGGCTGGTCGAAGCCGCGCGCGACAGCGGCCGCGAAGTCCTCGTGCGCTGCAACCTGACGGTGCTGTTCGAGCCGGAGATGGAGGGGCTGCCCGAGTTCTACCGCGCTAATCAGGTCCGGCTGATCTGCTCGCTGCCATGCTACTCGGCGGAGAACGTCGAAAAGCAGCGCGGCCGCGGCGTCTTCGAGAAAAGTATCGAGGCGCTGCGGATGCTGAATCGCCTCGGCTATGGCGCGGACGGCCTCACGCTGGACCTCGTGTACAATCCGGTCGGCGCGACTCTGCCGCCGCCACAGGCCGAACTCGAAGCGCGCTATCGCGAGGAACTCGGCGGCAAGTTCGGAATCCGCTTCAATCGTCTGCTGACGATCACCAACATGCCGATTCGTCGTTTCGCCGATCAACTCCGACGTTGGGGCCAGTTCAGTGAGTACATGGGTTTGCTGGTCAACCATTTCAACCCGGCGACGGTTGATGGCTTGATGTGCCGCTCGCTGATCAGCGTGGGCTACGATGGAAGACTCTACGATTGCGACTTCAATCAGATGCTCGAACTTCCGCTCACGGATCGTTCCGGGCGGCCGCTGACTGTGAATGACGTCGGTGATCTGAACCGGTTCGCGGGCGCGACGATCGTCACCGGTCCGCATTGTTTTGGCTGCACCGCGGGAGCGGGTTCAAGCTGCGGCGGCGCCATCGCCTCGGTCTGAGCGCACGATTGGTCATCCGGGGAGTGAATCGTGGATGAGCTTCGTATCGAGGGGAGCTGCGATCCGCGCTTCGCGCGGGTCAAAGAGGCGTTCGCCGAGAATTTTGCCCTGCGCAATGAGTACGGCGCGGCGGTCGCGATCGTGATTGACAACAGACCGGTCGTGGACCTATGGGCCGGGTATGCCGACAAGGCGCGCACGATTCCCTGGCGTCGCGACACGCTGGTCAATCTCTTCTCGACCACCAAGGGGCTGACGGCGATTTGCGCTCATCGCCTGGTCGATCAGGGCCTGCTCGATTTGGACGCGCCGGTGGCGGCTTACTGGCCGGAATTCGCGAAGGCCGGCAAGGACCATATCCGCGTGCGCCAGTTATTGAACCATCGCGCCGGCATCCCCGCGCTCCGCAAACCTGTTCCCGAAGCTGCGATCTACGACTGGGGCGCGATGACTTCCGCGTTGGCTGCGGAAGAGCCGTGGTGGACGCCGGGGACGCGGCACGGCTATCACGCAATTACGATCGGGTTTCTCGTCGGCGAGGTCGTGCGGCGGGTCACCGGCAAGAGCCTCGGCAGTTATTTTCGCGACGAGATCGCCGGGCCGCTCGAACTCGACTGTCATATCGGCCTGCCCGAGAAAGACGACAGCCGCTGCGGCCAGATGATTCAATCTCCCGCGCCGCCGAAAGATCAGATCAATATTTTCAAGTACGCGCAGGAGCATCCGGATTCCGTCACCGCCAAGGCTTTTTTCAATCCACCCGGCGCGATGAAGCTCGGCGCGGTAAACTCGCGGGCGTGGCGCGGCGCGGAGATTCCGGCGGCGAACGGCCATGCGACAGCGCGCGCCCTTGCGCGACTCTACGGGGTCCTCGCTGCAGGCGGCGAGTGTGGGGCCACGAGGATTCTCCAGCCCGCAGCAATCGCGCGCTGCCATACCGAAGAGTCGAGCGGGCGGGACGAAGTGCTGATGATTCCGACGCGCTTCAGCAGCGGCTTCATGCTCTCGCAGCCGCACGATCCGATGGGTCCGAATGCGCGGACGTTTGGCCATCCGGGAGCGGGCGGCTCAATCGGGTTTGCCGATCCCGACGCGCGCGTGGGCTTCGGCTACACGATGAACAAGATGGGTCCGTACATTCTGATGGATCCGCGCCCGCGCGCGCTGGTCGACGCGCTCTACGCTTCACTGTAAGTGCGGCGAAACTTACCCGCCCATGTAGTGGGCCATCACCAGCAAGTCGTGTTTGACGCCGTGGCGATCCTTGACTTGATCGTTAAGCGTGGCTTCGGCGCGAAAGCCGAGGCGCTTGAAGACGCGAATCGGTCCCGGCTGATCGGCGACCATCTGGGCGAAGAGTTTTTCGAGTCCCGAATGCTGTGCCAGGTCGAAGATGGTCTGCGCCAGCAGATGGCCGAGGCCGCCGCGGCGGATCGAGGGATCGGCGACGATGCGGATTTCGCCGACGTGCCGCGACCATCCGTGGAGCTGGCGTTCGAGCACCGCGACGCCGACGATGCGATCGCTGATCGCAACCATCACGGTTTCACGATCGATGTCGATTTCGTCGAGCCAGATTTCGACTTCCTCCCGATTGAGCAGGTCCTCCTTGAGAAAGACCCGATCCTCTTCCGGCACGCGCTCGAAGAATTCGCCCATCTGCGCGCGATCCTGCGGAATTAAGGCGCGCACAGTTAGCGTCGCGCCGCCTGGCAGCGCATTTGTTTTTGGATAAGCGGCGAGCAGGTAAGCAGAGAGAGGATCGCTGGGCATCGGCTTGACCTCCGGACTGATCAGCTTTCACTTACTCGAAGTGCATGCATGCTTTCAAATGCGTGTGGGCGGGTGACCTCGGCCGAGTCGCGCCAGGGCAACGTATGCGCTAATAATCAGTGAACTACCTGAGCTTGCGCGGAGCAAGCTGGAGCGCGCGATGAGTTCTGCTGCAACCACCTGGTTTCCGATTGCCGTGATGTTGATCGGCGCCGGCGCCGTAGTCGGAACCATGGTCACGATCAACCGGCTCCTTGGACCGCGGCGTGCCGGCGGTAAAGTCAAGGGCGAGGCTTTCGAGTGCGGTAATCCGCCGAGCGGCAGCGCGTGGGGACGCTTTTCCGTTCGCTTTTACCTGACTGCGATCCTCTTCCTGGTCTTCGACGTCGAGGTCGTATTTCTATACCCGTGGGCGGTAAATCTGCGCGAACTCGGGATGTTCGGTTTGGTCGAGGCGCTGGTCTTCATCGGGGTACTGGCCGCGGGACTGGCTTATGCGTGGCAGCGCGGGGCGCTCGACTGGGACTGAAACGTCGGGCTGGCCGTCATCTGGCGTAAGGCTTTTGATGCCTCTGAATGGCGCCGATTTGCGCGAGCCGCATCCCGCGCGGGTACTGATCGTCCTGCTCGGATCGATCGGAGACGTCGTGCGGGCGTTGCCGCTGCTCGGACGGATGCGCGCGGCGTGGCCCGCGGCGCATCTGGCGTGGGCGGTCGAGCCGAAGTCCGAGCCGATCCTGCGCGGCCATCCGTGGATCAACGAGCTAATTGTTTACGAGCGGCGGCGCGCGCCGTGGTCGTTCGCACCGCTTTTGTGGAAAATCCGCCACGGGCGTTTCGATCTCGTGGTCGACCTGCAGCGGCATCTGAAGAGCGGGATCATCTCGAGAATCAGCGGCGCGCGCGATCGTCTTGGCTTTGCCGCGGCCAACGTCAAGGAGTGCAATCAATGGTTTTCGACTCAGCGGATCGAGCCGCAGCCGCCGATGCGCTTGAAGCTCGCGCAGTATCAGGCGTTTGGGGATTTGCTCGGAATCGCGCCAGGCGCGATCAGGTTTGGGCTCGAGCCGTCGGCGGCAGCGCAGGGTCGGGGGCGCGAGATCATCGGTGAAGCACCGCGCCCGCTACTCGGGGTGATTCTGGGATCGTCGTGGCCGAGCCGGGTCTATTTTGCGGAGTCGATCGCGGCGACGATCCGGGCGCTGGCGACGCCGCGCGAGGACGCCGCGGCACTTTTTCCGATCCTGATCGGCGCACCGGAGGACGCGGAGCTTGCGGCAACCGTTACGCGTGAACTCGGGGCCACCGCCGCGCTGAACCTCGTCGGCAAGACGAGTCTCAGCGAGCTGCCGGCGATCTTCGCTGAATGCGCCGCCGCCTTCGGTCCCGATTCGGGACCGATGCATATCGCCGCGGCAGTCGGATGCCCGATCGTATCGCTGTGGGGCGCGACCGCGCCAGAACGATCAGCGCCGTGGGGCTTCGCGGAGTTCACCGTGCGCGGCGAGATTCCGTGCAGTCCATGCTACCTGCGGCGTTGTCCGATAGGCCGCGAGTGCATGCGCCGGATCGCGCCCGATGCGGTAGCGGCAACGGTCCGCAGAGCGGTTCACGTCCCGCGCGAGCGTAATTTGATTGCGAAGCTGGACGAGTCTCCTCAACCGAGCTGAGTGTGCCGAGCCAGCGCGTGAATCGAATCGAGCGCGAGGGATGGTCGCTGGGCTTGGCCAAACCCTCAACCGAGCTCGGGGAAGAGCTGGTGCGACTGGTTGTTGCGACCGCGGCGGGCCGCGGCGCGCAGCCGCTCAGGCGCTCACGCCGCGCGACTACGTTCAACGTCCGAGTTCCTTCCACGAGTGGGGCGGGAGCGGACATCTTCGTGAAAGTGCTCGACGCGCCGCGCGGGCTTGACCGGCTGAAGCGCAAACTGCGGGGGTCGCTGGCGTCGCATGTCACGCAGGTTACCGCGCAGATGGCGGCCGCGGGTATCTGCGCACCGCCGGTCTGGATTCATGGTCGCGAGCGCGCCAGCGGCCGCGAACTGATCGTCACCCCCCGCGCACCGGGGCGTGGTCCGTTGCGAGCGCTCGAGGCGCTCGCCGGGTCGCTCGCAGACAAACGCGCCGCACTGGCGACGCTCGGCGTGGAAATCGCGCGGATGCATCGGGCGGGTTTCGTGCACGGCGATCTCACGCCCTTCAACATCTTTGTTGCGCACGATCAACCGCCGCGCTGCATATTTCTCGATCACGAGCGAACCCGGTTGAGCTTCGCGATTGGCCGGCGTCGGCGAGCGATGCGGAATCTCGTGCAGCTCGGGCGCTTCGACTTGCCCCGGATCACCCGCAGCGATCGCCAGCGTGTGCTGCGCAGCTATGGCGTGGAGATGAAGTGGCGCGACCCGCACAAGATGAACCGGCGCGTCGCCGCGATGATTCAGCGACGCATCAGGCGTGACGGAAGTTACGCCGTGGTCGCTCCGCTCGCTCATCTGGTCAAAGGCGACATTCGTGGATAAGGTGGGCGAGGTTGCGCTCGTGCCGCCGCCATTTGATGAGGCGGGTTTACTCTCGGATAGGCAGCGAGGAGCGCTAACCGCGCCGCTGCGCGTGGCTGGAGTTGATCCGGAACGCGGCTTCAGCGGCGGTGAGACCCAGGTGCTGGGCCTGACGCTTGAGTTGCGCCGGCGCGGCCATCGGGCCGAAATTCTGTGCGACCCTGACGGTGAGTTGTGGCGGCGGGCCTGCGCCGAAGGGCTCGTCTGCCATCCTTTACGGGTGCGCAACTCCGTCGATGTCGCCGCGGGCATGCGGCTCAGGACCTTGCTGGCGCGTGAAGCCTATGACGTGGTGCACTTTCATACCGCCCGCGCCCACGCGCTTGCGCCTTACGCGAAAGGAATGGCGCCGGTGCGAATCGTGACGCGCCGGATGGACTATCGTCCGAACCGGCTTTTCGGCCGCTATCTGTATAATCACGCGGTGGATGGAGTGATCGCGATTTCGCGGGGCGTGGCGGCGGCGCTGGAGCTTGGTGGGGCGACGCTCGCGCGGCTGCGAATTATTCCGAGCGGCGTCGACTGCGCATGGTTCGCACCGCCAAGCGCGTCAATGCGCGCCGAGGCCCGCGCCCGACTGGGTTTGGACGCGACAGACGTCGCGGTCGGCGCGATCGGCGCCCTGACGCCGCGCAAGGGCCATCGCTTTTTTATCGAGGCGATGGCTCTCGCGCGACGTATTGATCCGCCGAGCGTCAACTTGCGCGGGTTCATCGCCGGCGACGGACCGCTTGCGCGCGAGCTCGCCGCGCAAGCC
>JBOHWF010000427.1:0-3903 GCA_050736455.1 Binataceae bacterium (SeqCode) | reverse complement strand
ATCGATAACAACGGGCAGCATCGGATAGATTTCGAATTTGGCGAGCGACTTGCCGCCGCCCGCGCGCCGGAAACCCTCTTCGAGCCAGGGGCGATAACGCGGCAACGACCCGGGCACGAAGCCGAGCGGCAGCCAGCCGTCGCAGATTTCGGCGCAGAGCCGGACCGTCGCCTCATTCTCGGCGCCGAGCAGGATGGGGATATTCGGGTTCATGTGCAGGATGGATTTGAGCGGCTTGCCGAGCCCACTGGCGCCCGGTCCGGTATACGGGAGCGAGATCTCCTTGCCCTGATGGGCGGCGGGCTGCTCGCGGCGAAAAATCTGGCGCATGATCGTGACGTAATCGCGCAGCCGATAGTAGGGCCGTCCCCACGGCTCGCCATACCAGCCCTCGACGATCTGCGGGCCGGAGACGCCCAACCCGACCATCATGCGATTGCCGCCGGCGAGCGCGTCCACCGTGCCGGCACACATCGCGGCGTTAGCGGGAGTGCGCGCGGCGAGCTGCAGCACCCCGGCGCCGAGGCGGATGCGCTTGGTCAGGGCTGCGATATAGGCGAGCGGACTGACGGCGTCGGAGCCGTAGCTCTCGGCGGTCCAGACCGAGTCGTAGCCCAACTGCTCGGCGCGGAGAATGCGCTCCGTCGGGAGCCGGAGGTTCGCGCCTGAATAGCCAATCGAAAGACCGAGCTTCATGGAATGTTCCTTTCACGCAAGAGCGAGTCTGTAAAGTTATGTCTTAGCAGCTCCGGCGCGAAAGTGTCGCTACCTCGGAGGTCGTCGCTGCGCACGCGGTTCGCGCCTACGCTGAAGGCGAAGCCGTAACCGTCACTCCCGATCGACCGGTAGCCCGGCTTTCAACCAGCCGTCGAGGCCACCGGCGAGCGGAAGGGCCGTGGTGATGCCAGCTATTTTGAGCAGTCGCGCCGCACGGACGCTGTTGGCTTCATGCGGTCAAGTGCAGTAGGTGATAACGTCTTTGCCCTCTTGCACCGCCGCGAGCCATCCGGGGAGATCGCGGCGAGCCGGGCGGACCGCTCCGCGGATCATTACGGGATGCGGCTTACGGGTGACGTCAAGGATCAGGGCGCGCCCCTGGTCCAGCCGGCGTTTGGCTTCCGCCGGTTCGATGCGCCGGGTCCAGAAGTCCATGACGCTGATGTGCCGGGAGAACCAGATTCTCTGCCAGATGCTCTCACGAGCAGGTCTGTTGCGGGAGGCTGACCGAGTAAAGGCGGTCTCCGCTTCGACGTCAGCGCTCGACGGGATGTAGCATTCACGGCAAGTCGGCAACACTGCCTCGAAGTTCTGAAAGAGAAAGCTGTTTTCGCGCCGGCGCGCCTCTATTACCAACGGCTCGATCCGTTGCCAGACGGCGATGGCGAAACCGCCGATCGTCGGCAGGATATCATTCTCGTCAATCAGACCGTGCTGGACGAGGTTGCCCACACGATCATAGAAGCCGCCGACGCGATGCAGTGCGCGCTCACCCCGCTCGCCGCGTCCGCCCGCGACGAACTCCTCCCAGGCCTGACTCGGCAACTTGTGCAGCAGATAAAGCTCATCTTCCTGAAACTCGGGGCTTTGCCAGATTTCGAACAGATGCGACGTGATCGTGAAATAGCGGTCGCGTGCCGCCTGCCGCAACTGCACCACGACGAAAATCGCACTCGCGACGATCGCGACCGAGGAAACGATCGTGGCAATCGCGGCGTCAGCCTGCCAATCCATTGATGCGCGCTCCCTCCGCGCTACTTTATCGCTACCGCGTTGGGCGGTGATACCGGCTCCGCAAGTGTAGCGTTAGTAGAAAACCAGGGCGCGGACCTCGATACTTTCGCGCGCCGGCGCCGGAAGCTGAGCCGGCGGAAGATCGATTGCGGTATGCGCGGTGAAACGCGCGCGGCCGTCTCGTATCGAATCGAAACACTTGAGCAGGATCACTTCGTTGGTCCGCATCTCAGGGAAATAGAACCATCGATGAGCCGGGCGGAAATTGAACAAATAAACTTCATGCTTCACACCGTCTGCCGTGGGAACGAGATCCTCTTCCTTCAGAGTTTGCGCGTCGCAGACCGCCAGCGGCGTATCGCGCACCGGCCCGCGGAGCGGCCGCCAGACATTGATTACCGCATAGCGGCGCTGGAGCAGCGCGTCGGCCTGATCGGGCAGGTACAGGCGAACGCGCTCGGGGGCGGATTTTTCGGTGTAGTCGTCGTGGACCACTCGCACCGGCGCGCGCGTGGCCGAGTCATCGAGCGCGGCGGTCGGCGCGTGGCGGACGTCGTGCTCGAAGGCGAAGGCGCTCGCGGCGCCAGTGGTCGCGACCAGCAGTTGCTCGATCTCGGGATAGTAAACCGCGCGAACCTCGGCCGGATCGTAGAAATTGCGCACGCCCGTCTGACGACGCTTCAGGACGAAGCCTTCTTGATCGAGCGACAGCCGCGCGACGGCGCGGCCGTCGTGGATCGGCAACGTATGACGGCTGAAGCCGTCGCGAGCGCCCGCGTAGTTGAGCACGGCCTCGAGCGGATTCAATTTCGCAGCCAAGGATTCTCCGACCCCGGTTCTCGCTATGCCTTCGGCTGACTAAGAATCTTGACGCAGCTCGCAGGCTCTGGACTTTGGCCGCGCGTCGCAGACTCCGCCGCCCCCTTGTGCTCGCTACGCGCGGCGGCCGCGCTCCGCTAGCGTTGGCGTGAAAGTCTGTGCCAGAACGTTGCGCTGAACTTTGCCGGTCGCGGTCTTGGGCAGTTCAGTGACGATATGGAACGTCCTCGGAACTTTGAAATCCGCGAGGCTTTCGCGGCAAAACGACTGTAGATCTTTCTCGGTAGCCGGCGCCTTCAAGACCACCGCGGCGCTGACTTCTTCACCGTACTTGTCGTCGGGCACACCGAAACTCGCCGCTTCTGCGACGGCCGGATGAGCGAGGAGGACCGCGTCGATCTCGGGCGGCGAGATTTTTTCGCCGCCACGATTGATCAGCTCCTTGATCCGGCCGATCAGGCGGACGTAGCCGTCCGCGTCGAGCTTGCCGCGATCACCGGTGCGCAGCCAGCCGTTGACGAAGGCCGCGGCATTCGCGGCCGGATTGCGGTCGTAACCGCGCATCACATTGCGGCCTTGGATCGCGACCTCGCCCTCGCGTTCAGACGGCAGGAGCCCGCCGGCGTCGTCGAGGATCGCGACTTCCACGCGGCCGCCGAGGCCAACGCTGCCGGCCTTGTGCGGCGCGGGCGGGAGCGGATTCGTCGCGATCTGATGAGCGGCTTCGGTCATGCCATAGGCTTCGAGCACCGGGGTCTGAAAGCGATCCTCCATATCCGCGAGCATCGCCGGAGCCAGCGCCGCGGAGCATGAGCGGATGAAGCGGAAGCCGCTGTTCGCGGGCGCGTCAGAGGCGGCGCGGAGCAGCAGCGTGCGATGAATCGTCGGCACCGCCGAGTACCAGGTCGCGCGCGTCGCCTGGGCAAGCGGCCAAAAGCCGGCGGCGCTGAAACGCGGCGGCGCGACGACGGTCCCGCCCGAGTACAACGTCGACAAGGTTGCGCCGATCAGTCCATGGACGTGAAACAGCGGCATCACGAGCAACGTGCGATCGTCGGGCGTCAGCCGATAACCGCTTGCGATATTTTCGATCGAGGCGGTCAGGTTCGCGTGCGTCAGCGGCACACCCTTGGGCTTGCTGGTCGTGCCGCTGGTATGCAGAAAGAGCGCCACGTCGTCGGGACCCGGTAGTTCGAGAGAGGGAGCGCGTCGCGACGACACCGCAATGCGCACCTGCCCGGCGGCGTCGGTGGATAACGGCCACGCGGGAAGCTTGAGCCGGGCGGCGGTTTCATGCGACGCGCGGTCGTCGGTCGTCGCGACGACCGCGCGAATTTCAGCGTCATCCCACAG
>JBOHWF010000426.1:0-8612 GCA_050736455.1 Binataceae bacterium (SeqCode) | reverse complement strand
CACTTGACGATATCTTCGGTGGAAGCGCCGGGCGTGAAAATTTCCTTCACTCCCAGCGTCTTGAGCCGGGCCGAGTCTTCGTCGGGGATGATGCCGCCGCCAAAGATCGCGACGTCGTCGGCGCCCTTGTCCCTGAGCAGGCGCATGACTTCGGGAAAGAGCGTCATATGCGCGCCCGAGAGGATGCTCAGCCCGATCGCATCGACGTCTTCCTGCACCGCGGCCTCGGCGATCATCTCGGGGGTCTGATGCAGCCCGGTGTAGATCACCTCGAAGCCGCCGTCGCGCAGCGCCCGCGCGATAATCTTGGCGCCGCGATCGTGGCCGTCGAGGCCGGGTTTAGCCACCAGAATCCTCAGTCGTTTGTCTGCCACGGTATATCCTTAACGCAGCTCCAGGGGGCGGCCGAGTCCGCGAGGCGCGGCCAACATCAGTCCGCCCCCAATTTCATTGTAACGCAACTCGCAGACTCGTTTGCTCGTTCCGCTTCGCTCCACTGGTGCTCGCCTGCTCGGCTCCGCTCGCTGATTCGCTCCGCCTAGTGTCAGATCCAGCCCGGGTCTTTGTACACGCCGAATTCGGCGCGGTAGATGTCGCTGATCTCGCCGACCGTGGCGTCGCGCCGCACGGCCTCGCAAATCGGCCCCATCAGATTCTCGCCTGAGCGGCAGGCCTCGGCCACGCGCTTCAAAGCTTCTTTGTGCGCGACGCTGTTGCGCTCGCGCTTCATCTGGCGCGTGCGCTGAATCTGCCGCTCCTCGAGCGCGTGATTAATCTTGAGCGTCTCGATCGGAATCTCTTCCGGGATCGCGTACTTGTTAACGCCGACCACAATCTTGACGCCCTGCTCGAGCTGGCGCTGATAGTTGAAGGCCGCCTCGGCGATTTCTCGCTGCGGATAGCCACGGTCGATCGCCTTGAGCATTCCGCCCATCTCGTCGATCGTGCGGATATACTCCATGGCGTCGGCTTCCATCTTGTCGGTCAGCGCCTCGATCGCGTAACTGCCGCCGAACGGGTCAATCGTATTAGCGACGCCGGTCTCTTCGGCGATGATCTGCTGGGTGCGCAGCGCAACCATCACCGCTTGCTCAGTCGGCAGCGCGAGCGTCTCGTCCATCGAGTTGGTATGCAGCGACTGCACGCCGCCGAGCACGCCGGCCAGGGCCTGAAGCGCCACGCGCACGACGTTGTTTATCGGCTGCTGCGCCGTCAAGGAGACGCCCGCGGTCTGCGCGTGCGTCCGCAGCATCAGTGATTTCGGGTTCTTCGCGCCGAAGCGATCGCGCATCAGCCGCGCCCACATCCGCCGCCCGGCGCGCAGCTTGGCGATCTCTTCGAGAAAGTCGCTGTGCAGGTCCCAGAAAAACGACAGGCGCGGCGCGAAGTCGTCGACGTTCATGCCGCGCTCGACCCCGTCCTGCACATAGCAAAGCCCGTCGGCGATCGTGAAGGCGAGTTCCTGCACCGCGGTCGAGCCGGCCTCGCGGATGTGGTAGCCGGAAATCGACACCGGATGGAAGCGCGGGGCTTTCTTCGCGCAGAATTCGACCATGTCGGTCACAATGCGTAGCGACGGCGCGGGCGGGCAGATCCATTCTTTCTGCGCGATAAATTCCTTGAGCATGTCGTTCTGGATCGTCCCGCTGACCTGCTCCCACGGCACACCCTGCCGTTCGGCGACGACGAGGTAGGAAGCCAGCAACACCGACGCCGAACAGTTGACCGTCATCGAGGTCGAGACCTTGCCGATCGGAATCTGGTCGAACAGGCGCGCGGTGTCATGGACCGACGAAACCGAGACGCCCTCGCGGCCGACCTCGCCCATCGCGCGCTCGTGGTCGGCGTCATAACCCATCAGCGTCGGCATGTCGAAGGCGGTCGAGAGGCCGTCCTGACCCTGCGCGAGCAGAAAGTGGAAGCGCTCGTTGGTTTCCTCGGCCAGGCCGAAGCCGGCGAACTGGCGCATCGTCCACAGCCGTCCGCGGTACATCGATTCGTAGACGCCGCGGGTATAAGGAAACTGGCCCGGGTAACCGATCGCATCGTCGCGGCCGTTCACATTCCTGGGCAAATCCTCGGCGGTGTAGAGCGGCTCGACCGGCATGTCGGAGAGCGTCGTGAAGCGGACTGGCCGTTCGTTTCCGCGCTGGTAAGTTTTCTCGAGCCATTCCTGCTTGGTCGTCACGATCTTGTCCTCATCGGATCTGTCCTCAGCGGGTCTGGAGCGCCTGCCCGGCGATGATCATGCGCTGGACTTCGGAGGTGCCCTCGTAGATTTCCGTAATCTTGGCGTCGCGAAAATAGCGCTCGACCTTGAACTCCTTAGTATAGCCGTAGCCGCCGTGAATCTGGATCGCTTCGGTGGCTGCTTTCATCGCAGTCTCCGACGCGAACAATTTCGCCATCGCCGATTGTTTGGTGCAAGTCTGGCCGGCGTCTTTGAGCGCCGCCGCCTGCAGCGTCAGCAGGCGCGCCGCGTCGATCTCGACCGCCATGTCGGCGAGCTTCCATTGAATCGCCTGGTAGCTCGCGAGCGGGCTGCCAAACGTCTGGCGCTCCTGCGCATACTTGAGCGACGCTTCGAGCGCGGCCCGCGCAATGCCGACGGCCTGCGCGGCGATCCCGATGCGCCCACCGTCGAGCGTCTTCATCGCGACCTTGAAACCCTCGCCTTCGGCGGCCAGCAGGTTTTCACGCGGGACGCGCAAATCGGTGAAGGTCAACTGCGCGCTATGGGAGCCGTTTATCCCCATCTTCTCTTCGATGTGCGTGACCTCGAAGCCGGGCGACGCGGTCTCGACGACAAAGGCGCTGATGCCCTTGACGCCCTTGTCGGGCGCGGTGTTGGCGAACAGGATGCAAATCCCGGCCTCGGGACCGTTGGTGATAAAATTCTTGTTGCCGTTGATCACGTAGCTGTCGCCGTCGAGGACCGCGCGGGTCTTCTGCATCGCGGCGTCCGAACCGGCCTGCGGCTCGGTCAGGGCGAAGCAGCCGAGCCACTCGCCCGAGCACATCTTCGGCAAAAAACGCGCGCGTTGCTCCTCGTTGCCTGTACCCAGAATGGGCCATTGAGCCAGCGACGAATGCGCCGAAACGATCACTGCGGTCGAGGCGCACTCGACTGACAGCTCCTCGATCACTAGCGCATAAGCGACGTTGTCGAGCCCGGCGCCGCCGTATTCTTCCGGGATAAAGACCGCGAGCATCCCGAGCTTGGCCAATTCCTCAATCGTGTCGTGTGGAAATACGTGCGTGCGGTCGATTTCGACCCCGACCCGCTCGAGCTTTTCGCGGGCGAACCGCCGCGCCAGATCGCGCGCGCCGCGTTGAGCTTCGGTCAGTTCGAGGTCCATCTCAGAATTATGCCATATAAGTCAGGCTGATACTGGCGTTATTTCTATCTTAGATATTTTGCCGCGTCGATAGAAACGGTAGATGCCGGGGCGCCGAGTATATCGGCTTGCGAGCCAAGGGTTTTTTCGTGAAGATTGCGCGAGCCAAATTTGGCTCGGTTTGCTGTCGCAAAGGCGGCGAGCCGCCAAGACCAATTGGCGCCGTTAGGAGACAACCCTGGATGGATGCTGAACGAGCCGAACGCCAAGCGAAATTCGTGGCGACAGCCGCCGCTCACGCGGAGGATTTCAAGACGCGCGTCGCACAACACGACCGCGACAACAGCTTCCCGCATGAGAACGTCGCCGCGATGAAGGCCTCAGGCTACACCAATATGACGGCGCCCGCGGAGCTTGGCGGTGGTGGCGCAGATATTCTCGACGAGGTCTTAGCGCAGGAACGCCTGGCGCGCGGCGACCTGCCGACCGCCATCTCAATCAACATGCATCTGTTTGCGGTCGGATGGCTGGGCGATCTATGGCGCGCAGGCGGCAGTCGGGACGGAAACCTGCGCACTTTCCTTGAATCGATCGTGCAGGGGCGGCTGATTTTGGGCGGCGGCGTGAGTGATCCGAAAATCAACAGCATGCTCGGCTTCGGCGGCGTCATAAATACATCGCGGCGCGCGGAGAAGGTTGCGGGGGGATATATCGTCAACGGCGCCGGTAAGTTCAGTACGATGAGTGCGGCGGCGGACTTTCTTTTCGAGACTGCGCGCTTTGATGACCCCAAAAACGGTCCGACTCTGCTGAGTTTTTATATTCCGGCCAAGACACCGGGTATAAAGATTCAAGGCAATTGGGACACGATGAGCATCCGCGCCTCTTCGAGTCAGGACATCATTTGGGAAAACGTCTTTGTCCCCGAGGAAGGAACCAACCACAAGCCCGTGGGTACCTGGGACGAGTCACTGAAGATCTTCTGTCGCTGGAATCCCTCGATCGAAGCCTGTTACCTGGGCCTGGCGCAGGCGGCGCGGGATTGGGCGCTTAAGTGGACCGGCGACCGGCGGCAGGAGCCGTTCGATCGCCCGATGAGCCATTATCCCCAGAACCAATTCCTGGCCGCGGAAATGGAAGTCGCGATACGAGCCGCGCGCGCGATGCTACTCCACACCGCGACCGCGATCGCCGAGACGCCGGTGGGCAGCGAGCAGCCGATGATGGATATCATCGCCTGTCATCACTTCGTCTGTGAGAGTGCGGTGAGCATCGTCGATAAGGCGATGCGGATGGTCGGCGGCGTGGGATTATTCAAGTCCGGACCGCTGGAGCAGATGTATCGCGACGTCCGCGCGGCAATCATCCATCAGCCATTCCAGGGCTACGATGCACTCGCGTGGCTGGGTAAACTCGCCTTCGGCATCCGGCACGACTCGCTACCGCGCTGGGTGTGAACAGGGTCTATTCGCGCTGCCCGTCATAGGTCCGGGCGCCCCATGTTTTGATCTTTCCTCGTCATAGAGCTGCGCTGGTCATCGACCCCTAGTGTCGTGTCTCACAAATCTCTATACCGGCAGTAGCGCGCCTGTTGTCATTCCGAGCGCAGCGAGGAATCCCGGAAACCTCGGCGTTGGCATCGGCTTGAGGCGTGTTGAGGACCGGGATTCCTCACTCCGCAGACTCCACTCGGAATGACAATTCTCTACAGTTATTTTACGAGACCCGACACTAGTTGAAGTGCGGCATTACCTCGCGAGCAAACAACTCCATCGATCGCAGCGCCTTGTCCGGCGCAAGGCCGGGCAGATGCATTCCCATGGCGAGATGGGTCACTCTTGTCGTTTTTAGGTAATTGTCAATCGCGCGCGTGCAATCATCCGCAGTGCCTATGATCGGAAATCCGCCAGGAGACATTGGATCGACCTTACGCAGCTCCGCGAGCGACGGGGGTTCGCGCATCGCCCGATCGGCCGCGAGATCGCCGGCCTCCTTAAGCATCGGAAAGGCGTTGGCAAACAAAAAATGCAGATGCTCGCCGGCCTCATCCCAGGCGCGGTCACGCGTCTCGGCCACATAGACCCATCGCAGTTGTGCGACTGAGAAATCGCGCGGCCTGCGGTTCGCCTGTTCCAGCGCATGGTCGTAGGCGAGAGTAGCGGCGTCGCCGGCGCCCATCAGATTATAGCCCAATCGAGCCGCTCGCTGCACCGCTTTTTTTCCGCGCGCACCCAGCCATAGCGGCGGAAAGGGCCGCTGTACCGGCAGCGGCGAAAGCTGGATGTCGGTCAGATGGTTGTACTTCCCTTCGAATGAAAAGCGCTCGCCACTTAGCATCCTCTGCAGAACCTCCAGGTTCTCTTCAAAGATAGCTGCGCGTTCTTCACGCGGGATGCCAAAGCTCCGATACTCATTGACCCGATATCCTTTTCCCAGGCCGACATCGAGCCGCCCGTTAGACAAGATATCCGCCGTAACTATATCTTCCGCCAGTCGCACCGGATTCTGAAATGGTAGAATAGTAATGAAGGTCCCAATGCGTATACGTTCTGTGCGGGTCGCGACGCCGGCCGCCAGCGTCATTGGCGACGGCGACCATCCGTCGACGTCGAAATGATGTTCAGTCAACCAGATTTCGCCGAATCCTAGTTCCTCGGCCCGCGCGGCATGTTCGATAGTAACCCGGTAAAGCTCTGGGAAGGGTCGCGCCCATCGGGCTGGGTTCTGAAAGGTCATCATCAGGCCGAAATTCATAGCTGTTTCTCCGTGTAACGCCTCTCGCGGGACTCGGCCTCGCTGGGTTTGAAGGGACTCCCGTCTATCTGGATATCGGCTCTCGAGTTCCGCCAGGCGTATCGCAGCTCCCGATCGCTCTTTTCTACCTATGTGACCACTTGGGGTCGCGCTTTTCGACGAACGCCTTGGTGCCCTCGGCCTTGTCGGCGCTGGCGAAGCTCAGACCGAAGGCGGCCTGCTCGTAGAGCAGGCCCTCGCTCTCGGGCATGGTGAACGACGCGCGCAGTGCTGCTTTGCACTGGCGGAGCGTGAAGCCGGACTTGCTCGCGAGTTTTTCGGCGAGCTTGCGGGCTTCCGGCATCAGTTGATCCGGCGCGACGACCCGATTCACGAGCCCCCACTCGAACGCGGTCTTGGCGTCGATCATGTCGCCGGTCAGGATCAGTTCGCGGGCGCGGGCCTGGCCGATCCGATGAGGCAATCTCTGCGTGCCGCCAAACCCGGGAATCACCCCGAGGTTGATCTCGGGCTGGCCGAAGCGGGCCTTTTCGCTCGCCATGATCAGATCGCAGGCGAGCGCGAGCTCGGTGCCACCGCCGAGGGCAAAGCCATTGACCGCGGCGATCACCGGGATCGGCAGCTCCTCGAAGGTCGCCATCACGCGATGGCCCAAACGGCAGAATTCCATGCCATCGACCGTGGACATCGCCGACATCGCGGCGATATCGGCGCCGGCGACGAAAGCGCGATCGCCCGCGCCGGTCACGATCAGCACGCGAATCGAGGGATCGTGGCGGACGTCCCGCAGCACCCGCGCCAGCTCCTCGACCACCGTCCGGTTGAGCGCATTGAGCGCCTTCGGCCGGTTGACCGTCACCGTCGCGATTTCGGCTTTTTCGAAAATCAGTTCGTCCATTCCCGTCCTCATTTGCCGGCGAGTTTCTCGCGCACCATCCAGAGCCGATCGCCGCCCCAGAAAGCCTCGCCATCGACCACGAAGGTCGGCACGCCGAAAATCCCCTCGGCCTCCGCGTCGCGACAGATGCGCTGGAGCTCGGCCCGGCCTTCGCCCTCGAGAAAATCGAGGAACGCTTCGGCCGGCGCGCCGCTCTCCTTGATTATCGCGGCAATCGCCCGCGGGTCTTCGATATCGAGTTCGCGTTTCCAGAAGCGTTCGAGGGCGAGATCGTTATATTTGTCGAAGGTGCCGCGGCGCTGCGCATACAGCATCCCAATCGCGACAATCGAGGAATCGAAAATCTTCTGCGGACCCTTGACGATCAGTCCGCGGCGATTCGCCAGCCGCCGCGCATCCATGTAGCTGTAACGAATGCGCCGCCACTGATGCGGGTTGCGGCCTTCGACCGTGCCGACAAAATCGGGGATGTTCAGCACATAGGGCAGCCAGGCGAACTTGACGCCAAATTCGCGTTCGAGCTCGCGGGCTGGCGCGACAACCAAATAGACGTAGGGACTTTTGTAATCGAGATAAAGACGGAGGTCGCGGGTGCTCATGCGGCGGAGCTTACGAGGCGCGCCGCGGCTTTGCAAACTTCAGAATCTTGACGCAGCTCGCAGACTCCCCTGCTCGCTCCGGCGCGCAACGCGCCTCCACTGGTGTTTAGGGATTCTTGACCCCGATGCGCGGACAATCGGGTCGCAGCGTGCAGTTCTCGCAGCGCGGAGCGCGCGCGTAACAGACGCGGCGGCCGTGCAGAATCAGCCGCATCGAGAAAGGCGTCCAGTCGCTTGGCGGTAGGAGCTTTTGCACATCCACTTCGATCTTGTCGGGATCGTTGTTCGTCGTCAGGCCGAGCCGCCGCGACAGCCGCCGGACGTGCGTATCGACCACCAAACCCGGCTGCCCGAAGACGTGCCCGAGGATCACGTTCGCGGTCTTGCGGCCGACGCCGGGGATCGTGACGAGATCCTCGATCCGCTGCGGAATCTCGCCGTCGAAACGCTCGAGGATCGCCCGCGCCGCGCCCTGCAACGATCGCGTCTTCTGGCGGAAAAAGCCGGTTCTGACGATCAGCTCGCGAACCAACTCCTCGGGCGCCGCGGCCATCGCCGCGACGTCGGGAATTCGCCGAAACAGCTCCGGCGTCACCTGATTCACCCGCTCGTCGGTGCATTGCGCCGAGAGGATCGTCGCGACCAGGCATTGCCACGGGGTCGCGAAATCCAGGCTGATCCGCGCCTGCGGGTAGAGTGTCGCGAGCGCCTGCGAAAGTCGCTTGATGCGGGCGGCCGTCTCCCGCTTGCGTAGCGCGTTGAGGCCACCGGGATTGCCTCGAAAACGAGGCATGGCGCGCGCTAACGCCCGATCGGGCAGAAGGCTGCGTCGGGCACGGAGGCTCTGGTCATCTCGTCCACGTCCGTTTTGAAAGTCGCGTGCACGCGATTAACCAAGTTGGAAAGTCCGACCGTGAAGCAGAGCTCGACGAGCTCCTCGGGCGAGAAGCGCGCCGCCAGCCGCGCGAAGAGTTCGTTGCTCACGCGATTGGTCTTGGTCAGGACCTCCGAATACTCCAACAC
>JBOHWF010000425.1:0-11282 GCA_050736455.1 Binataceae bacterium (SeqCode) | reverse complement strand
GACCTCACCCGCGGCCTGACTTTGGCCGCGGCTCGCGGACTCGCCCGCGGCCTGACTTTGGCCGCGGCTCGCGGACTCGCCCGCCCCCTGGTCAGTTTCGTAGCGCTTGAGAAAATCCGTCGCATAGCGTCCGGCGCGAAAATCCGGATCGGCCAGAATCTGCAGATGGAGCGGGATATTCGTCTTGATCCCGTCGATCAGATATTCGCGCAACGCCGCCGCGGCCCGCTTGATCGCGAGCGCGCGGTTTTCGGCCTGGACGATCACCTTCGCGATCAGCGGATCGTAATGCACCGGCACGCGATAGCCGTCGTACAGCGCCGTCTCGATCCGCACCCCAAGCCCGCCCGGAGGATGATGGCCGCTGACGACGCCGGGTGACGGCAAATGGGTGTGAGGGTCCTCCGCGTAGACCCGGCATTCGATCGCGGCGCCAGCGAATTTCACCTGCCGCGGTTTGAGCCCGAGCGGCTCGCCGGCCGCGATCCGGATGCTTTCCTTCACCAGGTCGATGCCGGTGACCATCTCGGTGACGCCGTGCTCGACCTGAATCCGCGTGTTCATTTCGATAAAGTAGAACGCGCCGTCGGGCGCGAGCAGGAACTCGACGGTCCCGACGTTGGAATAACCCACCACCTCGGCCGCGCGCACCGCGGCCTTGCCCATCTTCTCGCGCAGCCGCGCGGTCATCGCCGGCGACGGCGACTCTTCGAGCACCTTCTGATGACGGCGCTGAATCGAGCAATCGCGCTCGCCCAGATGAATCGCGTTGCGCTGATTGTCGGCCAGAATCTGGAACTCGACGTGCCGCGCGCGCTCGAGATATTTCTCGAGGTACATCGTGCGCGAGCCGAATGCCGCCTCGCTTTCGCCGCGCGCCAGCGGAAAGAGTTTCGCCAGCTCGTCGGCGTCGCGCGCGATTCGCATCCCTTTGCCGCCGCCGCCGGCCGCCGCCTTGATCAGGACGGGAAAGCCCAGCCGCCCGGCATCAACCTGCGCGTCGCGCAGCTCAGTGATTCCGGTGCCGAGGCTGCCCGGCAGGGTTGGCACGCCTGCGCGCTGCATAATCCGCCGCGCGCGCGGCTTATCGCCCATCAGGCGGATATGCCGGGCACGCGGCCCGACGAAATTGACCTCCGAACGGCGGCAGGCTTCGGCGAAATCACCGTTCTCCGACAGGAAGCCGTAGCCCGGATGGACCGCGTCGGCGCCGTAGCTCAGCGCCGCGCTCATGATCGACGGGATGCTGAGATAGCTGTCCTCCGCCGCGGGCGGCCCGATACAGACCGCCTCGTCCGCCATACGGACATGCAGCGCGTCCTTGTCCGCGGTCGAATAGACCGCGATCGTCGCAATACCCAATTCGCGACAGGCGCGGATAATCCGGATCGCGATCGTACTCCGGTTCGCCACCAGCAGTTTCTTGAATGTCGCCATAATGTTCTCCGGCCCACCCCCCGGAAGTCTGCGAAGCTCGCGCTCTTTCGACTTTTGACGCGGCTCGCAGACTCGCTTGCTCGCTTCGGCGCGCAGCGCGCCTCCGCTAGCGTTTAGCCGACCTCGACGATTACCAGCGGCTGCCCGTATTCGACCGGCTGCGCATTCTCGCACAGCATCTTCACCACCCGGCCCGCCATCTCCGCCTCGATCTCATTCATCATCTTCATCGCCTCGATGATGCATAGTGTCTGCCCCTTGCGCACCGAATCACCCTCCTCGACGAAGGGTGTGGCGCCTGGCGAGGAGGCACGATAGAACGTCCCGACCATCGGGCTGGTAATCAGCCGTTGATTCTCGGCCAATTCAGGCGCCGCCGCCTTACCCCCCTCGCGCGCGGGAGCGCGCACGTGGCGCGCCCCGGTCACAACGGCCTGGGTTGGCGGGGATGATGCCGCCACTGCCCGGGGCGACGCGCCGGCGCGCACCAGCCGCACTTTGCCGAGTTTCTTGTCGTCGATTTCGAGCTCGAGCAACTCGTATTCCTGCATCAGGGTGAGCAGCGCCTTGAGCTCCCGCGTTTCCATCAAGGTCGCGGCGGGCTTCGCGGCCACTGCGGCCGAGCCGGATGCGTCCTTGTGCGACGGCTTGGCGCCACGCCGCGCTCGCTTTTCACCTGGCATCGATTATGGCCGTCGCCGCGCCGATTCCCACCGCCGCACGCAGCGCCAGTATATAGCTCTCCGCGCCAAAACCCATGATCCGCCCGGTGACGACGTCGGCAATCGTCGAATGATGGCGAAAGGCCTCACGCTTATAGACGTTCGACAGATGCACTTCGATTACTGGCGCGTCGAGCGCGGCGATCGCATCGCGAACCGCGATGCTCGTATGGGTATAAGCCGCCGGATTGACAATCAAAACGTCGATTTGCCCGCGCGCCGCCTGAATCCGATCGACGATCGCGCCTTCGCTATTCGACTGAAAGGTCGCGACCTTGACCCCGAGTTCGCGCCCGAGCGTCACCAGCCGCCGGTCGAGCTCGCGCAGTGTCGTCCGGCCGTAGATCTCCGGCTCGCGCGCGCCCAGCAGATTCAGGTTCGGGCCATGGATCACCAGCACCACCGGAATACGCCGGACCTTCGACGCCGTTCCCGCGGATCTTCGGCCGCCCGTCGCGGACTCCACCGCCCCCTGCGCCCCCTGCCCCTTGCCCTTCGTCGCCATCAGCCCTACGCGATATTGAACCTCACAGGCTACGGCGGTTCAAGCGTCGCCCTGCCGGCCCCGGAGATCGGTCGATCGCGTAGTCGCTCGCCGCCCAACCGAGACCGCTCTCCGCTACGCTCGATGTGGCCAGCGTTTGTGCTCGTCGTTTACTGAGACTAGGCTCTCGCCGATCGCGACGAAGATTCTCCGCATTGGAGACAACCGCCATGGCCAGAAAAGAGCGCTTCACGATCGCTATCCCCGACGCCGCCCTCGAAGACCTCCGCGACCGCCTTGCCCGCACGCGCTTCCCGCGCGATTTCGCCAATCCGAAATGGGAGTATGGGACCAATACCGCGTATCTGAAGGAACTCGTCGAGTACTGGCGGACCAAGTACGACTGGCGCCGCCACGAACGCGCGATGAACGCCTTCGCCAACTACAAGACTGAGATTGACGGCGTCCCCCTCCACTTCATCCACGAGCCTGGCAAAGGCCCCAACCCGATCCCGCTCATCCTGACCCATGGCTGGCCCTGGACCTTCTGGGACCTGCACAAAGTGATCGCACCGCTGACCGACCCGGCTGCGCACGGCGGCGATCCCGCCGACTCCTTCGACGTCGTCGTCCCGTCCCTCCCCGGCTATGGCTTCTCGACTCCACTGACGACCCCGGGCATCAATTACTGGCGCACCGCCGATCTCTGGGTCGCGCTGATGCAGGATGTTCTCGGTTACAAGAAGTTCGCCGCCGAGGGCGGCGACTGGGGCGCGATCGTCACCGCCCAACTCGGCCATAAGTACGCCGACCGTCTGATCGGGATCCACATGCATCTGCTGGTCTCGCTCGGCTTCTTCTCGGGCGGCGGCCCGGCCCCCGAAGATTTCGGCGCCGGCGAGGAGGGCTGGCTCGAGCGCAATCGCAACTTCATCGATAACGAATCCGGCTACATGCGCCTGCAATGCACCAAGCCGCAGACCATCGCGGCTGCCCTCAACGACTCACCGGCCGGACTGCTGGCCTGGCTGGTCGAGAAGCGCCGAACCTGGAGCGATTGCGGAGGCGACGTCGAGCGTCGTTTCTCCAAGGACGATCTCTGCACGACCGCGACGCTCTACTGGTTCACCGAAAGCTACGGCACTTCGGCGCGCTACTACTACGAGGCCGCGCACAATCAATGGCAGCCCTCGCACAACCGCACCCCCGTCGTCGAGGCGCCGACGGCCGCCGCGGTCTTCCTCAAGGAGGTGATGCTGATGCCGCGCAAGTGGGCCGAGCGTTACTACAACCTCAAGCGCTGGACGGTGATGCCCTCCGGCGGCCACTTCGCGCCGATGGAAGAACCGCAGATGCTGGTCAACGATATCCGCGCATTCTTCCGCACCCTGCGCTAAGTTCGGCAATGCTGAAGTTTGAACTGTGCTCTGATCGGCGCGATTAATCCGACCTGTTACCAGCTTCTATTGCTGGTCGAGTGACAAACCGGCCCACGATTTCTGCGTCAGGATGAAGGCGTCAGGCTTGACACTGATCTCGCCGCGAAACGGCCAGTCCAGCGCGATGATCAGTACGACGACCAACGCCAGCGTAGCCGCGACGGTCGCTGTCATCGCCAGATGCATGCCGAAGCTCTCGAAACCAAACAAATAGGTATAGCCGGTTGTGACCACTCCGCCGAAGAAGATGATCCACCAAATCACCGCTGGAACGTGCCCTTCGACCGCCGACAAACGCGCACTACGCGCCCGGTAAAGCTCGTTCCAGGTCTTGAGCAGTTCGGCTTCGATCACCGCTTCTCCGAGGTTCTGCGGTTGGATCTTGACGATCGCGCTGTTCAACTCGAGCAGCGGTTTCCATCCTTGCTCCGGCGTTTTGCCAGCGCGCTGCGTGGGCCACTCATCGTCGATCACGGTGCTGACATACTGCGCGATGTCATGGCGGATGCCCTCTCCCCGCGCTTTCGGCAATCCCTGCGTATCGAGGTAGATGTCTCCGGCGAGGTCTGACTCGGTCTCAACAATATCGTCCGCATGACTGTAGGCTTCCCATGTCGCAATCGCGATGAAGGCCAGCAGCACTGCGTACACTACGCTGATGATCGCGATCGTAAAACCGGCAAGTTCATTGTGCGCCTTGCGCACCTCCAGGTGGATCAAACGATGAAAGACATACAGGCCCCCGCATGCGAGCGCTGTGAAGACCGCCACAAAGATGCTTCCCCACAGCCAAGTTGGACTATTGTAGATCCAATCGGCCACTATACTCAGTCTCCTTAATGCGCGATGCTCGAACAGCGGTTCTTTGAGAATTAAGAATTGCCGCCCTCGCCCCCTCGATGCTTGCTCATGGTATCAAGTCCGTAGTAACTCCCCTTTTAGGGGTCCTAGTACGCGACCTTTTGTGGAATTTTTATGAGAGCCACTGACCTAGGTGCGCGAACAGCCCGCGGCTTTCGTTCAGCTGGCCCTTAAACCCCACATAACCGTCGGGACGCACCAGAAAAAGCCGACCGACAGACGAACGCCCGTAATGCTGCTCGATTTCGCCGCACTCGTCGACCACCATGCGTGGCTCTGCGGGCGCAGCCACGTCACTATTCACGGTCACGCATTTCACCGCGCCACTGTAACGGCGCGAGACCTCGTCAATCAGCTTCCACGCCGCGCTGAACTCCTCAGGCTGCGCCGGCCTCAGCAGCAGCGTGAAACGTGGATGCCGCAGCAGGTCGAACAGCCTTACCTCGGGCGTACGAGCTAAAACCGCGTCAGGTGCGCGTTCTCCAACCTGCGGACCGCCGGCACCGGCGGATACTTCTGCCGCGCCAGCCGCACGATAGTGATGTGACAGGCCGGAAATCCGCGCAATCGCCTCATCATGCCAGCCCGGCTGGCGGGTCAGTTCCAGCCGACCCTCCAGCCCGGTCCCGTGCGCCATGATGATCTGTTGCATCGCGTGCGCGCCCGCCGTCACCTGTTCCGCGATCGGCCGTCGTTCCTGTTCGTAACTTTCGAGCAGTGACGGCCGCGCCTCACCCCGTATCACCATCGCGAGTTTCCATCCCAGGTTGTAACCGTCCTGCATACACGCATTCATCCCCTGACCGCCGGCCGGCGAGTGAATATGCGTCGCGTCGCCGCACAGGAAGATGTTGCCTTGCCGGTACGCCTGCGCGAGGTTCGCACGGATCGTCCACTGCGTCGCCCACGGCGGCTCGGCCACCTGCACGCCGTCGACAAAATGCGCAGCGATCTCCTGAAAGACTTCGCGGCGCGGAACACCTGGCTTTACTGACTCGCCGAGATCGCTGAGCAACAACCGATAGTCGCGGCCAGGCAGCTTCGTGATCGTGAGAAAATAGTTCTTCTCCATGTAGTAATTGATCCAGGCTCCGTCTCCAGTGTAGCCGCGTAGTTCGCCATCCATCATCTGCAGCACCATGTCTTTATATTCGCGGCCGCTGAAGGCCAGGCCGAGCGCCTTGCGCGTAGCGCTGTGAACGCCGTCGCAAGCCACCAGCCAACGCGTTTGAGCCACTTCCTCGCCCCCGCCCTCGGCATTATGCTGAAGCCGGACTCTGACTATTTCGTCGTCACCGATCTGCTCGAGCGCCGTCAGTTCTGTATTCCATTCTGTCCGGCACGAATAGGTATTCTCCAGGTGCTCGCGCAGGAGACGCTCCGTGTCGGCCTGGCCGATTTTCAAAATATAGCGATACCGCGTATTCGCGAGGCGGGTGAAATCGAGGCGCGGCTGCTCGCTCAGTCCTTTGAAATTGAACGTAAACCCCGGCGATTGTTCTCCCTGCCCGACGAAGCGATGTGCCACGCCGATCGCCTCGAGCATTTCGAGCGTTCGGGCATGAACCGTGAACGCGCGCGAGGTCACTTCGGGACCCGCGGCCTTATCGACGATCCGGCATGCGATGCCCCGCCGCAGCAGTTCGTTCGCTACCATCATCCCGCTGGGCCCGCCCCCAACGATCATTACTGGTTGGTCCATTTGACTTACTCCTCCCGCCGAACTGGTGCTCTTTCGACCGCCCTGGTCAGACCTGAATATAATCCGCCTCGCGCGCCGAGAGACTACCTGCGGAGAGCGCTCGGTAGCCATCCCGATGCAACCCTTACCGACGTATTGAATCGACGCGGCAGGCTCTATCGGTGCAGCCCGCGCTGATAGACGTCGCGACGCCGCTCTCCGGTTAGCTTCGCGAGTACCGTGCTCGCGTCCTTGAGACTAAGTCCTGCCGCGCGCAAGACTTCGAGCGCCGCTGCTTCCTCGAGGCCGTTGACGCGCGGCTCGATCCGCTCGCCGACGCCGCCCGCGACCACGATCGTCACTTCGCCGAGCGCCGTCGTCTGCTTGAAACGTTCCGCCAGCTCCGCGAGCGTGCCGCGGAGGGTCTCCTCATGGGTCTTCGTCATCTCGCGCATCACGACCCCGGCGCGGTCGACGCCAAAAGCCTCTGCCATCGCCGCCAAGGTCTCTGTCAGCCGCCGCGCCGCCTCATAGAAAACCATCGTGCGATCTTCCCGCTGCAGCCGCTCAAGTGCGCGGCGGCGTTCGCCTGCTCGCGCCGGAAGAAAGCCCTCGAAGACGAAACGATCGGTCGGCAGACCCGCGACCGAAAGCGCCGCGACGACCGCCGACGCTCCGGGGATCGCAGTAACAGGTATCCCGGCCGCGAGCGCGGCGCGCACCAGCCGATAACCCGGATCCGCGATCGCCGGTGTCCCGGCGTCCGTCACCAACGCGATCGTCTCACCCGCCGCCAGGCGGGCGATCAGCCCGGGCGTGCGCCGCTCTTCGTTATGCTCGAAATAGCTGATGGTCGGCGTCCGGATCCCGTGCTCCGCCAACAGACGTCCCGTCCGCCGCGTATCCTCGCACGCGATTAAGGCCGCCTCACGCAGCACGCGGATCGCGCGCGCCGTGATGTCCTCGGCATTTCCGATCGGCGTCGCGACAACATACAACACGTCAGCCTCGACTGCCCGGCTTGCGCGCGTATCGACTCGGATCATCTATCCCGGCGACGCGAAAGCCTTCGACCCGCTCCGCACATTTGGTGCACGATCCGCAATGCAGGTTGCCTTTTGGACGAGCGCAAGAGACGGTCAACTCGAGCGGCATCGCGGCGCCCCGTCCGACCACTTGTGCCTTGGTCAAGCCGGCGAATGGCGTCCGTACCTTGAGTTTGACGCCCACGCCGAGATCGACCGCACGGGCGAAGGCGCGAAAGAACTGCGGGCGGGCGTCCGGGAAGGGATTGCTCTCGAGCGGCGCCATCGCGATTTCCCCAATCTGATAGCGCGCGCAGAAGATCGCCGCCTTCGCCAGCAGGATCAGATTGCGGCCCAGGATGTAGTTCGACGAGAGCGCGGCTTTGTAACCCGGAACATTGCGGCCGGTCATGCTCCAATGATCGCTGGCGAGATCGTTCATCGGCAGCTTCAGGGCCGTGACCGGCCGAACGTTGGACATCGCCAGTGCCCGGATAAAGCGTTTGAGGGTCGCGAGCTCGGCCGCCTCCCAACTCAGTCCGGCGCGGATATACACCGGAAAGACCTGGCGTCCGGAGCGGGCCATCGTACCGAGCATCACCGAGCTATCGAGTCCGCCGCTGGCCAGGATGGCGACGCGATCGGGAATCACCGTGATGCGGTAGTCAGTCGGTTCGAGCTGCGCAGGCGGCGCCATCAGCGCAAAGCTCAGTTGAGCAGGCGCCCGCCGTCGAGCATCAACGTCGAGCCGGTGATGAAGTCACCGCCCTCGCACAGATAGAGTACCGCGCGCGCGACATCTTGCGGCGTGCCGAGCGTCTTGGTCAGGGTCGCGTTGCGCAACCGCTCGATCTCGGCGGCGTCGTAGTCCACGGGCGGCATCACCGGACCCAGCGCGATCAGATTGACCTGAACCTCGGGTGCGAGCGCCTTGGCCAGCGCCCGGGTCAGTCCAATCAGCCCGCTCTTCGAGACGGTATAGGGCAAATAGTTATTGTAGGGACGGATGCCGGCCCAGTCGCCGATGTTGACGATCTTGCCTGCGCCCTGACGGCGCATTGCGGCCCCCGCGAACTTTGAAAGAAAAAACGGCGCCTTGAGATTGGTATCCAGACTGACGTCCCAGTCGTGTTCTGTCACTTCCGTCAGCGGCTTGCGGTAGAAGATCGAGGCCGAATTGACCAACACATCGATCCGGCCAAAGGCCGCGAGCACCTGCCCGATCATCGTTTCGATTTCCGCGACTTGTTCGAGATCAGCGCCGAAGCAACGCGCGCGTCCACCCTGCCCCTCGATCTGTGCGACTGCGGCCTCGGCCTCGGCGCGCGAGCTCCGATAGTGAATCGCCGCGAGGGCGCCGCGCTCCGCCAACGCGATCGCGATGGCGCGGCCGACGCGTTTGCCCGCGCCGGTCACAATCGCGACGCGATCCTTGAGTTCCACCGAAAATGCCCGCCCAGGTTTGTTCGCGGGGCCGGCTACAGTGTCGCCGCGATCGCGCGCAGAATCGCGAGGTTGTCGGAATGGCCCGACTTCGATGCGGTCACCCGAGCAATCAAGGGCCGCCCCAGCAGATAAAGATCGCCGATCAGATCCAGGATTTTGTGCCGCGCGAATTCATCGGGAAAGCGCAGCGTCGTGTTCACGACCTTCTCGTTATCCACGAGTATCAGATTATCCAGACGGCCGCCGCGCGCCAGCCCCAGCTCGGCCAGTTTGTGAAACTCGCTGACGAAACCGAAGGTTCGCGCGGGAGCAATTTCACGTTCGTAGGTTTCAGGCGAATCCAACTCGAAATGGACCTGCTGGATTCCGATCGGCGCAGGATAGTCGAGCGTGTAATCGATAATCAGGCGTTCAGCCGGTTCGAGGCGGATGAACTCGTCGCCCTCCCCGACCTGAATCGGCGCCCCGACGCGCACCGGCTCCACCGATGCAGCCTGATCGCACAGGCCCGCGGTGCGCAGTTGGCTGCAGAATTCGGCCGCCGAACCGTCGAGCGCCGGCAACTCGTCGTCGGTCTTTATCAGCACATTGGTGACGCCGAGACCGTGGAGCGCGGACATCAGGTGCTCGATCGTGCGAATCGAATGGCCGTCGCCGCTGAGCGTCGTGTTGTAGCCGGTTTCGGTGACGTTCTCGATCCGCGCAGCGATCGAAGACTGGTCGGCCAGCGACGAAAAGATGATGCCGCCGCCGGGCGGCGCCGGATGGAGAATCACGCCGGTCTTGAGCCCCGAGTGCAGTCCTTGCCCACCGATTACCAACGACTGCGCGACCGTGCGCTGCGGCCGTGTCCCCGCTTGCTCGAGGCGATTGCGGCCGGCTTCAGCGATGGTCAGGCCGGTGGCCGCGGCGACGCGGCTCGCATCGGTCTGCCCCGCGAGCACCCGCTCAATCGCGGCGAGCAAGCCGCTGACGGAAAAGGGCTTCTCAATGAAATCGGCAGCGCCGAGGCGGGTCGCCGCGACCGCATTCTGGATATTGGCGTGACCCGAAATCATGATGACCGGAGTCGCCGGCCGCGCATGCTTGATCCGCCGCAGCAGTTCGATCCCGTCGAGCCCGGGCATCCAGACGTCGAGCAGCACCAGCGCCGGATTCTCCCGCGCGATCATCGCGATCGCGGCCTGCGCGTCGCCGGTGGCGAGCACGTGATAGCCTTCGTCGCTCAGGAGCCCGCGCAGCGACGATCTGATCCGCTCCTCGTCATCCACCACCAGGACTTTTTGTTTCAGTGGATTGCGGGGTCCACGCGTTTGATTTTGGCCGCGGCTCGCGGACTCGCCCGCCCCCCGTGTCGCGCTCGTGCGTTCCCCTCCAGTGTCAGGCTTCATGCAATTTGGCGAATACGCTCCGGGACGCCGACGCTGCGCGTGATCAACTGGCAACATGCTTGACTGGTTGATCCTTTATGGGGAATTCGAGGACAAATCTACTACCGTGCGGCGCGCGATCGTAGACGCGCACGAAGCCATGATGATCAGTGACAATGGCCGCGACGATCGCGAGACCGAGCCCGGTGCCGCCGCTCTTGGTCGAAAAGTAAGGCTCAAAAATCCGCGCGCGCAATCGCGGTTCGATGCCGTGACCGTTGTCGGCGACCTCGAGGGTCGCGACGCCAGCCGCGGTTTCGAGCCGCGTGCGAACACTGACACTTGGCCGCTCGCCGTCATCCTGCGCGCCAGCCGCCGCCACCCCGTTATCGAGCAGGTTGACCAGCGCGCGCTTGAGCGCCTCGCGATCGAGCGCAATCGACGGCAGGCCAGGCTCGAGACTGAGCGCAAAATCCACGGCCGGGTGGGCCTCGCGAAAATAACTCACGGTCTCCTCGGCGAGTGCGTTGAGGTCACCCGGCAGCAGTCTGACCTGCGGCATGCGGGCGAAGCCGGAAAATTCGTTGACCAGGCGCTTCAGATCCTGGACCTCGCCGACGATGGCGTGCGTGCATTCGTCGAGCAGCCGCGCGTCGGCGTCCGAAGCGGTCGCCAGATGGCGGCGCAGGCGCTCGGCCGAGAGCTGAATCGGGGTGAGCGGGTTCTTGATCTCGTGGGCGATGCGGCGGGCGACCTCGCGCCAGGCCTCCATGCGCTCAACTTTCGCGAGCTGGCTCACGTCCTCGAAGAACAGGAC
>JBOHWF010000424.1:0-6681 GCA_050736455.1 Binataceae bacterium (SeqCode) | reverse complement strand
ACGTCCTGCCCCACACGCGCCAGGCGATTCTCGACGCCTTTGCCCGCGCCGGGATCAAGTCGGTGTTCGCCGTCAACGGCATCGAGACACATGACTGCTTTACCACCTCCGAGTACATGGCGATCGATCATTTTGGGCTGACGCCGCCGGGGGAATCATGGAAGGCGATCGCAGATGGCGTCATTGAGTTCGGCGGCAAGCTGCCAATCAATCCGAGCGGCGGACTGATCGGCGCGGGCCATCCGGTCGGCGCGACCGGCGTGCGCCAGATGCTCGATTGTTATCGGCAGGTGACCGGCACGGCTGGTGACTATCAGGTGGAAGGCGCGAAAACCTTCGCGATGCTCAATATCGGCGGCAGCGGCACGACCAGTTGTGCCTTTGTCGTTGGCAACTAAGGAACCCCTGCCTAAGCACCACCACGTCATTCTGGGCGAAGCGAAGAATCTAGCGGACGGCGCGTTAGCGCAATCTGATACCACCGATCGCAGCACTGACCCGCACTTGCAGATTCTTGTTGCCCTGCAGCGGAAACTTGTGCAGAACTTCCCTGAGCCGGGCGAACTCTCTTAATCAAAGCGGTGGCAGACTCGATGCCGCCGTTTTTTTTGCCGCAACCTGAGGACGACTTCGACGTCAGATGAATATCGCACTCGCAGAATTGATTACCTCCGCCATCGTCTATGCGATCGGCGGCCTCTGCATGAAGCTCTCCGCCGGGCTCTCGCAACCGCTGCCGACGGCGCTGCTTTTCAGCTTCTTCGCGCTGGGCGCGGGCTTGCAGGCGCTCGGGATGCGCCGGGCCGACCTCGGCGTCGCTTACATCATGGTCTTGGGACTGGAAGCGGTGGCCGCGCTCGCACTCAGTGTCTTTGTCCTGAAGGAGAGCTGTTCGCCGTCGCGGCTCGGCGCGGTCACGATCGTGATCGTCGGCATCCTGTGGCTGCGCCACACTTAAGCGTCAGCCGAGTCTGGCGCCCCATTCGCACATCGCGGCGATAACCGGGCGCAGGGTCAAACCCCGCGAGGTAAGGGAATACTCGACCTTCGGCGGAATCTGCGGATAGACGCGCCGGTTTACGAGTCCGTCGCGTTCGAGCTCGCGGAGCTGCTGCGAGAGCATCTTTTGCGTGATGCTGCCGATCGCGCGGGAGAGCTCCGAAAACCGCATCGTCTGCTCGAACAGATGATAGAGGATGACGGTTTTCCAGCGCCCACCGATTACGCGCAAGGTCGCCTCCGCCGGACAGGCCGGTTTGCTCTTCTTCATTCGGGTCACACTATCGTTCCCGTTAGTATGAGACAAGTTAGTATGTACTTTACACCGGGCAAGTGCGGCGCGATGCTGAAAAGCCGGGCGATTTGCCGAAGGGAGCATGACCATGAAAATTGCGATTATCGGCGCCGGCAACGTGGGTACGGCGCTGGCCGGGAATTGGGCCGCGAAGGGCCATCAGATTTATTTTGGCGTCAGCGATCCGAACAGCGCCAAGAGCAAAGCGGCGGCGACCGCGGTTTCCGGCGCGCCCGTCGGCCGCAATCGCGAGGCGGCCGCGTTCGGCGAAGTGATCGTGCTGGCCGTGCCGTTTGGCGCAGCGCCGGGTGCGCTTGCGGAATGCGGCGATTTGACCGGCAAGATTGTGCTCGATTGCACCAATTCGCTCTCGGCCGACTTCCAAAATCTCACGATGGGATTTTCGACCTCCGGCGTCGAAAGCCTGATTCAGTACGCCAAGGGCGCCAGCCTCTTCAAGACGCTCAATCAGACCGGATTTGCCAACATGGCGAATCCGATTTTTCCCAAGGGCCGATCGGTGATGTTCGTGGCGGGTGACGATGCGGCGAAAAAACCGATCGTAATGAAGCTGGTCGAGGATCTCGGCTTCGAGGCGATCGACGCCGGCGACCTCAAGATTTCGCGACTGCTCGAACCCTTGGCGATGCTCTGGATCCACCTCAGCTTTTCCAGCACGGGCCGCGACTTCGCCTTCGGCCTCCTGCGTCGTTGATCGCGAACCATCGGCGAACTTGCGTGCGAGACGGCTGCCCGCTAAAACTGGTTCGTAGCAAATGTGCTACACTCCATGAAAGCGATCCCACAACGTGAACTGCGCAATCGCATCAGCAGCGTGCTGCGGAAAGTCGAGGCCGGCGAACGTTTGCGGATTACCGTTGACGGACGGGCGGTTGCCGACTTGGTGCCACTGGACGGCGCGCGGCGGACCTTCGTGCCGAGGGAGGGAGTTCTGGCGCTGTTAGGGCGCGCCTCGCTGGACCGGAACTTTGCACGCGATATCGCGATCGTGGGCGCGACCATCGAGAAACTTTGATGGCGGAGGGCGCGCGCAGTGTGCGGCAGGGCCTTCTCGACACGTCCGTTTTCATCGCGCGAGAGGCTGGTTGGCCATTGGGTGAGCTACCCGACGTCGCCGCCATTTCGGTGATAACTTTGGCCGAACTCCATCTCGGCGTTCTGATGGCGCGAGGTGTGACAGTCCGCGCCCGGCGCTTGCGCACGCTGACGGCCGTTCAAAACGCCTTCGAACCGCTCCCGCTTGATTCAGAAGTGGCGCGGGCGTTTGCGGAGCTCGCGGCCGAGGCGCGGCGGCACGGTATTCAGCCAAAGATCATGGACACCTGGATAGCCGCTACCGCGCTGGCCCGCGATCTCCCGATTTACACTCAGGATAAAGACTTTGGGTTGATTCCGAGGGTACGCATACATCAGGTTTGATCACCCGGTCGGGTCCCGCAACAGGCTCTGACCGGCGTGGACGCTTGGGCTACAATTCCCGCTCCATCGCGCGATGGGGGATGCCGGCCTCCTCGAAGACTTCACCCAGCGGGCGAAAACCATTCTTGCGATAGAAGCCCTCGGCGTGGAGCTGCGCATGCAGCAGGGCTTTGCGGAAGCCGCGCCGGCGCGCTGTTGCCATCAGAAATTCGAGGACTTGGCGGCCGATCCCTTCGCCGCGCCGCGCTTTCAGCACTGCCATCCGGCCGATCTTGACCTGTTCGCCGTGAGTGACCATCCGGCCGCATCCGACCGCGGTGTCGCCCTCGAGCGCAAGCACGTGAAACGCCGCCGCGTCGTCGGCGTCCATCTCAATCGCCTCAGGAACCTGCTCCTCCTCGATAAAGACCATCCGGCGGAGCGCCCACGCCTGTTCCATCGCGGCGCGATCATGGACTTCGACGATCCGAATGGGCGGCGGCTTCAGCATACCAGATCGAGTAGCGCGGGCCGCGGCGAGCGTCAAATCATCGGCCGGTTAATCCGCGATTCATCCGGGATCTTTGCTTCCGCGATGCTTGTGATACGAATCATGGATGGCGCAAACAGTCTCGAACAGCGTGGATCGCCAATTCCTCGCCGCGGCGCGCGCGATTCTCGATGCCGACTATCCGATCGCGCTGACCGGCGCCGGAATTTCGGTCGAGAGCGGGATTCCGCCGTTTCGCGGACCGGGCGGGCTGTGGACCAAGTATGGCGAGCCGCCGATGAACGGCTATCAGATCTTTCTCGACGACCCGAAAAAGGGCTGGGAGGAGCGGATTCGGCGGCAGAACGACGAGCTCTGGGGCCCGCTCAAAGTCGCGCGGCCGAACCCCGGTCATCTGGCGCTGGCGGAACTGGAAACGCTCGGCGCATTGCGCTTTCTGATCACGCAGAACGTCGACGACCTCCATCGCCAGGCCGGCCAGCAGGCGCTGGCCGAGATTCACGGCAACTGGCAACTGATCCGCTGTATCGAATGCAACAACCGTTTTCCGGCCGGGCAAATCAGCCTCGCAGAGCTGCCGCCGGCCTGTCCGCGATGCGCCGGCTTGCTCAAGGCCGACACGGTGTCGTTCGGCGAGCCGATTCCGCGCGACGTCCTGACTGCTTGTATCGAGCATTCGGCGCGCGCCGACCTCGTGCTCGTCGCCGGCACTTCGGCGACGGTTTATCCCGCCGCCGGCTTCGCGCTCGAGGTCAAGCAGCGCGGGGGTCTACTAATTGAAGCAAATCTCTACGAATCGGAGATTACGGCGCTATGCGACTTCAGCCTGCGCGGGCCGACCGGCGAAGTTCTGCCGCGCCTGACCGCGGCGGTCGCCGAACTGCGCAAAGCGAAGCTGTCGTGATTGTTTAGGTATGAATGCTCGGCGATGGCGCCGTGCCGCCGCCCGGTGCGGGCTTGGCGATGCGCTGCAGGAGGAGCATTCGGCCGCTGCCGTCAAGCTCGGTCGGATTGCTGCGCAAAACCACGCGATAATTGACGCTAAGCCGTGGCGCCACGAGCTTCCAGTCGTCCTCGGGGCTGACGAGGAGGGTGGGTCCATTCGCATCGAGCGGGATCGTGAGCTGCAAGTCGCGCCCATTATAGAAAGCGAAGCCGTAATCCAGATTGCCGAAGTAGCCGACCGGGTTGCGGCCGGCCAACTCTCGCGCGTCAGCCGCGAAATTCTTGAGGGCCAGCGTTTTCGCGATTGCGGGCTCAACCACCAGACTGATCGCAAGGACGAGCCCGACTTGTCCGACGAGCACCGCGGCGATCAGCCGTTCGACCGTCGGACGCGTACGCAGGAGATGGACGCCGGCGGCAGCGATTACGATCGGCAGCGCGAGCGTCAGAAAGGACCATCTATGAGCTTGTGCAGCGAGCTGGCTGGTCAGCGCGGGCACGAGAATGCCAAATCGGGGAAAGGTTGATCCGATGAATCGCGGCCAAAAGAAGAGCATCAGCACGGCGACCGCGGCGGCTAGCCCGGCAGCGGCCAGGAGAACGCCGAAGCCTCGCGACAAGAACCTGGTCAGGCGCGGCGCCGGGTCGCCGCCGGCGATCGCGTCACAGAGAAAAATCGCGATGATCGCACTCAACCCCGGATACAGCCCCAGCAGATAAACCCCGCGCTTGCTTTGCGGCAGGTTGTAAAAAATCAGAACGGTCAGCGTCCAGACGAGAAGGTAGCCGAGTCGCGGGCTGATCGAGCGTGGGACTTTATCTGAACGCAGCTCGCTGACTCGCCTGCTCGGCTCCACTGCGTTGCGCCTAGCGCGCAGGCTTTGAATCATCGCGATTGCCGCGATCGGCGTCCACGGCAGCAGGCCCACGAGGAGCGCGCCTTCTTCGTAGTAGAACGGATGCGCGTGACCCTCATGCGCTGCGCCGTGCGGAACGAGCCGATAGAGATTCTCAGCGAGGATCTGTTTGTGGACGAAGGCGCTGCCGCCGGTAAGAATCGCCGCAAGGTACCAGCCGCCGCCGATCAGCGCGACGATCGCCGCGCCGCGCGCGAGTTTGAGGCGCGGGATAACCTCCCACCGGCGATACGTCGCGATCCAAATCGCGGCGACGAGAATCGGCAACGCTGCGCCGACCGGGCCTTTCGTCAGGGTCGCGAACGCGATCGCGAGATAGAGGATGGTGGTGCGATCGCTGAGCCCCTCGGCGATCGCGAGGAACTCGAAGAAGGCCACCTCCATAAAGAAGGTCAGCGTCATATCGACGCGCGCCCCCCGCCCGGCCTGCACAAATTGCGCCGTGGTGCCAAGGATCAGCGCCGCGACGAGCGCGGCGCGCGGCTCGAACAATCGCCGTATATATAGATAACAGGCGAGCATCGCCGCGATCGCGCACAGGGCCGACGGAAGCCGCACCGTCCATTCGCTGACTCCGCCGGCAAGTATCGAGACGATCGCGGCCAGCCAGTGCATCAGGAGCGGCTTCGAGGGAATTTCGACCCCGGCGCGCATCGGCAGGATCACGCCGCCGCCGTGAACGATATCGAAAATGGTCACGGCCTCGCGCGGCTCGCCCTTGGTGTAAAGCGGATAGCCGCCGAGGTTGAGGAGAAAGAGGATCGCGCCGAAAATCGCGATGAGCGGGATCGCCCGGCGTGGTGCTGCGAGGGCCTCGAGCAGCCCGCCCCGCGTTGCCGAGAACTCGATCGCGCCTGCGGCGTCGCGGACAGACGCCATTTCGATTTCTTCCGTCATTTCCAATGATGCCGCCGACGATTAAGCTAGCGGAGCGCGGCTGTCGCGCGAAGCGAGCACGGGGGGCGGCGGAGTCTGCGACGCGCGGCATAAGTCCAGAGTCTGCAAGCTGCGTTAAGAACGGTGATTCGCCCCGCTGTGCGTTGGCCTCGCGCCGCAACTCCGCCCGCGCGCGATGCGGCGCAGAATCGTCTCGGTGTTGTGATGGCGATCGCGACGACCATCGTCGCGGCGCTGCAGCCGGTGGTTCTCCGCTATGGGGCGTTGAATGCCGATCCGCTGACGTTCGCGACCATCGCGGTGGGGACGGCTGCGATCGTCGCCGCGATCGTGCTCGCCTGCAGCGGCGAGATCGAAGTGCTTTGGCGCCAGCATGCGCCGCGGCTTTTCGCGGTCTCAATCACCGGGACGCTCGCGACGGCGCTGCTGCTGATTTACGGCCTGCGCAGGATTGATGCGATCGCCGGCGTGCTCCTGCTCGAGAGCGAACCGATCTACTCGTTGGCCTTGGCGACGCTGTTTTTGCGCGAGCGCCCGTCGCGCCGGCAAATCCTCGCCACCGCGACCATCCTCGGCGGGATCGGTTCGGTCTTTGGCGCGAGTCACGCCTTCACTCCACTGTACGCCGCCGCGATGGTTTTGCTGACGCCGCTCTTCTGGCAAATCTCGCACGTGCTGGCGGTGCGGCTGATGCCGCC
>JBOHWF010000423.1:0-2127 GCA_050736455.1 Binataceae bacterium (SeqCode) | reverse complement strand
TTTGGAACCCGAATTTCCCGAGCCGCTTTTGTCGCCCGAGGAATCGCCGGACGAATCGGAGCCGTCCCCGGGGGAGACAGTAGTTCCTCCCTTAACGTCATTCGTTTGGTCGCCCGTGATGTTCCCTTGCGCGTCGACGTCGGTAACGTGCTCCGTCCCGTTGCCGTCTTTGTCCAACGAGCGCGTGACGATCGTGGCCGAGCCGTCAGCATGCTCGATGCTCGAGCTGTAGGAAAAGTTGCCTTCGGCGTCGGTCCCGCCAAACGTGGTTTCTTTGTCGCCCGTCGTCGGGTTCGTGTCGGTTCGCGAGAAACTGCTCGACCCGTCCGCATGCGATACGCCGTTGATAGTGTAGTCGGAAAACGATCCGCCCGGCGACCCCGTCGTCGGCGACACGCCCTGCGTCCCCATTTCGACCCAATGCGAATCGCCTTCCGCTTGCTGGAGAATCGAACCTTCCGCTTGCCCGGAAACCGTAATCCTGATCCAGGAGATGCCTGGCCCGCTACCGGTCTGGACGGAATGGCCGTCCCCCTCATCCGTCGTGTAGGTTGTGACTCCGTCTTCAGTCTTTATCACGGTGTGGACCGAATTCGAGTTCTCGCCGGTGCTGGTTTCGACCGACCCTTGGGAGGCCGGGCCGGTCCAGCTCACCTTGTCGCCATTGTCTCTCTGCTCACGGCCGGGGTAGCTCACCATGCCGGCAGGGTTGCCCTGTGGATCGGCATAGGATCCGGTCATCCCGCCATGGCCGTCGCTTTTCCAGTCGGAGGTCCAGAGCACGGCGCCGCTCGGGGTGGTTACCTCACCCCGATATCGGCCCGGCCCCCTCGAGTCGTACGTCGTCGTTCGACCTGGCCGAACGTCCACCTGATGCCAGGTACCCTTTCCACGAGGATCAACCTTCCAGGTCTCCTCGCGGCGAAGGCCCGGGCGATCAACCTTCCAGTTCCACTTCACGCTGCCGTCGAGATGGCCGACCAGCTCCGAGGTCGCGAGGGAGACACCGCCGCGCACCGCTCGGCGTGTCGTGACGATTTCCTCGAACCCATACTTGGTCACGCCGACCAGCCGCATCGCCCCATGGCCGTCGTGTTCGACAAGCGCGCCGTGCCGGGACTTAGGATCGAACGATGCCGCCCGGTAAGCCCCACCCCTCCACATTGAGAACCAAATTCGAGTCGGCTCCAGCACCGCAATCTCCTTCCAGGTGTCCTCAAGTTGACAGAATTTGCTTACCGGTATTATTGGCTCTGTCAATCCAGCTTTTGGACAAAAGGCGATAAAACAAAAGGCGATGAAGATGTTCCGACCGTGATGTATTAGGTGCAGAAACAAATTGGTAGAAATGGTGCGGTTCTATGGGATCCTCAACCAGGTTATCTGATTTCCAACGGTCAATTGCGGTTCAGGCGCTCGTTGACGAGAAATTCCATAGCCCGGACATAGGCCCTGTCGTCGTCGCCGCGGAACTGAGCATCAGCATGAGCAATATATTTGCCGGTCGCGAGATCAGCGACGTAAAGATCGACGAAGGAGATCAAGGTCGAGACCTTATGCACAACCGCGAGGACCGCCAGCTCAGCGCCGGCGTCGCGCGCAACGTCGCGCCAACATCCGTTGCAATTGTAACGCGGTTCGGTCGCCGCAATTCGCGCGGTAAAGCGCGAAAGATCGACGCTGCGGTAGCCGCCCGTGTGCTCCATAAGCGCGGCAAGCTTATTCGTCACAAGCGTTAGCCGCTCGGCCTGGTCCGGCTTTGCCGCTTCGCCGCTGGTATCCCACAGCTCGACCGGGAATACTGCCGTTGCGCGGGGCTCGGCTGCCAGCGCCGCCGCGCCTTGCAGAACTAACGCAAGATAGCAAACCGCTAGAACAGCCGTCAAATTCCCCCGCATAATCCTCCCCAATATTTTCCTTGATTCCTTGTGGCTGACGATTGACCTGCGGCTTGGTTTCAAAGACCTCTGGTCAGCAATCATCGATGGCGTGCACTCGCTGGTTCCGAGCCAGCATCATGCACCGGCGTCCTGGCTTTCCGGGCTGCCTCTACCATATCCCAACGGGTCTTAAAAATCGTGTCGCAAATTCCCGGAGAGCCGAAACCATCGCTGAAGCTGACATTGC
>JBOHWF010000422.1:0-5339 GCA_050736455.1 Binataceae bacterium (SeqCode) | reverse complement strand
CGATACACCCGGCCCGCGTCCCCCGACGCCGCGATAACGCTGACATCGGGGTAGTTTGCCGCGAGCCGTGCCCGCATCAGCGAGGCGTTCGCTGCGGTGGCATACGAACCAACCTGAACGAAGTAGCGCTGGCCCAGGGCAGGACCTCCCGCCGGCGTCTGCAGCACGTCCATCCGCACATGCGCCGTGCCCTTGCCGACCATCCCCAGCGCGCGCGCGGCCCCATGCGACAAGTCGAGGTCGCGGCCTTTCACATAGGGGCCGTGATCGTTGATGATCACCTTAACCGCGCGGCTATTGCTCAGATTGGTGACGCGGATGCGGCTGCCGAGCGGAAAGCGCGTCGACGCCGCGGTCATCGCTTCCTGATCATACAGCGCGCCGCTTGAAGTGCGCCGGCCGTTGAACCCGGGACCGTACCATGAGGCGACGCCGCGCACCGAGGTGGAACCCGGCGCGACGGGCGGGGCAGGGGGGCCAAGGCTGCGGGTCGTCGCGCAGGACTCGAATGCGAGAGTTATCACTGTCAGCGCCAGCGCCCCGAGAAATCGCGTTGCCCTCACCGCCACCTCCGCCGCCCGGCGATTATACACTCGCCACGGCGGGCTGTGCACAGACAGTCGTGAGCTCTTCTCGGTCCGATCAAGCAGCCGTGATAGTTTGAGAGCGAGGCCGAAGATGCTGCGGACGCGGGCGGATCTCGAAGAACTGGAAGCGCGGACGCTGGCGCCCTACGCGACGCTCGCGCGCGCCAGTCGCGGGCGCAGTGCGCCTGAGCCACCCCATCCGATGCGGACCTGTTTTCAGCGCGACCGCGACCGCATTATCCATTGCGCGGCTTTCCGCCGGCTCGAATACAAGACCCAGGTCTTCGTTAATCACGAGGGCGATTATTACCGCACGCGGCTGACCCACACGCTGGAGGCGGCGCAGATTACGCGCACGGTCGCGCAGGCGCTCGGGCTTAATCGCGATTTGGCCGAGGCGGTCGCGCTCGCGCATGACCTTGGCCATCCGCCTTTCGGGCACGCGGGCGAGCACGCGCTCAACGAGCTGATGCGCGCGCACGGCGGCTTCGATCACAATGCGCAGAGCCTCAGAACGGTAGATTGGATTGAGGAGCGCTATCCGAATTTTCGGGGTCTCAACCTCAGTTACGAAGTGCGCGAGGGGATCATCAAGCACTCGGCGTTCAAAAGCCGCGCCGCGGCGCAGGAGTTTGATCCGGCGCGCTATCCGGCACTGGAGGCGCAGATCGTCGATCTGGCCGACGAGATTGCCTACCTCACGCATGACGCCGACGACGGCGTGAAGGCCGGGATGCTCACGACCGCCGAGCTCGAGGCCTCGCGGCTCTACTGCGAGGCGCGGCGCGCGGTCTCCGGCGCCAGTGACGACCCGCGGATCGTCCGCTATCAGACGGCGATCAGAATGATCGATCTGATGGTCACGGACTTCATCGGCAACATCGATCGTGAGCTGTTGGATCGTCGGATCGCGAGTGTCGAAGACGTTCAGCAGGCGGAGAGGGCGCTCGCCACTTTCAGCCCGGAGATGGATGAGCAGGTGGCCGAGCTCAAACGCCTGATGCGCGATCGACTCTATCGCAACTATCGCGTCAGCCGGATGACGGCCAAGGCCGGGCGCGTCCTCGCACAACTGTTCGAGGCCTACATGGCCGAACCGCGCCAGATGCCTGAGCATGTGCTGATGCGCACGGAACGCGACGGCGAGCCGATCGCCCGCGTCGTCGCCGACTATATCGCGGGCATGACCGATCGCTTCGCGCTCGACGAATACCGCAAGCTCTTCGATCCTGACGAGCGGGTCTGAGGCGTGCGCGTCGCCCGGTGAACGCTTGAGCCGCATCGCGCAACTGCGCCGGATCGTCATTCTGCGCAACGATCACATCGGCGAGCCGCTGGGCGCCATCTTTCTCGAAATCTGCGACGACTCCCACGACTGGGTCATCGATCTTATCGGCGCCTATCTCGGGCCGCGCGTGCGTATCCTGAAAGTTGAACTGATGGCCGACCGCGTCGAAGTGGAAGTTGAGGTGCGGGCGTTCAGCGCCGAAGCCGAGCGGCTCGCGGCCACGGCGCGCGACCTGGAGCACAAGGGAGCGCCGCGCAATGCCCTGCAATTGTTTCGCGAGGCGCTCGAACTCGATCCGCTGAATCATGCGGCGCATGGTGGGATGGGCTTCATCGAAGCGCGGCTCGGCAATTGCGATAAGGCTTTGGCGGCTTTGAAACGCGCCCGCGAGACTGGTCCCGAGAGCGCCGAGCTGCTTTACATGCTCGGCCGCGCGGCGTTGAAGCTCGAGCGCACTGCCAGCGCGATCATTTACCTGGAGCGGGCCTTCGAGCTTTCACCGAGCCACTTTGGCGTGCGCCGCGCGCTGACCGAGCTGGGGCGCAAGCCGAAGTTGCCCGCACGCGGGGTGGCGCCCGATCCGCTCGCAATCGCGCCTGCAGTTGACCGCAAGAGCAGTTCGTGAAATTCTAAAGTATTACTTTAAGTGTTTTTTGGAGACGGCCAGTGACCTACTCACCACATCGGCCACATCATAAAATCTGATTGTTGCTGCAGGGCGGCATCCTCGTTCATCGCAGCCGCCGACTCCTCCCGTTCCACGGTCTGCTGCTGCAGGCGAAGCGCTTCATATTTCTGGTAATCCTCTGGACTGCCGACGTACAAGCATTGGCAGGCCACCGGATCTGCGAACCAGTAGTAAACCTTGCCATTGCGCATGGAATACCTCACCTTGAGTGCCGGCCGCCACTTGAGATCATCCGCGCGCTCGGGCGTGTCAGCCGGATGCAGTCGGAAGCCAGCGGCCGCAAGAATTGGCTCGATTCGATTGGCACGTTCCGTCGGCGTTTCCGCGCATCCGGCGGTCGACGCCACCAGCACCAAAGCGACCCACCAAACCAGCCTGTTTCTCATGGCGCTATTCTATACGGAAAAATCGCGCGGGCCTTCGAGACCAAAATCGTCGAAAGCGTCGCGGCGCTGTGGCGCGCGCCGCTCGCCATCTCTATGATTGAGCCGCCATGAAACTTAAACCATTCGCGATTGGCGCGCTGGCGTTGGCTCTTGCGGTTTTTTTGGTCACGCCGTCAAGTTTACATAATATTTCTTATGCGAATCTGAACCCATGGGTCCTGCAGACTGCCGTAGCGGCCGCCGCGGACTCACCGGCCGACGCCAAACTCAAGGCGGCCCTGCAAAAGCGCCTGCTCGTCGCCGACCCCACGCTGCTCGCGGTGGGGCCGCCGGCGTCAGGACCGCTGAGCGGGATGTCGCAGCGAAATGTTACGATCAGCAACGGCCAGGGACAGAAGGTCGAGCTTAAGTATTTTACGACCGGCGGCAGCACCGACAAGGGTTTGCTGGTGCATGAGTTCGCCGCGTTCGATATTGCTGATCCGTGGCAGCGCGCTTCGGTAAAGTCGCTGCATCTCGACGATCGCGCGACGCTCGGACCGGCCTCGGCGCCGGTGACGATCATCGAGTTCGCGGATTTTGAGTGCCCGTATTGTGCGCGCGCCTTCAGTGAAATCGAGACGGTCGTCAACACGACGTACAAGAACAAGGTGCGGCTCGTCTGGAAGAACTTCCCCCTGCCCTCCCACGACTGGGCGGAACAGGCGGCGATCGCCGCAGAATGCGCGCGGCAACAGAACCCGGCGGCGTTCTGGACCTTCGCGGGAAGTTTTTATCAGGACCAAAGCGAGATCAATCCGCAAAACCTGCGCGACCATATTGAACGCTACGCGAGCGCCTCGAGTCTCGACGTCAAGGCCTTGAACGCGTGTGTTTTGACCGACGCCGCTGAGGCCAAGGTCAAGCAGGATCGCAAGGATGGCGAGGGGATTCAGATCAACTCGACGCCGACCTTTTTGGTCAACGGCGTCGTGGTGGTGGGCCTGCCGACGAGCAACGTGTTCGACTTCGTAATTACATCGCAGTTGGCGGACAAAAACGGGTCGCGCTGAACACAAACGCCGATTCTGGACGCAGCTCGCAGACTCGCCTGCTCGCTACGGCGCGCAGCGCGCCTCCGCTAGTGTGTGCAGTTGGCGGACAAAAACGCATCTCGCTAAACCAGGCGGGAGGTTTTATCTGTCGAGCATCGCGGGTGGCGCAAGCGGCGGCGTCGCGACGCCGAGGCCGGCGAGCGCGTCAACCGCCGCCCTGCGGTCGGGCGAGAACGGATTTTCCCGGATAAAACGCTGATAGGTCGCTATCGCCGCGGTGCGATCTCCCGCCCGCGTCTGTAGCCGCGCGACATTGAGTTCAGCGCGGCCCTGCTCCGCGCCCCTGATTGCAGCAGCGTCCTGGTAGCTTTTGCGCGCGCCGGCGTAATCGCCGAGATCTTCGTCGGCGACGCCGAGCTGCATCAGGGCGAGCTCGCGGAAGGCGGACTCTTTCTCCGCCGCGAGAAACTGCCGGAGCGTGTCACGCGCCTTGGCCGGCTGCTTTTGTTCGAGTGCCGCATTCGCCGCGTAAAATGGCGCCAGCCGGCCGAGGCGCGAGTGCGGATGCTCCGCGGCCAGCGCCGCAAATTGCGCCGCGGCCGCCCCATAGTCTTTGCGATCGAGCGTGTTGACCGCGGCGTAAAAAAATTCCGCCGCAGCGCGCTCCTGAGAGCTCAGGTAAAAACTCACGCCGACCGCAGCTACAATCAGCACCAGCACTCCGACCGCGCCGAGGATGACGCGGACCAGATTGCCGGCGATGTACTCCCCGGCGGCGTCGAAGAAGCTGATGAACTCGTCGGGCTGGCGCAGCTCCTTGCGGGAGATGTGCGGACGGTGGGTGCTGGTCGCCATCGATTTCCGTTGCGGCGCAGGACACGCTTCAGGCGTGGTCGCGGACGCCGGCGAGCGGATCCCGAGCTACGCCCGCGAACGGCGTCACATTTTGTACTTGAAGTCGTCGGGCGACATCTTCTCGAGGATCTCCGACCATTTGTCGCGCGAGACCCCGGCGAGATTGTGCTCCGACACCGCACTCTGTTCCGCCGCCTCGTGCAGCTCGCTCGACGACTCGAGCACCTGCTTGGCGACATAGATGGGCGACTTGGTGCGCAAGGCGACGGCGATCGCGTCGCTCGGCCGCGAATCGACGGTCAACGCCCCGCCCTCGCGGGTTTTGAGCTCGATGCGGGCGTAATAGGTATTGTCGCGCAGCTCGGTGATCTCGATGCCCTCGACGGTCGCGCCCAGCTCGCCCATCACGTTGCGCAACAGATCATGGGTCATCGGGCGCTGCGGCTTGATGCCCTCGATTTCGGTCGCCATCGAGGCGGCCTCGAGCGGTCCAATCCAGAT
>JBOHWF010000421.1:0-5284 GCA_050736455.1 Binataceae bacterium (SeqCode) | reverse complement strand
GGCGAGGCTGCCGTGATGGGCCATCACGGCGTCCGCGCCGACCTTCCTCTGCAAGGCAAGCGCGATGCGCTCGGCCCAGCGCCGGCTGAGCGTGAAGACCAACGTCGTGTGATGCTCGCGAATCAGGGCGGCGAGCGCGTCGTACATCGCCTCCCAATGCTGATGGGTGGCGAGCGAGCCAATTTCCGGGCCGGGCGCGAGGATTTGCAGATCGAGTTCGCGTGGCGCGTCGTCGGTGCGCACAATCTGCACCGGGCGCGGCGTGCGCGTGCCGTCCGCAGCGACTTCAGCGCCGGCGAGAAAGCCGGCGAGCGTCGCGATCGGATTGAGGGTCGCGGAGAGCCCGATACGGGTGGGGCGGGGCCCGCCGGTGGCGCGAATCATCCGCTCGAGCCGCTCGAGCGTGAGCATCAGATGAGCGCCGCGCTTATTGCCGGCGATCGCATGAAGTTCGTCGACGATGACGCAGCGCACGGCGCGCAGCTTTTCGCGGAAGCGCGGCGAGGTCAGCAGGATGAAGAGCGATTCCGGGGTTGTAACGAGAATGTGTGGGGGCCGCCGCAGCATCGCAGCGCGATCGCTGGCCGGGGTATCGCCGGTGCGCAGCCCGGCGCGGATCGCGGCGAGCGCGACGCCGCTTTCACGTGCCATATCCGCGACGCCAGCCAGCGGCTCCTCGAGGTTAAGGCGGATATCGTTGGCGAGCGCCTTGAGCGGCGAGACGTAAAGCACCGCGACTTCGTCGCACAGCGCGCCGCCTTCGGCGTCGCGCACGAGCCGGTCGATCGCCCACATGAAGGCGGCGAGCGTCTTGCCGCTGCCGGTGGGCGCGCACAGCAGGACGTCGTGGCGGGTTTGCGCGTCGGCGATCGCGGGCCATCCGAGTTCCTGCGCACGCGAGGGTGCGTCGAAGCGCCGCTCGAACCAGGCGCGGACGACCGGATGGAAAGCCGCGAGCGTGCCGACCATACGTCAGTTATAGCACGGGCACTAGCGGAGCGCGGCTGCCGCGCGGAGCGAGCAGGCGAGTCTGCTTTGGCCGCGCGTCGCAGACTCCGCCGCCCCCTGGAGCTGCGTCAAGATTCTTAGTCATGCCGAGCGTCGCAAATGCGCTTCGCAGGAGCGCCTATCGCGCCAGCGAGACGCTTTATATAATTTGGCGAGGCTGCGCGGTGGGCGGCAGGTGAGAGGCTGATGGCGGTTCCCGGAAAAGATGCCGTCCGAATCGTACCGTTGGGCGGGCTCGGTGAGATCGGGCTCAACCTGATGGTGATCGAATGCGGACACAGCGCCGTCGTGATCGACGTCGGCGTGATGTTTTCCGAGGACCGCGCGCTCGGGATGGGTCTGCTGCTGCCCGATTTGCGCCATCTCGAAGTGCGCGGACTGCGGGTCGAGGCGGTCTTTCTGACCCATGCGCACGAGGACCATCTCGGCGCGCTGTCGTATTTCTTGCGAAAATTTCCGGCGCCAGTTTACGCTACCGCGGTGACGCTCGCGTTTGCGCGGCGATCGCTGCGAGAGGGGGCGGCGGAGTCTGCGACGCGCGGCCAAGGTCAAGTCGGGCCGGCCGATTGCGATCTGCGCGAGATGACGCCCGGCCGTATCGTCGAAGCCGGGCCATTCTCGATTGAGCCGGTGCGCGTCACCCACTCGACGCCAGATTCGGTGGCGCTGGCGATTCGGACGCCCGCCGGGCTGATCGTTCATAGCGGCGATTTCAAGATCGATCCGGCGCCGGTTGACGGCGTGCGCTTCGACACCGCGCGCTTCGCGCAGTTGGGGGAGGAGGGCGTCGAGCTGCTGCTCTCGGATTCGACCAACGTCGAGCGCGACGGACGCGCGGGTTCGGAGAGTTCGCTCAAGCCCATCCTGCACGAGCTGGTGCGGCGCGCGCGCGGCCGCTTTTTCCTCTCGTCGTTCTCGTCGCATCTTCATCGGATCCGCCAGTTTGCCGAGGTCGCGCATGAGGCCGGCCGCTATGTCGTCCCGCTGGGGCGGCGGATGGCGGAGAGCGTGCGGCTCGGGATGGAAGTCGGCCAGCTCAATCTGCCGGCTGGAACCTTTATCGATACCGCCGAAGCCGATTTCCTCGAACCGCGGCGGCTGGCGTTTCTCGCGACCGGCAGCCAGGGCGAACCGCTCGCGGCGCTGACCAAGCTCGCGAGCGACAGCCATCCGGCGGTGCGCGTCGAGCAGGACGACGTGGTCGTGCTGTCGTCGCGTTTCATCCCGGGCAACGAGCGCGCGATTCACGCGGTGGTGAACGATCTGTTCAAGCGCGGCGCCGAAGTCCTCTACGGCGGCGTCGCAGATGTTCACGTCTCGGGCCACGCCTGCCGCGACGAGCTGGCCGAGATGATCCGGCTGGTGCGGCCGCGGCACTTCGTGCCGATTCATGGCGAGTATCGCCATCTGGCGCATCACGTGCGGCTCGCGATCGCGGCGGGGGTCGCCGAGGACGGCTGCTTCCTGCTCGAAGACGGCGACACGCTGGTCCTGTCCGGCGGTGAAGCGCGACGCGGCAGCGCGGTGCGCGCGGGCCGGCAGGTGGTTGAGGGCGAGGAATTCGGCGGCGTCGGGCTGCTGCGCGAGCGGCGGACGCTGGCGCATGACGGCGCGGTGCTGGCGATCGTCGCGGTCTCAGCGCGCACCGGCAAGATTGTCGCGGGCCCTGATTTGATCTCGCGCGGCGTGGTCGAGGGCGACGGCGCGTCGCCGCATCTGGCGCACGCGCGCGCCGAGCTGCTGGGCCGGCTGCAAGGGCTGAACGGCGTCGCCGGCCAAGGGCTCAAGGGCGCCGCGATCGATCAGGCGCTGCTGCGCAACGAGATGACGCGCGCGCTCAAACGTTATTTCAGCTCGACCGTCGGCAAGCGTCCGCTGATCGTCCCCTATGTGATGGAGGTTTAAGCGCCATCGCGCAGGCGAGCAAATCTCAGCCGATCGCGCTGGTCGCGGGCGCAGAGGAGGGCCTCGCGCCGAACCGCATCGTTGCGGAATTGGCCGCGCTGGCGCTGTGGGCCTGCGCCGCCTTCACGATCCTCAGTATTTTTTGCTTCGACGCTCGCTGGCCAACGAATCTCGGCGGACCGGTCGGCGCGGCGGTCGCGGCCTGGATGAGCTGGCTGTTCGGCTTTCAGTCATACGCCGTGGCCGGTCTGATCGCCTGGTTGGGGCGCGAACTCTGGACCGGCCGGCGTGATCGCACGCGCTCCCTTCCGTACGCGATCGCGCGCGAGGCCATTGGCGGGACAGTCGTAATCGTGGCGTTATGCGCGGCGAGCGCGTTGATCGGCTTGGGCGGCGACCCCGGCGGATTGGTCGGCGCGACGGTCGCCGCGAACCTGCGCGCTTACGTCAACCTGGGCGGTGGATTTATCGCCGTGGTTGTCGCGCTACTCGGTGGCATCGCGATCCTTGCCGGGCGTGCGCCGACCGATCTCGCTGCGACGGTCGGTGGCGCGTTCCGTTCGCACGATGAACCCGCAGAGCCGTCGACTGCGGTCGATTCATTCGCGGCCGATCGCGCGCCACTCACAATCAGCCGTCCCGACTCCCGGTTCGCGCCGGAGCGGGGCGGCGATCAATCACGCAGCTTGATGCGGGATGCGACTGCGCCAATGCGACCTCGGGTTAACGGCGACTACAAGCTGCCGCCCCTGGCGCTGCTCGACACCCCACCGCTCGCGCATACGCAGATCGACGAGGCGGCGCTCGAGCGCAGCGCGCGGCTGCTCGAACAAAAGCTTGGCGACTTCGGGGTCGCCGGGCGGGTGGTCGAGGTCCAGCCCGGGCCGGTCGTGACGATGTACAAGCTCGAGCCGGGCTCGGGGATCAAGGTCAGCCAGATCGTGAATCTGGCAGATGACCTCTCGATGGCGCTGCGGGCGGCCACCGTGCGGATTCAGGCGCCGGTGCCGGGCGAGGCCGTGGTCGGGATCGAAGTGCCCAATCGCCGGCGCGAGAAGGTCTACCTGCGCGAGATTCTCGAAGCCGGTGAGTTCGTGGCGGCGCAGAGCCAGTTGACGATCGCGCTCGGCAAGGATATTTCGGGCCGGCCGGTCGCCGCGGATCTCGCCGCGATGCCCCATCTGCTGATCGCCGGGGCGACCGGCACGGGCAAGTCGGTCTCGATTCACACGATGATCGCCTCGATTCTGTTCAGCGCGACCGCCGACGACGTGCGCTTTATATTGATCGATCCCAAGATGCTCGAATTGTCGAGCTACGACGCGATTCCTCATCTGCTGGTGCCAGTCGTGGTCGATCCGGACAAGGCCGCGGCGGCGCTGCTCTGGGCGACCCGCGAGATGGAGGCGCGTTACCGGATGATGCGCGATCTCGGCGTGCGCAATATCGAGGGCTACAACCGCGCGCTCGGCGAAGGCGGCGAACTGATCCAGTTGCGCGCGCCGGCGCCGTCGTCCGACGGCGAGACGGCCGACGCGCCGATTACGCACCGCCGCCTGCCGAAGATCGTGATCGTGATCGACGAGCTGGCGGATTTGCTGCTGAGCGAGGGCAAGACGGTCGAGCGCGACATCACGCGGCTGGCGCAGAAGGCGCGCGCGGCCGGGATCCATCTGATTCTGGCGACGCAGCGGCCCTCGGTGGACGTCATCACCGGCCTGATCAAGGCGAACCTGCCGGCGCGGATCTCGCTGCAGGTGACCTCGCGCGTGGATTCGCGCACGATCCTCGACGCGATCGGGGCCGAGCGCTTGCTCGGCGCGGGCGACATGCTCTTCATGCCGCCGGGTACCGCCAAGCTGCGCCGCCTGCACGGGCCCTTCGTCTCGGAGACCGAAATTCGCAAGGTCTGCGATTTTATCCGCGCGCAGGGCTCGCCCGACTATCAGATGGAGATCCTCGAGACGACGACCGTAGCGGACGGCGAGGGCGACGGCGGCGAGCGCGATCCGCTCTATGACGACGCGGTGCGGATTGTTACCGAGACTGGGCAGGCGTCGATCTCGATGATCCAGCGCCGCCTGCGCATCGGCTACAATCGCGCGGCGCGGATGGTCGAGGAGATGGAACGCGACGGGCTGGTGCTGCCGGCCGACGGCGCGCGGCCCCGCGAACTGCGCATCCGGGCAAGCTGAATGACGGCGCAGAGAGGTCTCCGCGCGGCCTTGGCGATAGTGGCGATGGCTGGGATAATCGCGGGCCGCGGCAACGTCAGCCGGGCGGCGGCGATGGGCGTTGCACGCCCGACTACGAACTTGAAGTCATTGCTTGATCGCCTGCAACTCCATTACCAGACCACTGACTCGTTTAC
>JBOHWF010000420.1:0-6216 GCA_050736455.1 Binataceae bacterium (SeqCode) | reverse complement strand
GGGTGGCGGAGGTGCTCGCCGCCGCCGACCTGCTGGTGAGTCCCACGCGTTACGAGGCTTACGGGCTGAATGTGCATGAAGCGATTGCTGCCGGGGTGCCCGCGATGGTCAGCGCGCGCGCCGGCGTCGCCGAGCGCTATCCGCCTGAACTGCGCGACCTGCTGCTGCCCGACCCGGAAAATGCCGAAGACCTGGCGGCGCGTTTGCTAAGCTGGAACCGCAACCCAGAGGGTGCGCGGCGACGATTCGAGGCCTTCGGCGCGGCGCTCAGAGCCTGCACTGCGGCGGACATGGCGCGCCAAATAGTAGAGCTTTCCGCCCCGCAGGCGGTTCAACAAAAGCGCGTGAGCTAAACCTCGAGCGCTCGTATACTGGAAATTGAGCTGCGGACCGGAAAAATGCGCGAACTGGATCGAGTAGGAGACCGCGGCGGGACATCCGCCAGCGACCCGCCGGACGCGACGAGCGAGGCGGCGGAGCTCGGCTTGCGTCGCGCTCGTGCAACCCCGCCGCCGGCCGCTGGCGCGGCGCCGACCATCACGATTACCAGCGAGCGCCGATGGCGCGGCTTTGGACTGGCCGAGCTGTGGGACCGTCGCGACCTCTGTTTCTTTCTCGCCTGGCGCGACGTCAAGGTGCGCTATCAACAGACCGTGCTGGGCATCGCGTGGGCGGTGCTGCAGCCGTTCCTGACGATGGTGGTGTTCACGCTGCTCTTCGGCCGGCTGGCGCGCGTGCCGTCGGAGGGCGAACCCTATGCGATTTTTTCTTATGCCGCCTTGCTGCCGTGGAATTTTTTTGCCGGCGCCGTCGGCAATGCGGGCAACAGCCTGGTGGGCAGCGCCAACCTGATAACCAAGGTCTATTTTCCACGGCTGGTGATTCCGGTGGCGGCGGTCGGCGCGGCGCTGGTGGACTTCGCGATCGCCGCGGTGATCCTGTTCGTGATGATGCCGTGGTATGGCGTGGCCTTCACACCGAGTCTCCTGATGTTTCCGGTGCTCGCGTTCCTGACCGCGGTGGTCGCCGCCGGGATCGGGATGTGGCTGTCGGCGCTGAATGTGAAATACCGCGATGTGCGTTACGCCCTGCCCTTCGTCCTGCAACTCTGGATGTTTGTGACGCCGGTTATCTATCCGCTGAGCCTCGTGCCCGGGCGCTGGCGCTGGCTGGTGAGCCTGAATCCGCTCAGCGGCATAATCGAGGGGTTTCGCGCCGCGATCTTCGGGCGGCCCTTTGACTGGTCCGCGCTCGCGCTGTCGGCGGCGATTGCCGCGGCGATTTTAGTCTATGCCGCCTATGCGTTCCGCCGGATGGAAAGCGAATTTGCCGATCTGATCTGAGCCGCGGGAGACTCACCAAAATGCATTCGATGATCCGCGCGGAAAACCTCGGCAAGCGCTATCGGATCGGCGTCCGCGAACCTTATCGGACGCTGCGCGAAAGCGTGATGCGCGCGGTGAACGCCCCGGCGCGACGCTTGAGCGGACGACTCGCCCGCGACCGCCGAGCCCCGGAATACGTGCAGGCGCTCGACGGTGTGAGCTTCGAGCTCGCGGCCGGAGAAGTGCGCGGGATCATCGGCCGCAACGGCGCGGGCAAATCAACGCTGCTCAAAATCCTCGCGCGTATCACGGAGCCGACGCAGGGACGCGCCGAGCTTCACGGCCGCGTCGGCAGTCTGCTCGAAGTGGGCACCGGCTTCCATCCCGAGCTGAGCGGGCGGGACAACGTCTTTTTGAGCGGCGCGATTCTCGGCATGCGGCGCGCCGAGATCGCGCGCAAGTTCGACGCGATCGTCGCCTTTGCCGAGCTCGAGCGCTTCATCGACACGCCCGTCAAGCGCTACTCGAGCGGGATGTATGTGCGGCTCGCGTTCGCCGTGGCGGCCCATCTGGAGCCGGAAATCCTGCTGGTGGACGAAGTGCTGGCGGTGGGCGACGCCGCCTTTCAGAAGCGCTGCCTGGGCAAGATCAACGAGGTCGCGCGCGCCGGGCGCACGGTGTTGTTCGTCAGCCACAACCTCGCGTCGATCGAGTCGTTATGCCGCTCCTGCATGATCATCCGCGACGGGCGGGTCGAGGCGATCGGCGCACCGGCGGCGATGATCTCGCGCTACATGAGCGCCGAACTGCTGCGCGATCGGCCGGTGCGCAACCTCGAAGGGCATCCGGGGCGGACGCGCGGCTCGGCGCCGCTGATGTCGGAAGTGCAGCTGCGCTCGCGGCCCGACGGGCTCGACGGCGCGGCCAAAATGGGCGGCTCGCTCTCGGTGCAGGCGCGCTTTGCCGTCCCCTATCCGGTGCGGCCGATTCTCGGCGTAACGATCAAGACTGCGAACGGCGCGCCGATTCTCGGCGTCAGCAATCGCTGGACGCGCGCGGGTTTCGAGGGGCCCGCGCTGACGCGCGGCACGATTAGCTGCAGCTTCGAGCGGCTTCCGCTGATGCCGGGCGCCTACATGCTGGATCTTTATTTCGGCGACTTCGCGGACATCACGCGCGACCTCGACGTGATTATCGACGCGCTCGCGCTCGAGGTCTTTCCCGCCGACATCTACGGCACCGGCATGATTCCGCGGCCGATGGATGGTCCGGTGTTTTGCGACGCGAGCTGGAACGTCGCGGCGGATTGATGCGAGTCGTGCACTTGGTTCCCGCGCTCTTCGGGCCGGCCGGCGTGAGCGGTGGCGCGGAGCGCTACGCCTATGAACTGGCGCGGCACATGGCCGACGCCGTGCCGACACGGTTGCTGACCTTCGGGGCTGAGACTATCGACGCCGCGGCCGGCGCTTTGCGCGTGCATGTGATCGGACGGCCGTGGTACGTGCGCGGTCAGCGCAGTAATCCGATGGCGCTCGGACTGCTCCGTGAATTGCGCGACGCCGACGTCGTGCATTGCCATCAGCGCTTCGTGCTCGCCAGCAGCGCCGCGGCGCTCTTCTGCCGGGCGACCGGACGCCGCGTCTTTGTCACGGACCTCGGCGGCGGCGGCGTCGACGTCTCGTCATGGCTGGCAACCGATGGCTGGTACGATGCGCACCTGCATATCAGCGAGTTCAGCCGCGACGCGCACGGCCATCGCGGCAAGGCCTTCGCGCATGTGATCCTCGCGGGAGTCGATCCGCAGCGATTTTCGCCCGTGCCCGAAACGCCGCGCGATGGCGGCGTGCTCTACGCCGGGCGCATCCTGCCGCATAAGGGAATCGACGTCCTAATCAACGCGATGCCACCCGCGACGCCGCTGCAAATCATCGGACGCGAGATCGATCAGCGTTACCTCGAGGACTTGAAGCGGATGGCGTCGGACAAGACGGTCAGCTTCCGCCACGATTGCGATGACGCCGAATTGGCCGCGGCTTATCGGCGCGCGGCCTGCGCCGTGCTGCCCAGCGTCACGCGAACCCTGTACGGCGACGCCGTCCCCGCCGCCGAACTGCTGGGCCAGACCCTGATCGAAGCGATGGCCTGCGGGGCGCCAGTTATTTGCACCGCGGTCGGCGGGATGCCCGAGGTGGTGACCGATGGAATTACCGGCTTCGTCGTGCCGCCCGGTGATCGTGCGGCGCTCGGCGAACGGATTCTCTGGATTCAGGGTCATCCGGTGGAGGCGGCAACGATCGGCGCTGCCGGACGCCGGATGGTCGCCGATAAGTTCCGCTGGCCGCGCGTGGTTGCACGCTGTCTCGAAATCTATCGGGCGGCCGCATGATCTGGCAGATTCTCACCGGCGAGTATCCGCCGCAGCGCGGCGGCGTGAGCGACTACACGCAAATCGTCGCGCGCGGACTCGCTGCCGCCGGCGACGAGGTTCACGTCTGGGCGCCGCCCACGGACGGCGCGGATGCGGAAGACGCGAGTGTTGTGGTGCATCGCGTCGCCGATCGTTTCGGGCTGCGCACGCTGGCGAGGCTTGCGGCGATGATCGCGCAGAGCGGGGGCGGGCGCCTGCTGACCCAGTATGAGCCGCAGGCGTTCGGCTGGAAGGGCATGAATTTGCCGCTGTGCGCGTGGCTCCTCGGACGGCGCGGGCGCGGCGCGCCGACCGTGATGTTTCATGAGGTGATGTTTCCGATCGTCCGCGGCCAGCGCTGCGCGCAAAATCTGCTGGGCGTGGTTAATCGCACGATGGCGGCGCTCGTGGCGCGCTCCGCCGCGCGCATCTTCGTTTCGACGCCCTTCTGGGCCGAGCTCCTGCGCACGCAAGTCGGAGTTTCACGCGACGCCATCTGGTTGCCGCTCCCCAGCACGATTCCGCCCGTGCTCGACGAGGCCGCAGTGCTCGCAGTGCGGCGCAGCCTGGCGCCCGCCGGCGGCGTGCTGGTCGGCCACTTCAGCACCTACCCGGAATCGACGCGCCGCCTGCTCACAGATTTATTACCGCGGGTGCTGGCCGCCCGTGAGGGCGTTGCGCTTGCGCTGCTCGGCGCCGGCAGCCTCGAGTTCCGCGCGACACTGGCCGGGTTGCCGCGCGATGTGTCTGCGCGGATTCATGCGACCGGCTACCTCGCCGCGAGCGACCTGTCGGCCCAACTCTCCGCCTGCGATCTGATGTTGCAGCCCTACGCGGACGGTGCTTGCGCGCGGCGGACGACGCTGGTCGCCGGGCTCGCGCATGCGCGCGCAATCTTGACCACGCGCGGCCCGGCGACCGAGCCCTTGTGGGAGCAAAGCAGTGCGCTGGCGTTGGTTGATGATGATCGCGCGGCGTTGGAGCGCGGGCTGCTCGAACTGATCGATGACCACGCGGCGCGCGAGCGTTACGGCGCGGCGGCGGCCGCCCTCTATCGCTCGCGCTTTGCGCTCGAGCACACCATCGGCCCACTGCGAGCCGGATAATGCGCATCGCGGTCGCCAGTTGGAGCAGTCGCAAAGTGGGTGGCGCCGAAACCTATCTCGACACGGTCATTCCTGCGCTGGCGCATTCCGGCCACGACCTGGCCTACCTGTGCGAGGTCGATCAACCGTCGGATCGCGAGGCGATCAGCCTCCCCGCTGACGCTCCGCGCTGGTGTTTCGACCGCATCGGCGCCGCCGTGCTCGACCGCCTGCGCGATTGGCGGCCGGACCTCATCTACTCGCATGGGCTCAACGATCCGGCCACTGAGCGCAGCATCATTGCCGGACGGCGCGCGGTCTTTTTTGCCCACAATTACTTCGGCGCCTGCGTGAGCGGCACAAAGACTTTTGCCTTTCCGCAGCGACGCGCCTGCGGCCGGCCTCTCAGTTGGCGCTGCTTGCTGCACTACCTTCCGCATCGATGCGGCGGGCTTAATCCTGCCGTCACGTGGAGTTTGTATCGGCGCGAAATGCAGCGCCTGCAACTGCTCGGCGGCTATTCGGCGATCCTCACCGCGGGCGCGCAGATGCGCCGCGAATTTATCCGCCAGGGCTTCGACGCCAGTGCGGTCCGCGTGATTCCACCTCCGCTGATGAATGCGGATAGCGCTGAATCCACCGCGGTGCCGTCTGCGCAGGTGTCGCTGGCGGATAATGAATTGCAGATACTGTGCGCCGGCCGCATGGTCAGTGCCAAAGGCGGCGAGTACCTGATCCGCGCAATGCCGATCGCGGCTGCTGCGCTCCGCCGGCCGCTCCGCCTCGTCTTTGCTGGCGACGGTCCGGCGCGTGCGGCGTGGGAGCGTTGCGCTGCGCGGATGCTCGCCGATCACGCCACGATCGCCGCGGCGGCGACGATCGCTGTGGAATTCCGCGGATGGCTGACCGGCGCCGCCTACCAGGCAACCTTGCGGGCCGCGCACCTGATCGCGCTGCCGAGCCTGTGGCAGGAGCCGTTCGGGCTGAGCGGCCTCGAAGCCGGATGCGAGGGAGTTCCGGCCGCGGCCTTCGCGGTCGGCGGGATTCCTGACTGGCTCTGCGACGGCGTCAACGGTCACCTCGCGCCGGGCGCTCCACCGACCGCCGCCGGGCTGGCGGCCGCGATCGTCGAGTGCCTCGGCGACGCGACGCACTATTCGCGGTTACGATCCGAAGCGCGTGCGTGCGCGCAACAGTTCAACCTCTCCTGCCATCTCGAGAAGTTGACCGCGCTGTTCGCCGAGGTCGCGCGATGACGGCCGGATCGCCCCGCGTCAGCGTGCTGATCGCGACCCATAACCGGCCGGCCTATCTGCGCGGCGCGATCGCGAGCGTGCTCGCGAGCAGCTACGCCGACTTCGAGGTGATCGTCTCCGACGACGCCGGCCCGCCATGCAAC